>NZ_JBFATR010000038.1:0-67783 GCF_040678395.1 Streptomyces sp. NPDC052687 | reverse complement strand
AGGTGGCGAAGGCGATCCGCGCCAACGGCGCCCCCGTCGCCGTCGACTGGATCGCGGGCGAGGCGGCCGCGGGTCGCGGTGGTCACGGCCCGGCGGCCGTGGTCGCCACCGAGACAGCCGCAGGTCGAGGCGCGGTGGCCGTGTCCGTGGCGGAGGCGCTGCGGTGAGCGCGCGCCGCCCGGACGCAGGGTCCCGCCGCGCGGGCGCGCCCGACGCGCTGGCCCGCGTCCTGGACGGTTCCGCCCCGGCGTTCGCCCTGCTGCACCGGCCGCAGAGCGCGCCGGGCACGGTGGAGGTGCTGCTCGGGTCGGCGGCCCCGTACGCGCGCCTCGGCGATCTGCCGCTGCCCGGGGCCCCGGAGGGTTCCGGGGACGGCCCCGGGGAGGTGCTCGTCGTCGTGCCGTACCGGCAACTGGCCGAGCGCGGCCACGCCGTGCGCGACGACGGCGAGGCGCTGATCGGGATGCCGGTCACCGAGCGGCAGGAGCTGCCCGTCGCGGAGGCCCTGCGGCGCCTCCCCGACGAGCCGGTCAAGTCGGACCAGCGCGGCTTCGATCCGCCCGACCGGGAGTACGCGGAGGCGGTGCGCCGGGTGGTGGCCGAGGAGATCGGGCGGGGGGCGGGTGCGAACTTCGTCGTCAGGCGCACGTTCACCAGCCGGCTGCCGGACTTCACCCGGGCGGGCGCCCTGTCCTTCTTCCACCGGCTGCTGCGGCGCGAGAACGGCGCCTACTGGACCTTCCTCGTGCACACGCCGGGCCGCTGGCTGATCGGCGCGACACCCGAGCGGCACATCAGCGTCGAGGACGGCACCGCCGTCATGAACCCGGTCAGCGGCACGTACTGCCATCCGGTCGGCGGCCCCACCCTCGACGGGGTGCTGTCGTTCCTTGCGGACCGCAAGGAGACCGACGAACTCGCCATGGTCGTGGACGAGGAGCTGAAGACCATGGCGCGGATCTGCCCGGACGGCGGGCAGTTGCTGGGCCCGTACCTGAAGGAGATGGCCCGCCTCTCGCACACGGAGTACCTGATCCGCGGCCGGTGTGACCTCGACGTGCGCGAGGTCCTGCGCGAGACGCTGTTCGCGCCGACCGTCACCGGGTCACCGGTGGAGAGCGCGGCGGAGGTGATCGTCCGCCACGAGAGCGCCGGCCGCGGCTACTACAGCGGAGTGCTGGCGCTGATCGGCCGGGAGCCGTCCGGCCGGCACAGCCTGGACTCGGCCATCCTGATCCGTACGGCCGACATCCGCGGCGGGTCCGGCGCCACCCCGGAGGAGGCGCGGCTGAGCATCGGTGTCGGCGCCACCCTGGTCCGGCACTCGGACCCGGACACGGAGGCGCGCGAGACCCGCGCCAAGGCGGCCGGGCTGCTCGCGGCGCTCGGCGGGGGCGCGCCGGGCCGGTTCGCCGGACACCCCGACGTACGGGCCGCGCTGGCCGCCCGCAATGACGCCCTCGCCCGGTTCTGGCTCGCCGAGCCCGAACGGCGGGGCACGCCCGCCCGCCACGGCGGGGCCGCTCCGCGGATCCTGCTGGTGGACGGCGAGGACACCTTCACCGCCATGCTGGGCCACCAGCTGGGCGCGCTGGGCGCCGCGGTGACGATCCGCCGCTGGGACGAGCTGGGTGAGCCGGACCGCGGCCGGGCGGCCTCCGACGGGCAGCCCGGCGGCGGGCGTCCCGGTTCAGGGCTCGGCGAGTGGGGTCTCGACGGCTGGGATCTCGTGGTGCCGGGTCCCGGCCCCGGGGACCCGCGCCGGCTCACGGACCGGAAGATCGCCCGGCTCCGGGCCCTCATGGACCGGCTCGTGGCCCACGACCGGCCCTTCCTCGCCGTATGCCTCAGCCACCAGTTGCTGAGCATCCGCCTGGGTCTGGACCTGGTCCGCCGCGATGTGCCGAACCAGGGCACCCGACGGGAGATCAGCCTGTTCGGCCGGCGCGAACACGTCGGCTTCTACAACACGTTCGAGGCCCGCTGCGAGCGGGACCTGCTGCACCATCCCCGCCTCGGGCCCGTCCAGGTCGCGCGTGATCCCGCCAGCGGCGAGGTGCACGCCCTGAAGGGCGCCCGTTTCGCCTCGCTCCAGTTCCACCCCGAATCCGTCCTGACCCGGGACGGCCCCCGCATCCTCGCGTCCCTCCTCGCCGGGCTGCTGCCTCCGTGACCCGAGCGGCACCGGCACCGGCGCCCCCACCCACCACACCACCGCACCCCGGCAGGAAAGGACACGCCATGGTTCACGCGCTCGTCGCGGGCGGCGGCATCGGTGGTCTCGCGTGCGCGCTCGCCCTGGCCCGGGGCGGACACCGGGTCACCGTCCTGGAGCGGCGGCAAGAACTCACCGAGATCGGCGCGGGCATCCAGATCGCGCCGAACGGGTTCCTCGCCCTGGACCGGCTCGGTGTCGGGCCCGCGGTCCGGGCCCGCGGGGTGCACGTCGAGGCGCTGCGGCTGGTGGACGGCGCGACCGGGGAACTCCTGGCCGGTCTCCCGCTGACCGGCGAGTACCGGCACCGGTTCCGCGGCGGTTACGCGGTGGTGGGGCGACGCGATCTGTACGGCCCGCTGCTCGCCGCCTGCCGGGCGGCGCCCGCGGTGACGCTGGTGACCGGCGCGTCCGTGGCCGACTACACCCAGGGGCCGGGGGACGTCACGGTCCGCACCGCGGACGGCCGCGCCTTCCGCGGCGACCTCCTCGTGGGAGCCGACGGGCTGTGGTCGGCCGTCCGGGCACGGCTGGTGGACGACGGCCCGCCGAAGCCCTCCGGCCACACCATCCACCGGGCCCTGGTCCCCGTCGAGCGCGTCCCCGAACACCTGCGGTGGAACACGGTGACTCTGTGGGCCGGCACGGGACGGCATCTCGTCCACTACCTGATCGACGGCGGCCGGCACCTCAACGTCGCGTTGACCGTGGACGACGGCGCCCAGGAGCTGGTCAGCGGCCGGCCGGTCCCGCGCGAGCACGTCCTGGACCGCCTCGACGGACTGCACCCGCTCGCGCGGAACGTGGCGGGCCTGGCCGACGCGTGGCGGGAGTGGGTGCTGTGCGACCGTGACCCGGTCGCCACGTGGACCGACGGCCGGGTCGCCCTGCTGGGCGACGCCGCCCACCCCATGCTGCAGTACGCCGCTCAGGGCGCCTGCCAGGCCCTGGAGGACGCGGTGGTCCTCGGCGGCCTGCTCAACTCGGCCGGTCCCGGCGCGGTGCCCGGACTCCTCGCGGTCTACCGGGACGCCCGCTGGAGCCGGGCGGGCAGCGCCCAGCTCCTGGCGCGGGAGATGGGCGACCGGCTGTACCACCCGAGCGGTGCCCTGGCCCGGTCCCGCGACGCGCTGCTGCGGTCCCTGTCGGAAGAGGACCTGTACGCGAAGGTCACCTGGCTGCACGGCGCCCGCGACTTCACCGGCCCCGGCCCCGCCGCACTCACCCGGGAGCTGGTGGGACCACCGGCCACGGCGGAGGGCGGCCGGCCCGTGCGGGCCACCGCGGGGAGCGGCCGGCTCGTTCCGTAATCCGGGAGGCCGGGAGCGTGAGGCCGTCCGCGCCGGCTCGTCCTGTGATCCGGGAGGCCGGGAGCGTGAGGCCGTCCGCGCTACCGCGCCGAGGGCCCGCCGCCCCGTCGTCCTGTCACGGCCGTACCGGCTGCTCGGCCCGGTGCCGGTGGCGGTTGCGCCGCAGCGCCGCCACCGTGCCGAGCAGCGCGCCGACGGCGAGGACGATCAGGCCCCGCAGCCACACCCGGCCCTCGATCTGGGTGGCGAGCAGGACGCAGGAGGCCGCGCCCAGCACGGGCAGCACGGTTGGGGCGCGGAAGTGCGGTTCCGTGCCGGGATCGCGGCGCAGGACCAGCACGGCGGTGTTGACGATGAGGAAGACCACCAGCAGCAGGAGGACCAGAGTCGACGCCAGGACGGCGACGCTGCCGGTCAGCGCGAGGGCCATGGCCGGCACGGTGGTGGCCGCGATGGCGGCCCAGGGCGTGCGGCGGCCGGGCAGCACCTTGGCCAGCGGTGCGGGCAGCAGGCCGTCGCGGGCCATGCCGAAGGCGAGGCGGGACGCCATGATGCCGGTGAGCAGGGCGCCGTTGGCGACGGCGACGAGCGCGATGGCGCTGAAGAGCAGCAGGGGCACTCCGCCCGCTTCCTTGACGACCTCCAGGAGCGGGCCGCTGGAGGCGGCGAGCCGGTCCGTCGGCACGGCCGCCGAGGCGGCGATGCCCACCAGCACGTAGACGGCCCCGGCGGTGGCCAGCGCGCCGAACAGGGCGCGCGGGTAGGAGCGGCGGGGGTCGCGGGTCTCCTCGGCGACGTTCACGGACGTCTCGAAGCCGACGAAGGAGTAGTACGCGAGGACGGAGCCGCTGAGTACGGCGGCGGCGGCGCCCTTCTCCGGGGTGCCGAGGCGGGTGAGCCGCCCGGGGTCCGCGTCGCCGCGCAGCAGCAGCCACGCGCCGAGGGCGACGACGATGAGCAGCCCGCCGACCTCGATGACGGTGGCGACGACGTTCGCGCGCATCGACTCCTTGATGCCGCGCGCGTTGAGCAGGGCCAGCAGGGCGAGGAACACCACGGCGACCAGGCCCACGGGCAGGGTCACGAAGGCCGACAGGTAGTCGCCGCCGAAGCCGCGGGCCAGGGCGGCGACGGAGACGATGCCGGCGGCGAGCATGCAGAACCCCGCGAGGAAGCCCGCGAACGGGCCGAACGCCCGCGTCGCGTAGTGGGCGGCGCCGCCGGCCCGCGGGTACTTCGTGGCCAGCTCGGCGTAGGAGGCCGCGGTCAGCAGGGCCAGCAGCAGGGCGACGGCCAGCGGCACCCAGACGGCTCCGCCCGCCTCCCCGGCGACCTGCCCCACCAGCACGTACACCCCGGCGCCCAGGACGTCCCCGAGAATGAAGAAGTACAGCAGTGGGGTGGTCAGGGCCTTCTTGAGCGCCGGGCCGCCCGAGGCGGCCGAGGGCTGCTGTTCTCTCACCGTCGACATGTCGACTCGTGTCCCCCGTGACGCGGGAGTCACGCATGACGCTCCGTGCGCGGGCGCATACGGGCGCCCCGCTCCCGGTTCAGATCTGGGCGGAGTGCGGCCGGGCCGTCGGGGCGAAGGCCGCACGGTAGGCGGTGGGGGTCGTGCCGAGGGCGCGCCGGAAGTGCAGCCGGAGGTTCGCGGAGCTGCCCAGACCGCACCGGTCGGCGATGTGGTCGACGGTGAGTTCCGTGCTCTCCAGCAGCTCCCGGGCGCGGTCGAGCCGGGCGGCGAGCAGCCACCGCAGGGGCGTCGTGCCGGTCTCGGCGACGAAGCGGCGGGCGAAGGTCCGCGGTGCCATGTGGGCGTGCGCGGCGAGCCGGGTGACCGTCAGGGGTTCGTGCAGGCGGGACAGGGCCCACGCGCGGGTGGGCGCGAGGGTGACGCCGTACGGATCGGGGGCCAGCGGCCGTTTGATGTACTGGGCCTGCCCGCCGTCGCGGTGGGGAGCGGAGACCAGGGTGCGCGCCACCTCGTTCGCCGTCCGGGAGCCGAGGTCGCGCCGTACCAGGTGCAGGCACAGGTCGATACCGGCGGCGACTCCCGCCGAGGTCAGCACCTGTCCCTCGTCGACGTAGAGCACGCGAGGGTCGACCGACACCTTCGGGTACCGCGCCGCCAGTTCGCCGGCGTACTTCCAGTGGGTGGTGACCTTGCGGCCGTCCAGGACGCCGGCTGCCGCCAGCGCGAACGCCCCCGTGCAGATGGACACCAGCCGCCGCCCGCGGTCGTGCGCCGCGGCCAGCGCGGCGAGCACGTCCACCGGAAGCTCCCGCAGGTGCGGCGCGTACCCCGGCACCACCACGGTGTCCGCGTCGCGCACCGCCTCCAGTCCGGCCCCCACCGTCACGGCGAACCCGGCCGCGGTCGGGACCGGCCCCGCGGTCCGGCCGCACAGGGTCAGGTCGTACGGGTCGCCGGGCACGCCGATGAAGACCTGGGCCGGGATGCCCAGATCGAGGGGGAGCACGCCGTCCATGACCAGTACCGCCACGCGCTGCGGCGCACGGGAGGTGGCCGTTTCCTCACGCATGGAGGCAAGTCTGCCACTGTCCTGGCCGATGGCCGCAGCCGATCATCGATGCCATGACCGATGTGACGACCACCGGCCTCCCGCCGCTGCCCGACACTCCCCTCGCCCGCCGCGCGCTGGACCTGGTGCGTGAGACGGAGTCCACCGCGACCGCCAACCACAGCGTCCGCAGCGCGCTGTTCGCCCGTCTGCGCGCCGACCACCAGGGGGCCGAGCCGGGGCGTGACTACGATCCGGAACTGCTGTTCCTGGCCTGCGTCCTGCACGACATCGGCCTGACCCGGGCGGGCGACCGCCACCAGCGGTTCGAGGTCGACGGCGCCGACACGGCCGCGGAGTTCCTCACCGCGCAGGGTCTGCCCGCCGCCGACGTCGACGCCGTGTGGGAGGCCATCGCGCTGCACACGTCGCCGGGCGTCGCCGAGCGCCGCGGCATCCTGTGCGCCCTGGTGCACCAGGGAACCGGCATGGATTTCGGCTGGGACACGGACTGCGTCGACGACGCCACGGGGGCCGCGATCCACGCCGCCTATCCGCGGCTGTCCATGGCCACCACCCTCACCGACGAGATCGTCGCGCAGGCACGGCACCGCCCGGAGAAGGCGCCGCTCTTCTCCATCGCCGCGGAACTCCTGCGGGAACGGTCCACGCCGCCGCACCGAACGCGGATGGAGACGATGGCCGAGGCCGCGCGCTGGGGCAACTGACCTGCAACCGGGCCCTCACTGAACCCCCTTCCGCCGAGCGCGCCGCGGCGGACGGCCACTGCCGCTCCCCCTTCCCGCCCCCGACCGACCGATCGAGAAACGGAGTACCGACCGACATGAACCGCCGTACTCTCCTGCACGCCGGCACCGCCCTCGGTGCCGCGACGCTGACGGCCGGCGCCGCCACCCGGGCCGCTGCCGCGCCCGCCGCCGCGCC
This sequence comes from Streptomyces sp. NPDC052687, assembly GCF_040678395.1. Taxonomy (NCBI): domain Bacteria; kingdom Bacillati; phylum Actinomycetota; class Actinomycetes; order Kitasatosporales; family Streptomycetaceae; genus Streptomyces; species Streptomyces sp. NPDC052687. Next base: position 60,791 of record NZ_JBFATR010000038.1, on the reverse strand, counting down.
CCGGCGCGACCGTCCGTTACGCGTGCACGTCGTCATGTTCGACGGCGTGGAGGAACTCGACTTCTCCGCCCCGTACGAGGTGTTCTCCGCCTCCGGCTACTTCGCCGACCGGGAGGTGGAGGTCCGCTGTGTGACGCTCGACGGTCCGCGTACCGTCCAGGCCGCCTACGGCACGAGGCTGCGCGTCGACCACGGATGGGCCCCCGGCGAGGCGGACCTCCTCGTCGTCCCCGGCGGCGGCTACGCGCGCCGCGAGGATCCGGGTGTGTGGGCGGAGATCCGGCGCGGCTCCCTGCCCCGGGCCCTGGCCGCCGCGACCCGGCCCGGCCTGACCGTCAGCGCCCTGTGCACGGGCGTGATGCTGCTGTCCGCGGCCGGGCTGACCCGGGGCCGCCCGTGCACCACCCATCACCGGGCGCGGGCCGACCTGGAGCAGCAGGGCGGCGTGCTGAAGAACGCCCGCGTGGTCGACGACGGCGACCTGGTCACCGCGGGAGGGGTGACCTCCGGGCTGGATCTCGCCCTGTGGCTGGTACGCCGCGAACTCGGCGCGGACGCCGCGGTGGGCCTGGAGCAGATGCTCGAGTACGAGGCCCGCGGCACGGTGTGGACGGCCTGAAGCCTCACCGCTCGCCCGGCATGCGGTTCGGCACGACGGCCGCCACGGCCAGGAACGGCGAGGCCTCACCTCGCCGTTCCACCGCGGCCGCGCACGCGTTGTTCAGGAACCGGCGAGTTCGGCCAGCAGGTCGAAGGCCAGCGCGTCGAACGAGGTCGCGCCGTCGCCGCTGAAGGTGTTCACCATCATCAGCGCCGCCGTCCCGCTCTTCCTGTGGAACACCGCGCAGGTGCTGAAGCCGTAGGTGCCGCCGTTGTGCCAGGTCACGGTCCGGCCGTCGGACAGGGTGCCGAAGTGCCAGCCGAGCCCGAGCCGCAGCCCTGTGCCGGGGTCGGTGAAGTGGTGCCGCTGCGTCAGCTCGATCGCTTCCCGCAGGGGTGAGCGCTCCGGGCGCAGCTGGGCACTCAGGTAGCGGAGCATGTCGTCGGCGGTGCTGTACATCGAGGTGCCCGCGCCGCTGAGGACGCGGTCGCGCCAGTCGGGTACGGCTTCCCCCTCCATGTGCCCGACGGCCTTGCGGGAGGCCATGTCCGGCCGCAGGGTCGTGGTGGTGTCCGGCAGGCGCAGCGGTGCGGTCACCCGGCGCCGCAGCATCAAGTCGACGCCGTCGAAGGCGAGGGCCTGGCCGAGCAGTCCGAAGCCTAGGTTGGAGTAGGCGTACGCGCTTCCCGGCTCATGGACCAGGGCGGTCCGGGGCAGCCCGGCGGCCAGGTCCTTCAGCGTGTAGTGCGCGTACGGGTTGTACGGGTCCGCGTCGTCCAGGAGGTTGGCCGGGAGGCGGGGCAGGCCGGAGGAGTGGGTCGCCAGGTCGCGCAGGGTGATGTGCCGGGTCTTTCCGCGCGGGACGGTGAACCCCGGCGGCAGGGTGAGGGGCGTGTCCAGGCGTACCCTGCCGGCCCCCACGGCACGCGCGAGCGCGGTGGCGGTGAACGTCTTGCCGATCGAGCCGAGCTGGAAGACGGTGCGGCCGTCGGGGGCGGGGCCGTCCTTGGCGGCGCCGGCCACATGCCGCCGGCCGTCGCGGATGACACCGAACACGGCGCTGGGCGCTCCGGCGGCCAGGGCCCGGTCGAGATAGGGGCGCACCCGCGCCGCCAGGCCGTCCCCCGCTGCCGTGGCCCTGCCCGGTATCAGTGCCGTACCGGCCGCGGCCGCCACCGTGCCCATCAGTCTGCGTCGGTTCACTGGTCATCCCTCGAGTCGTCGGTGGGCGCGGGGGCCACCGCGGACAGCAGCACGAGGAGCGGCACGACCCTGCCCGCGGGCACCTGGTAGTGGCCACGTCCCCCGGCCTCCAGCCAGCCGGCGGCGGTGAGTTGCCTGAGGTGGTGGTAGAGCTGCCCGGTGGTGTTCAGCCCGGCGGTCTCCTGCAGGCCGGCCGCGGAGCGGGTGCCACGCAGTACCGCCCGCAGCAGGGTGAGGCGCACCGGGTGCCCGAGCGCGGCGTAGGGCACGGCGTGGTCCGACCAGTCAGCGTCGAGCAGGCTGCCGGTCTCCGCGGCCTGCTGCCACTCGTAGTGCTCCCCCGTGGGCAGGTCCACGGCGCCCGTGAACAGCACCTGCCCGTCCCCGGTCAGCCGTCCGCGCAGGCCTTCGAGTGCCCAGAACACCTCGTCGGGAGATGTCTGCCGTGTCTGCGGTGCCGCTTCCAGCCGCGCGACGCGTTCCTCGAGCGCGGCAAGCCGCTCGGACAGGGAGTCCTCAGCCATGAGCCGGAGATTACGTTATTACGTAATAACGAAGCAAGCCGCGCGGCAGCGGGATAGCGGCCACGACCGCGACGGCGGGCGTCGCGGTCGTGGCGGGCGTCGCGGTCGTGGCGAGCGGAGTCGCGGAGGCGGAGTGCGGGGGCGGGCTCGGGCGCACGAGGTCACTCATGCGCCGCGCCGGTCAGGGGCATGACACCCAACCCCCGCCCCCTGTGACCCCCGTCAGCAGTACAGGTTGCCGCCGGGGCTCACCCCCAGGATTTGCGTGAACCGCTGGTAGTTGTTCACGCGGCTCTGCACCTGCGCGGGGTTCTTCCCGTCGCACTCCAGGGAGCCGTTGATGCTGCGGATCGTCTGGCCGAAGCCGGCGCCGTTCACCATGGCGTTGTGCGGGGTCATGCTGCCGGGGCCGGTCTGGGTGTTCCAGTACCACAGAGCGGTTTTCCAGGCTATGGCCGAGTCGTTCTGCACCAGCCAGGGGTTGTTGAGCAGGTCGATGCCGAGCGCGTCGCCCGCCGCCTTGTAGTTGAAGTTCCAGCTCAGCTGGATCGGGCCGCGTCCGTAGTAGGCGGCCTGGCCGGCCGGACAGCCGTAGGGCCGGCTCCAGTCGCAGTAGTGCGGGTAGTTGGCGGTGTTCTGCTCCACGACGTGGACCAGTCCGCCGGTCTCGTGGCTGACGTTGGCGAGGAAGGCGGCGGCCTCCTGCTTCTTCACCGTGTCACTGCCGGTGTTGGCGAAGCCGGGGTAGGCGCTCAGGGCCGCCGTGAGGCCGCTGTAGCTGTAGAAGGGGTTCCTGTTGGGGAACATCTGGTTGAACTGCGCCTCCGTCACGACGAAGCGCGCGTCGGGCGTGCCCGGCCCGCTGTCGCAGGCGTACGGCTCCCAGTACCAGGTGCTGATGACCGGGTCGTAACCCGGGTTGGCGTGCTCGGCGATGTACGCCTTGCCGTCGGTGTAGCGGACGATGTCACCGGCGTTGTACGCCTTGCCGGCCACCCAGTTGGGGTAGCTGGAGCACGCCGCGGCGGCGGCGTTCGCGGCCGGGAGCAGCACGGGTGCGGTGCCGGCGAGGGCGAGGACGGCCAGGAGGGAGGAGACACGACGTCTCGACACGGGATCAACTCCTTTACGGAACACGGCCATCACGCTGGGCAGGACGCAGCGGAGCGCACACGCACCGGTGGACCGGACACGGCGTGGGGGCGGCCGTGGTGGGGGGTTGTGGAGGCACACTCAACCGTGTTGGTCTGTACCAGTCAAGGGTGTAGACCAGTCACTCCCGGATGTCCCGGTCTGAGAAGTGCGGCGGAGGACGGCACGGCCGGACGACAGGTCCGGCAAGGCGGGCAAGGTCGGCAAGGCGGGCAATCCGGCTGACGCCCGCAGCGGCCACGGACAGTACGGGCAGCCCGACGGAGGTGATGACGGCTGACGGCAGGCTTGCGCCGGTCCGCCGAGGGTACGGTGTCGGTCAGCACGCCGCCGGACCCGGTTCGAGGGCGCAGCGGGGTACTCGGCACAGCGGATGCCGCCGGGCGGACGTGCCGTCGGCCGGCGCCGCAGCGACCGACGAGCAGGGGAAGGGACATGGCAGGGCCTGGGCATACGCCCCACAGAGGACCGAGGTCCGGCACGGCAGCCACTGCCGCGCTGACCGGCGCGCTGGAAGCCATCGGAACCGGCGCCTACGTGGTGGACGCCGAGGGCCGCATCATCACCGTCAACTCCCGCGCCGAGGAGATGCTCGCCCGGTCCGCCGCGGAACTCGTCGGCCGTGACGCGCACGACCTGCTGCACCGGGACGCCCACGGCCAGCGGCTGCCGAGGAGCCAGTGCTCCATGCGGCAGGCCTTCCACACCGGACGCGCCGCCCAGGGCGAGGCGGACCACTTCGCGCGCGGAGACGGCACCGTACTGCCCATCTCCTGGCTGATCACCCCCTACGACCTCGGCGGCGACAAGGGCACGCTCGTCGTCTTCCACACCTGCGACCACCCGCAGGAAACCGGTCGGAGACCGGGCGCGGCGGCCGCGTCGCTGTCGGAGCTGGAACGGCTCGCGCTGCTGGCCGAGACCACCACGCGGCTCACCTCCACCCTGGATGTCGACGAGGCGCTGCGCCGGCTGGTGACGCTCGTGGTGCCCCGGCTGGCGGACTGGGTCGTCGTCGATCTGATCACCGAGCGCGACGAGGTGTGGCGCGCGCTCGTCGTCCACGCCGACGGCGACACGCTGGTGCACCGCGAGGACCTGCAGGGCCCGATGCCGCCGATCCCGGAGCAGTCCCCGATGCCGCTGTCCAAGGCCCTGCGCGGGGTCGCCTCCGCGGTCGCGGGGCCGGAGACCTACCAGCGGGAGCCGGACTCCGGGATCGCCGTCGAGCAGGGCCGCCTGTTCGAGGCGACCGGCATCCACTCGGCGGCCATCGCCCCCATCCGCAGCACCCGCGAGGTCCTCGGCGCGCTCACCCTGGGCCGCGCCGGGCACCCGGAGAAGTTCACGACCGCCGACCTGCCCCTGATCGAGGACATCGCGCGCCGCGCCGGGCTGGCGGTGGACAACGCGCGTCTGTACGAGCGCCAGCGCAAGGTCGCCGAGACCATGCAGAACCACCTGCTGCCCCAGATGCCGCGCGTGCCCGGGCTGCAGATGACGGTCCGCTACCTGCCCGCGCCCGACGCCTCCCAGGTGGGCGGTGACTGGTACGACGCCTTCTCCCTGGCCGACGGCGCCACCGCGCTGGCGGTCGGGGACGTCGTGGGCCACGACCTGGAGGCCGCGGCCGGCATGGCCCAGGTGCGCAACATGCTCCGCGCCTACGCCTGGGCGCTGCGGGAGCCGCCCAGCCGGATCGTCGACCGGCTCGACGAAGCGGTCATGCACATCACCGAGGTCGCCATGGCCACCATGATCCTCGCCCGCATCGAGGAGACGGACCAGGGCCACTGGAAGCTGACCTGGACCAACGCCGGCCATCCCCCGCCGCTGCTGATCAGCCACGACGGCCTGGCCCGCTACCTCACCGACGGTCACGGCATCCTCCTGGGAACCGGGTCCGGCAGACCGCGCACCGACGCGACGGCCCTGCTGCCGCCCGGATCCACCCTCGTGCTGTACACCGACGGCCTGATCGAAGAACCCGGCCACTCCCTCGACGAGGGCCTGTACCGGCTGCGCCGGCACGCCGCCGCCCTCGCCCACCGCCCCCTGACCTCCTTCACCGACCAGCTGCTGCGCCGGGTCCGCCCGGCCGCCAACGACGACGACGTGGCCCTCCTCGCCCTGCGGACACCCGCCCGGCCGTGACCGCGTCGAGGCGAGCCGCGACGGCCCGGCCGTCCCGGTGGATCCGGACCGAGCGGTGGAGGGAGCCGGCGGGGGCGCCCTCCCTCGGGAGGGCGCCCCGGTGGCGCCGCGGGTTCTACTTGCCGGTCAGGCGCACGGGGAGTTCGTACAGGTCGTTCTGGGTGACCACGGGCTTGTTTCTGAGTTCGGCGGCGGGGACGGCGAGGTCGAGGGCGGGGAAGCGCTCGTACAGGGCGGGGAGGGCCACCCCGGCCTCCAGCCGGGAGAGCGCGGCGCCGGGGCAGACGTGGGGGCCGTGGCCGAAGGAGATGTGCCGGGTGGCGGGGGTGCGGGTGATGTCGAACCGTCCGGCGGTGGGCCCGTGGGCCCGCTCGTCCCGGCCGATGGCGCCGTAGGAGACGATGAGCGCGTCACCGGCGGGCAGGACGCGGTCACCGACCGGGATGTCCTCGGTGGCGAAGCGGATGAGGACGTGCGAGGTGGGGGTCGAGTAGCGCAGGGTCTCCTCGATCACCGCGGACCAGTCCGCCGCGCCCGACAGCACCAGGGCGCGCTGGTCCGGGTGGGTGGACAGGTTGACGACCGCGTTGACGATCAGGGAGATGGTCGTCTCGTGCCCGGCGGCGACCATCAGCTGCAGGGTGGAGACGATCTCCTCGTCGGTGAGCCGGTCACCGCCGTCGGACGCGGCGATCAGCGCGCTGGTGAGGTCGTCGCCCGGCCGCTCCCGTTTGCCGGCGACCGTCTCGGCCATGATCGTGGCCAGTTCGGTGAGGGTGGCGACGACCTCGTGCGGCGGGGTCTGCGTGGAGAAGAACTTCTCGAACAGCACCTTCAGCCGGGGCAGCCGGGCCTCGTCGATGCCCATCAGGTCGGCGATCACGTACATCGGCAGCGGGTACGCGAACTCGGCCTTGAGGTCGACCACGTCACCGCCGGCCGGCAGCCGGTCCAGCAGGGTGCGGGTGAGCTGGGTGATGCGCTCCCGCATCTGTTCCACGCGGCGCGGGGTCAGTGCCTGGGCGACCAGGGTGCGCAGGCGGCGGTGGTCGGCGCCGTCCACGGTGAGCATCGACCGGCCGGGGTTGACCAGCCCGATCAGCGGCCAGTCGGCGGGGATCTCACCGCGCTGCCAGGCACCCCAGACGTTGATGTCCTTCACGACGCGGGGATCGGTCAGCAGCTGCTTGGCCTCGGCGTGGTGCGTGACGGCCCACACCGGCACGCCCCCGGGCAGCTCGACCGCGGCGAGCGGGCCCGCCTCGCGCAGCCGCGCGCTCTCGCCGTCGAGGTCGGTGACGAAGGGGTCGAGGGCGATCCGTGTCTGTTCAGTGCCGGTGGTCATACGGCGTGCCTCCAAGGGCAGGGGTCGGGGTGAACCGCACGGGCAGGGCCGTGAGTCCGCGCAGCCAGGGCGAGGGGCGGCGGGTCAGGGCGTCGGCGGGTACCGCCAGATCGATGTCCGGCAGCCGGTCCAGGACGACCTCGATGGCGGTACGGGCGATGACCTCGGCGATCTCCTGGGCGGGGAAGGGGCACCGGTGCTCGCCGTGGCCGAACGAGAAGTGGGCGTGGTTGCCGCCCGTGAGCGCGGCACCGTGGGTGCGCACCTGCGGGTCGTCGTTGGCGCCCTGGAGTCCGAGCAGCAGCAGGTCGCCGGCGCGGATGGGGCGCCCGCCGAGCCGGGTGTCGCGGGACGCCCAGCGGCCGGCCACGTTCTGGGTGGGGGTGTCCTCCCACAGGACTTCGCTCATCGCCTCGGCGACACTGTTGCGGCCGCCGAACAGCGACGCGGCGAACCGGGCGTCGGTGAGCATCAGCCGCAGGGAGTTGCCGATCCAGTCGGCGGTCGGCTGATGGCCGGCCGCCATCATCACCATGAGGTCCTGGGCGATCTCCTCCTCGGTGAAACCGCTGCTGTCGGCGAGCATCCGGGAGACGACGTCACGGTCGGGTGCGGCCTTGCGCGCGGCCAGCAGGGCGGCCATGGAGGCGGCCAGGTGCTGCTGGCCCGCGATCGCCCGCTCCCGGCCGTCGATCATGTCGTTCAGCGCGGTGACCAGCGCGGGCCCCTCCTCCTCGGAGAAGCCGTAGAGCCGGGCGAGCACGCGTACCGGCAGCAGCATGGCGTAGTCGGCGACCAGGTCCGCCTCCCCCTTGGCGCACACCGCGTCGATCAGTTCGTCCGCGAACCGCTCGCAGTGGCCGCGCAGTTCGAACGGATCGACGGCTTCGAGGGCGTCGCTGATCATCGCGGCGCGCTGCCGGTGCCGTTCGCCGACGGTGTAGAGGATGGACGGCTGCTTGCGGCCGATCATGGGCAGCAGCGGCCAGTCGTCGGGGATGTTCTCCCACTGGTTCCACAGGTCGGAGTCGCGGCTGAAGAGCACCGGGTCGCCGGTGACCTGGTGCAGTTCCCGGTAGCCGACGACGAGCCAGGCCGGGATGTCACCGTCGAGCAGCACCGGCACGACCGGCCCGTGCTCGCGGCGCATCTCCCGGTACAGCCCGGCCGGATCGGTCTGGAACCGGGGCCCGCCCAGGGGGACGGGGGTGGTGTTCACGGGACCAGCTCCTGGAAGGACTCGGCGTGCGGGGCGGCGTACCGGCTGCTGATGTGTTCGACGAGGGCGATCAGCACCTGCTTGCTGGACTCCCGGGAGCGGGCGTCGCAGTACAGCAGCGGGACGTGCGGGTCCAGGTCGAGGGCGGCGCGGACCTCGGCCGGCGGGTGCGCGGTGCCGCCGAAGTCGTTGCACGCCACGACGAACGGGGTGCCGTGGTGTTCCAGACGGTCGATGGCGTACCAGGAGTCGTCGATCCGGCGGGTGTCGACGAGGACGACCGCGCCCAGCGTGCCGGAGAAGAGCCGGTCCCACAGGAACCAGAAGCGCTCCTGGCCCGGCGCTCCGAACAGGTACAGCACGTTGCGCGCGTCCAGGGTGATCCGGCCGAAGTCGAAGGCCACGGTGGTGGCGGTCTTGCCGCGCACCTCGCGGATGTCGTCGACCGCCTCACCGGCCTGGGTCATGGTCTCCTCGGTGTTGAGCGGGCGGATCTCGCTCACCGAACGGACCATGGTCGTCTTGCCGACGCCGAAGCCGCCGACGATCACGATCTTCAGACCGTTGTCGGCGGAGGCACCCAGCGGAGTGCGGGCGTCAGAGATTGCGGAGTCCAACGAGCACCTGTTCCAGGATGTCGGGGTCGGGAAGGCCGGAGGAGGCGGCCGTGCGGGGGTGGCGGGCGCTGACGCGGCCCTGGTCGTGCAGGTCGGTGAGCAGGATCTTGGTGATGCTCACCGGGAGGCGCAGTTCCGCGGCGAGTTCGACCACCGCCGTGGGGCGCTCGGCGAGCCGGAGGATCGCCGCGTGCTCGGACTGCATGCCCGGCACCGGGGCGGACTCGGCCACGACCAGTGTCACCAGGTCGAACGGCGAGTCCGGTGCGGTCCGGCTCCGGCCACCGGTGACGGTGTAGAGCCGGTCGGGGGCATCGTCCCGGCCGGGGCGGCTCATGAGGTCCGCGGCTCGGCGCGCAGGTGGTCGCCGAGCTGCTCCACCAGCTCGTTCATGTGGTGACCGACCAGTCCGGGATCGGCGTCCTCGGTGGTGACGACCGCCAGGTGCGCTCCCTCACCGGCCTCGACGATGAACAGGACGCCGCCGTAGAACTCGGTCATGGCCGAGCGGACGCCCCCGGTGCCGTCGCCGAACTCCACGGAGGCCCCTTGGGACAGCGACTGGATGCCGGCGGCGATCGCGGCGAGCTGGTCGGCCTGATCCGTGGAGAGGCCCGAGGTGCGGCACAGCTTCAGGCCGTCGCGGGAGAGCACGAGCGCGTGGCGTGCGCCGGGGGTGCGCTCCAGCAGGCCCTCGATGAGCCAGGAGAGCTTCTCGTCGGTGGTGGTGCCGGTCATGGGGTGGGATTGCCTTCCGGATACGAGGAGTGATCGGGCCCGCCGGTGGGGTCTCGGATGGGTCTTGAAGGGTCTTGATGGGTCTCGGTGGGTCTGAACGGCTCTCGGGTGAGGGATCAGCCCCGTGGCGGACGTTCCGGTCTATGCGGTGGGAGTGTCGGAGCCGGACTCTTGCGCCGGGGGCGGTGCGGGGTTCGGGCCGCCGTCGGGTCCGGGGCGGGGGGCCTCCCCGCGCACCGCCTGGCGGAAGCTCGTGAACCTGGCGGTCCGGGTCCGGATGTCGGTGGGCGCGGCGCTCGTCCGGTCCGGCTGGGACGACTGCCCCGGCCGGGTGAGCTGGGTCCGGGACCGCTCGGCCGCGGCGAGGGTGTGGCCACGGCGGCGCCGGGGCAGCCCGCCGGCCGTGGTGCCGGTGTGCGGCGCCGCCGACCGGTCGGGGTCCGCCGTGGTGGACCCGGCGCCGGGAGCGTCCGTGCCGCCGGTGGTACGTACGCCCCCGGGCGCCGCATCCTGCTCCGAGCCCGCGGAGGTCGTGGAGGCCGGGGAGGCGGCGGACAGGCTCGACGCGGCGCCCTGCGAGGCGGGCAGGGCCGCGCGCGACGCGGTCCTCTCCGACGCGGACAGGGCCGCACCCGACGCGGACACAGCCGCACCCTCCGGCGCCGACGGCCGCGTGTCGGCGACGGTCAGGATCTCCTGCGGGAGCAGCACGAGAACGCCCGTGCCGCCGCGGGCCGACGGCCGGAAGGACACCTTCAGACCGTGCTTGCGGGAGAGCCGGCCCACGACCGCCAGTCCCAGCCGGGTGCCGGTCAGACCGCCGAGTCCGGTGATGTCGCCGGAGACCGCCCGTTCGGCCCGCCGCAGCTGGACATCGCTCATCACGAGCCCGCTGTCCTCCACGGAGACGAGCACACCGGCCGGTACCTCCTCCACGTACACGTGGACCTCGGACGTCGGCGGGGAGAAGTTCGTGGCGTTGTCGAGGAGTTCGGCCAGGACGTGCATCACGCCCTCGGCGGCGTGTCCGGCGACCGCCGTCTCGCTCGTGGAGTGGACGCGCACCCGCCGGTAGCCGCCGATCCGGCCCATGGCGCCCCGCAGGATCGACTCCATGGGGATGGGGCGGGCCCAGCGCCGGCCCGAGCGGGCCCCGGAGAGCACGGCGATGGAGTCGGCGACGCGGCCGGCCTGGGCGGTGCGGTGGTCGAGGTGGAGCAGGTCGTCCAGGACCTCTTCGTCGCTGTGCTTCTCCTCCATGGCGCGCAGGTCGGCGAGGATGCCGTTGGCCAGGGCCTGCAGTCGGGCGGCGGCGTTGGCGGTGGCGGAGATCGCCGTGGCCCGCTCGGTCTCCGCCTGACGGACCCGCTCGGCCAGCCGTGCGTGGTCACCGCGGAGGCGTTCGAGGTCGTCGGCCAGGACGTGCCGTTCCCGCTCCGCCTCCTGGGCGCGGCGCTCCAGTTCGCGGGCGAACTCCGCCTGCATGCGGGTCTTGTCCTGGAGCAGCCGCCCGATGTCGCCGCCGGCGTCGTCCAGTTTGCCGCGCAGCACGCGGCTGGTGATGCGGTACCGGGCGGCGACGGCCACGGCGGCGCCCAGCAGCACGGCGAGCGTCCCCCCGCCGGAGGCGAACAGCACGCGCGCGTCCGGCGGGACGATCGTCACCGCGGTACCGGCCACGAGCGTCATGGTCGGCACGGCGGCGGCCAGGGCGGGCGGCAGCACCGTACGGAGGCCGGGACGTTCACCCGGCGGACTGGGCGCAGTCATGAAGAGCGATCCTCGACCGTGGCCCAGCCGGGATCGGCGGCGTGCTGCCGACCGGTCGTCAACTGGTTACCACTGTGCATGAGTTGGTGACAGAGGCCGTAAGGATTCTGTGTGGTTGCGATCACTTGTGTCAATCGGCGCCCGCAACCGAGATCATTTCTTCGGGAAGACCCCGTTTTTCCCAGCGCGGCCGGCCCTTGCCCCTCACGGCTGCCGTGAGGGGCAAGGGCCTGTCCGTCCGCGGCGGGACGGAGCGTGCGGTGACCGTCGAATCAGGGCAGGGTCCACTTCTGGTTGGGTCCGGTGTGGCAGGTCCACAGATGGACCGCGGTCCCGTCGTTCCACGTACCGCCCGACGCGTCCAGGCACTTGCCCGACTGCGGATTGCGCACCGTACCGTCGGACTGCGCCGCCCACTTCTGCGCACCCGTCCCGTTGCACGTCCACAACTGGATCCGCGTACCGTCCGCGCTGCCCCCGCCGGAGACGTCCAGGCACTTGCCCAGCGCCTTCAGCGAGCCGTCACCACCGACCGTCCACCGCTGCGCGGCCGAACCGTTGCACGTCCACACCTGCACCTTCGTCCCGTCGGCCGTCTGCCCGCCGTCCACGTCCAGACACTTGCCGTTCACCCCCTTCACCTCGCCCGTGCGGGGCGCGGGCTCCTGGCCGCCGCCGCCCTGTCTGACGCGGATGTTGCGGAAGGACACCTCGTCACCGTCGCCGTGGTTCTGGATGCCGATGTGGCCCTGTGCGAGGCTGCGTGCCGGGTCGGTGTTGGTGAAGTCGTTGATCTTGCGGCCGTTGAGGAAGACCTCCAGGCGTTCGCCGGTGACGCGGAGTTCGTAGGTGTTCCACTCCCCCGGCGGGTTCAGCGCGGCGTCGCGCGCGGCGATGTCGGCGGACTTGAAGCCGTAGACGGAGCCCGTGGTGCGGTCGGCCGCGTCGGTGGCGTCGATCTGGATCTCGTAGCCGTTGTTCACCGCGGACCACGGGTCGTCGGAGGCCGGGAAGCCGAGGAAGACTCCGGAGTTGTCGTCGCCGGCCGCCTTCCAGTCGAGTTTGACGGAGTAGTCGCCGGTGAACTCCTTCGCGGAGTACCAGAGCATGCCCAGCCCGCCGTGGGAGGTGAGGCCGCCGTCGGCGAGGGTGAACCCGCCGGGACCGGCCTGTTTCCAGCCGGTGGTGGACGAGCCGTCGAACAGGGACGTGTAGCCGGTCTCGGGACGGCAGTCGGCGTCGGTCATGCCGGCCGCCCAGCGGATGCCGCCGAGGAGGTGGCGGCGGAAGGCGGGCTCGGTGTACGACTCGTCGGTGTGGCCGCCGCCGGTGTAGAAGGCCCGGCCGCCCTGGTAGTCCTTGCACCAGGCGATCGGGTGGTCGCCGGACATGTTCCCGCCCGAGTAGCTGGACTCGTCGAGCGAGGCGAGGACGTGGGCGCTGGTGCGCGGGTTGGTGCGGTAGTTGTACCACTCGTCGGTGCGCTGCCAGGTGCCGCCCAGGTGGGCGGTGGCGTCGTGCGCCCGGTCCTCCACCTTGACGGTGGCGGACTGGATGGCCGGGTGGGAGTGGAAGAGCGCCCCGGCGAGGCCTTCGTAGAAGGGCCAGTCGTACTCGGTGTCGGCGGCGGCGTGGATGCCGACGTATCCGCCGCCGCCCTTGATGTACTGCTCGAAGGCCGTCTGCTGGGCGGCGTTGAGCACGTCGCCCGTCGTCGACAGGAAGACGACCGCCTTGTACTGGGCGAGGTTGCCGGTCGTGAAGGCCTGCGCGTCCTCGGTGGCGTCGACGGTGAAGTTGTTCGCCGTGCCCAGGCCGCGCAGGGCCGCGATGCCGTCGTCGATCGAGGAGTGCCGGAAGCCGGCCGTCTTGGAGAAGACGAGGATCTTGTACGCCGGGTCGGCGGCCGCGCGGCTCTCCGCGGTGGCGGATGGGCTGCCGGTCGCGGGCTGGGCCGCGGCCTGCGGGGTCAGGCAGAGCACGGCGGCGGCGAACAGGCCGAGGGCCGCTCTCAGAGGTGTGCGCGATGCAAGGCGTGCACGGGGTGTACGGGTTGTCCGGGTGGTACGCATCAGGGTCGCCTCCTTTCTACGGCAGGGTCCACTTCTGGTTGGGTCCGGTGTGGCAGGTCCACAGATGGACCGCGGTCCCGTCGTTCCACGTACCGCCCGACGCGTCCAGGCACTTGCCCGACTGCGGATTGCGCACCGTACCGTCGGACTGCGCCGCCCACTTCTGCGCACCCGTCCCGTTGCACGTCCACAACTGGATCCGCGTACCGTCCGCGCTGCCCCCGCCGGAGACGTCCAGGCACTTGCCCAGCGCCTTCAGCGAGCCGTCACCACCGACCGTCCACCGCTGCGCGGCCGAACCGTTGCACGTCCACACCTGCACCTTCGTCCCGTCGGCCGTCTGCCCGCCGTCCACGTCCAGACACTTGCCGTTCACCCCCTTCACCTCACCGGAGCGGGTTCCCCCGCCGGAGGTGGTGAAGGAGAACTCGTCGACGTCGAACAGCGAGCCGCTGCCGCCCTTGAAGACGAGGTGCAGGGTCGTCGAGCCGCCGGGCTGGTTGGCCAGGTCGGCCGACACGTCCTGGAAGGTCTCCCAGCCGCCGGTCACCGGTACGGTCGCGGTGCCGAGCAGGGTGCCGGCCGGCGATCCGGCGCGTACCTCGATGGTGCCGCCGACGCCCGCGGAGGAGACCCGGGCGGTGAACCTGGTGGCGTTGTCGAGGGCGTACGGCGTGAAGGAGATCCAGTCGCCGTTGTCGATGTGGCCGACGGTCCGGCCGCCGTGCGCGGGGGTGTGGGTGACGACCTGGACACCGGCGGAGCCGCCGTAGTGCTCGGCCTGCCGGTGGCTGGGCTGGGTGATGTGCTGGTCGTGCGTGGTCAGCGCGGGCTGGCCGTTCGCGCCCTTGTCGGTGTACTCGGCGTCGATGACGCCGAAGATGTTGGCGTTGGGGTCGTGCTCGCCGTCCGCCAGGGTCTGGAGCGTGCCCTCGCAGCCGGTGGTGGAGGTCTGCGGGTGGCCGTGGCTGTCGTGTCCGACGATGAAGGTCACCTTCACCTTGGAGCAGTCGACCGTGCCGTCCTCGGGGTCGGTGACCGTCACCTTGAAGGGGATGGCGGCGCCGAAGTCGTAGATCCGTCCGTCCACGGGCAGGTCGAGCCTGACCGTCGGGGCGGTGTTGCCGACGGTGATCTGCACCGACGCCGTCGCGGACTTGCCGGTCGGGTCGGTGACCTTCAGGGTGGCCGTGTACCGGCCGTTGGCGGTGTAGGTGTGCGTGGGGTTGGCGGCGGTGGAGGTGGTGCCGTCGCCGAAGGTCCACGCGTAGCCGAGGGCGCCGCCGTCGGGGTCGGAGCTGCCGGCCGAGGAGAACGCGACGGTCAGGGGCGCCTTCCCGGAGGTGACGTCGGCCTTGGCCTGCGCGAGCGGCGCGAGACCGCCGGTGACGTGCTCGATGCGGTACAGGGCGGAGTTCTCGTCGCCGCTGAAGTAGCCGGTGCCGTAGTCGAGGACGTACAGGGCACCGTCCGGGCCGAAGGCCATGTCCATCACCTGGGTGCCGCTCCAGGGGAAGGAGTTGATGGACTGCACGGTGCCGTCGCCGCCGGACTCGATCCGCTTGATCCAGCGGCGGCCGAACTCGCCGGCGAAGAAGTCGCCGTCGAACTCCTGCGGGAACTTCACCTCGGAGGCCGAGGCGGCGTCGTAGCGGTAGACCGGGCCGCCCATCGGGGACTCCGACCCGGAGCCGAACTCGGGGACGGATCCGCCGTCGTACGGGATCCAGGCGGGCTGCGCGGGAGGCAGGTCGGTCAGGCCGGTGTTGCGGGGCGACGTGTTCTTCGGGGCCGCGCAGCTGAACGCGGACCCCGAGGCGCCGGTGGCGAAGTCGTAGTCGACGTAGGCGTCGTTGTCGCCGGTGCAGTACGGCCAGCCGTAGTTGCCCGCCTTGGTGATCCGGTTGAACTCCACCTGCCCGGCGGGTCCGCGGGTGGGGCTCGCGACGCCGGAGTCGGGTCCGTAGTCGCCGAGGTAGACGATGCCCGTGGCCTTGTCGACGCTCATCCGGAACGGGTTGCGGAAGCCCATGGCGTAGATCTCGGGGCGGGTCTTCGCGGTGCCCGGCGGGAAGAGGTTGCCGCTCGGGATCGAGTACGACCCGTCGGCGTTGACCTTGATCCGCAGGACCTTGCCGCGCAGGTCGTTGGTGTTGCCCGAGGAACGCTGGGCGTCGAAGGCGGGATTGCGGCTCGCACGCTCGTCGATCGGGGTGAAGCCGTCCGAGGCGAACGGGTTGGTGTCGTCGCCGGTGGACAGGTACAGGTTGCCGGCCGCGTCGAAGTCGATGTCGCCGCCGACGTGGCAGCAGGTGCCCCGTGAGGCGGGCACGTCGAGGATCTTCTTCTCGCTGGCGAGGTCCAGGGTGCCGTCCGTCTTCAGGACGAACCGGGACAGCCGGTTGACCCCGTCGAAGGGGGCGAAGTCGGCGGCGGTGCCGTCGGCCGGGGCGTCACCGCCGGGCGTGCTGAGCTTCGGCGCGTAGTAGAGGTAGACGTACCGGTTGGACGAGAAGCCGGGGTCCACGGCGACGCCTTGCAGGCCCTCCTCGTCGTGGCTGTAGACGTCGAGCTTGCCCACGACGCTGGTGGTGCCCGCGGCGTTCGTCAGCCGGAGGGTGCCGTCCCGCGAGGTGTGCAGGACCGAGCGGTCCGGCAGCACGGCCAGGGTCATGGGTTCGCCGGTCTCGGCCACGCCCTTGGCGAGCGTGACTTGCTGGAACTCCGGGGCGGCGGGCGCCTCGGCCCGCCCGGCCGGGGCCGCGGGCGCGGCGGTTGCGGGGGACGCCGGAAGGAGGAAGCCGAGGGCGCAGGCCACGGCGGTCAGTAAGTGGCGGACACGTCTGTGTCCATACGGTCTCGTGCGCACAGAGGTCTCCCGATGTGGGGTGGGATGACGGCAGGCCTCAGCGGACTGCCAAGACGTTCATGGGCCTGTTCACAGGCGCGCGCCGTCGCGCCGTCGAGACCGGCCGACGCTCTATGACCGGTTCATTTCAAGGAAGTTAGCGGGCTTCGTCGAACGGCGTAACCCGTTCGACGCAAGTTCTCGATACTTTTTCCACGACAGAGACAAAGTGGTGAAGCATCGCGGGGCGTCGCACCACGCCGGGGTGTGACGCCCCGCCGGCCCGTCTCAGGAGGCCGGGGGCAGGGGAGCGAGCACGACGATGTCGTCCTCGTGGAGGCTGGCGGCGACCACCGTGCCGCCGTGCTCGGCGACGCTGGTCACGAAGCCGTACGCGCAGTCGTCCGACCGCAGGTCGTGGACGACCCGGCCGTCGAGGTCGAAGGCCATGACCCACGCGAGGGACGCGGGCCTGGGGCGCACGGCCTGCGGCAGGTTCCACAACAGGGTCCGCCACAGGCCCGGCCGGGGCAGCAGGCTGTCCAGCAGGGCGTTGCGGGGAGCGGCGAGCGACACCCACAGGAGCCCGCCGGCGCCGAGGCTCATGTTGTCGGGCAGGCCGGCCAGGTTCTCGGCGAACGGCTCGACCGTCCCGGCTCCGGGGCCGGTGAGCCAGTAGCGGCGCACCCGGTATCCGGCGGTCTCGGCGACGAGCAGATGCGAGGCGTCCGGGGCGAGCACCAGTCCGTTGGCGAACTTGAGGTCGTCGAGCAGCACCGTGACGGTGCCGTCGGTGTCCCGGCGGACGAGCATCCCGGTGCAGGAGTGTTCGAGGATGTCGCCGAGGTAGTGGTCGAGGTCCCAGCGGCGGGTGGAGACGGTGAACCAGATGGTCCCGTCGGGGCCTCGCACCACGTTGCTGGCGAAGGTGAGCGGGCGGCCCGCGAGGGAGTCGACGAGGGTGTGGACCGATCCGTCGGCGCCGATGCGCAGCAGTCCCCGGTCGTGGTCGCAGACCAGGACGCCGCCGTCGGGGCAGGGTTCCAGCCCCAGTGGCCGGCCCCCGGTGCCGGCCAGCACGGTACGGGCGCCGGTGGTCGGGTTCATGCGCACCACGCTGCCGTCACCGAGACCGGTGAGCAGGGCTCCCCGGCGGTCGAAGACCACGTCTTCGGGACCGTGGCCACCGGTCGGCAGGCGACGGGCCACCACGAACCGGCGGGTGGCGTGGGTGCGGCCCTGGTCGGCCGGGGCCGGGGGCGGGGTCCAGCGGCGAGGTGAGATCAGGCGGCGGGTCGAGGTCACGGCGGGCTCCCTGCTCGGGCGTCGGTGCGGTGGACGGGGCCGGCGCCGCACCGCCACGTCCACACGGTCCGCGCCGGCCGCGCGCTCACCGCTCCCCTACCCGCGGTCGGCGCGCAGTGACGCTGCCGCGGCGTCAGGCTGCTCCGCCGCGGGCTCGGGGCAGCCCCGCCGCGGACTCAGGGCAGCCCGCCGCGGACTCGGGCGGCGGACTCGGGCGACGGACCGCGGGGGGCGTGCGTCCGCGGCGGCTTCGGTGACGCTTCAGGGCGATACGTCCGTCCGCACGCGTCGCCGCGCGGACTGCTCCCCCGGCAGCCGTTCGGGCCGTCTCAGCAGCGTCCGGTCAGCTTCAGTGCCGCGTTCAGCGGGCCGCATTGTGCGGTATGCCGGGTCTCCGGCCGCTCGGACTACTCATCGGCCCCGCCTCCGATGGCCCGGTACAGGGCGGTCAGAGCCGCGCACACTCCCACGGTGCCCCCGAACGTGGAACCGGCGCGCTGGAAGACATCGGGCCAGTTGGCTCCCGCGGACCGCGTTCCCCAGGCGACGGCCAGGGCGACCAGGGCGGACAACACCACCACGAGACCGGTCGCCAGCAAACGGACCACCCTTGCGTTACCCATCTTTCACCCCTCTACCGCTCGGCTACCCACTCCCTTGGAAAGGTGATCTGCATCCGATGGAAACAACGACTGAATTCCGGACAGAATATCAATTCCGCCCATAACTCCGCGATGGAACACGTACGTACAATCGCGCCCTTTTATGATCCGGCCAAGGCAAAGGCCCTCCGGCCGAAAGCCGGTGGAGTTCCCTTTTTCTCAGGCCCGAGTGCGCCGCAGGGCTGGAACCGCGGGGCGCCGTGCGGGAGTCATCAGGGCGTACGCAGCGCGGCCGCTCGATCGCGGAGGCCCGCCCGACCGCCTACCGGAAAGCGTTCATGACCGTCTCCTTCAGTGACCAGCTCCTCGCTCTCGCCCGGCCGAACCTCGCCTGGGTGTGCGAGCAGCTCGACCTCTTCGACTCCCTGGTGCCCGCCGGGGTGGTGTCCTTCGACCGGGACGAACCGTCCGTGACACGCTCGGGCATCACCTTGCGCGCCCACGCCATCGGCACCTACGCCCTGGACGGCACCTGGATGTGGGCGTGGGCCAACGAGTCGTACCGGGACAGCGCGATCGCGGCACGTTCGCTGGAGCTGCGTGAGCTGGGTGAGCGGGAGGGTGTGCCGGAGCTGACCGAGCCGATGCCGGATCTCAACCACTTCCCCGACCCCCGGCTGGCGGCCGATCACCTGCTGCTGATGTGCATGGGTCTGCTCGACGCCCGGGGCGGGGTGATCTGCGCGGTGAACGAACGCGGCCGGCTCTTCATGGTCGTCGACGACCCCGCCGTACCGCGGGCCGAGCCGCGCGCCGCCCGGCTCGCCACGGCCCTGCGCAACGGCGTCGCGCTGCTGCCGGGTTCCGCGCTGCAGCCGGTGCGGGGCTGGTTCGCACGGCACGGGATCGAGCCGGCGTACGGGCCCGGCCGGGTGGAGGGCGTGCTGGACGGGGGCGACCGGGTCGTCGTGACCCTGGACGGCGAGGGGGTCACCGGTGTCGAGGTCACCGGACCGGACGGGGGCGCGCCCGCCTGCGGCGCGGCCGGGGAACAGGAGTTGGAGGGGGCGCGCCGCTCCCCCGACGCGCCGCACCGGACGTTCCCGCGGCCGCTGCTGGCCGTGGCGGCGCGGGAGATGGCCTTCTCGATCCTGCGGACGCGGGCGATTGTCCAGTACGCGGACGACCACCTCGACTTCGCCGGTCGCGCGCCGCTGTGGGACGAGCGGGCCGGGGAGCTGCGGTTCCCCGGCGGGGGCCTGAAGGCGCGCCGTCTCGGCTCCTACGACACCGAGGAGGGCTGGTTCCGGTGGGCGCCGGGGACGGAGGACGTCCGGGAGCGGTTCCGGGAGGCGGCCGGGCTCGGCCGGACGGAGGCCGGGAACCTGCCCGAACTGTCGGGCGAGCAGCTGGATCTGCGGGTGTACGGGCCGCGGGAGGCGGTCGCGGTCGCACTGGCCCGCACGGCGGCGAACGTGGCGGGCCACACCTTCACCTCGCTCGGGAACGACTTCTTCGCCGTCACCGACGAGCGCCTGGGCGACACCGGGATCACCGACCTCGACGGGGCCGTCACGGACATCCGCGGGGGCGCGAGCTGGCTCCAGGGCCTGGTGGAGCAGTCGACCCGTGCCGAGACCATGCGGTCGCTCGCCCAGTCGTACTTCGAGCGCGTCGGGTTGCAGGTGTGGCACTACGGGCAGCCGGACTTCATCAGCGGCGTGATCGGGGTGTACGAGGTGCGGGTCCACTTCGCGCCGGACGGGACCATCACCGAGGTCACGCCCGGCATGCTGATGGGAGCGCCCATGTGAGGCGCCCCCGTCCCCGTCGCTCCCCTGAGCGACGGGCCGCGGTCACCGAGGGCCGGGCGGCACACCGATGGTCGCGGTGCGCCGCCCGGCGGCGGTGCGGACCGGCCGTGCTTCGGCTCGGCCTTGGCGTGCTACGGGAGCGGTGTACCGCCCGTCGCGTTGACGATCTCCGCGGTGATGTACGACGCCTCCTGCGAGGCGAGGAAGACGTACGCGGGGGCCATCTCGGCGGGCTGGGCGGGGCGTCCGATCGGCGCCTGCTTGCCGAACTCCTGGGTGTCCGGCATGGTCGCCGGGATCAGCGGTGTCCACACCGGGCCCGGTGCGACGGCGTTGACCCGGATCCCCCGCTCGATCACCATCTGCGCCAGTCCCTGGGTGAAGTTGACGATCGCGCCCTTCGTCATGGCGTAGTCCAGCAGATGCGGACTGGGCTTGTACGCCTGCACCGACGTCGAGTTGATGATGCTGCCGCCCTCCGGCATGTGCCGCAGGGCGAACTTGCACAGCCAGAACATGCCGTACAGGTTGGTCCGCACCACCCGGTCGAACTGCTCGGTGGAGATCGCCTCGATGCCGTCGGGCTGCGACATCTGGTAGGCCGCGTTGTTCACCAGGATGTCGATCCGGCCGAACTCCTGAACGGCGCGGTCCACCAGGGACCGGCAGTTCTCCTCCTCGCGTACGTCGCAGGAGACGGCCACGGCCTGTCGCCCGGCCTCCTCGACCAGCCGTACGGTCTCGGCGGCGTCGTCCTTCTCGTCCTCCAGGTAGGTGAAGAGGACGTCTGCCCCCTCACGGGCGAACGCCAGCGCGACCGCCCGTCCGATGCCCGAGTCGCCGCCGGTGATCACGGCCTTGCGGTCCGTCAGCCGGCCGCTGCCCCGGTACGACTCCTCCCCGTGGTCCGGGGGCGGGTCCATGGGCCCGGTCCAGCCGGGGTGCGGCTGGTTCTGGCCGGGGAAGTCCGGCTGCGGGTGCTGTTCGGTGGGGTCCTGCTGGTGCTCGGTCACGTGGTCAGCCTCCTTGTCGGCAGGTACGACCGGTGCGGTGCCCGGTGCTCTGCGGCCTGCGGCACGGGTACCCACGACAGCGCGATGTCGATCAGGTTCGCCGAGGCCGGTGCGCCGGGTCCGTCCTGTGCCGCCCGGCGCGTGGTGAAGCCAATCACCGCGGGCACGCTTCGCGAGGACCGCCACGCTGGCCGGCGCGGCCGGCCGAGTGAACGGCGCAGTCAGCGGCGAGTGGGCGGCGGATCGCCTCACACCGTGGCTTCGGGCCGCTCCGCGGTGAGGTGGACCACGTGCGTCCGGGCGGCGTGCGGGGTGAGCAGGCCGCGCAGTTCCCCGGCCGCCGTCTTCAGGAGGTGGCCGTCGTGGGAGGCGCGGAGGGTCTCGAGGACGAAGGTGACGCGGGCGGAGTCCTCGGTGACGCGGGTGCGGTGGGCGTCGCGGTGGTTCCAGTGGCGGGTCAGGACGCCGTCGGTGTCGGCGTAGACGACCTCGCCGGGCTTGGGGGTCTCCACGGTGCCGGGTTCGCCGAGCGGTGTGAACTCCTCGCTGCCGTCCGCGTACCGGATGACGACGTCACCGGCGACGTGGTCGAGGTCGAAGGCGCCGGCCGGCAGGCCGTGGCGGACGGAGACGGTGTTGTAGGCGTCGACCGCGGGGTTGACGCGCGGCAGGGTGCCCTTCTTCGCCAGTCTCCGGCCGAGGGCGTCGACGCTGGGACGGATGCGGCGGGGGTTGGTGCCGAAGGAACGGTAGGCGGTGTGCCAGGCCTCGATCCGCGGATCGGTCTCGTCCGCGGGCTGCCAGGTCCCGTCGGCGAGCTGCCGCTCCAGGTCCGCCACGGCGGCGGCGGTCTCCGGCCAGGGCCCGTGGCCGTCGAGGCCGGTGGCGGTGACGAGGGCGATGAGGGTGTCGGGGAAGGCGTCGGCGACGGCGGGGCTGAGACGGAACGTGGTCATGGCTGGGGCTTCCAGGTCTGTCGGGCGGTCGTGGGGCGTGGTCAGGGCTGCTTGTAGGGGCCGATGCGGTCCATGCGGCGGCGCTGCTGGGCCGCGGCGGCGAGGTCCAGGCCCTGGGCGCGTTCTGTCAGGTGGTCCGCGACGGCGGTGCGGTGTCCGACCGGCTTGTGGTCGTCGTACTTGAACTTGGCCCGCACCTCGGTGACGTCCAGGTACAGGCCTCGGATACCGGACAGCATGCGCCCGTAAGGGGGTTGGCCGACGACGATGCCGGCGTGGTCGCCGGCGGGCTGGAAGTGCGCCATCTGGACGCGCAGGAGTTCCGCCTTGGCCTCGGGGTCGTCGACGATCGTGGCGCGGCAGGTGAACTGGACGGCGGTGTAGTAACTGGTGGGGACGCCGTCGGCGGGCGGGGTGTCCGGCTGGGCGCGCCAGGGGCCGGGGACGAAGGTGTAGTCGCCGAAGACGGTGAACAGGACCTTCGGGTCGTTCTCGAGCGCCTTCCAGACGGGGTTCGGCCGGGCGAGGTGGATCAGGAGCCGGCCGCTGCCGCCGGCGAAGTGGGTGGGCACGGCCACGGGCGGCCGGCCTGCCGGGCCGTTGACGCTGAGAAGGCCGAAATCGTGACCGCCGGCGATCCAGGACTGCCATTCGGCTTCGTCCAGACTCGCGTCCCAGGGGTGGATCAGCATGGGGAACTCCTTGCGCGGCGGGGCAGAGCGGGGCGGAGGCGGCGGCCGGGGCGACGCTGGAGGCGGCACGGTGCGTACACCCCTTACGATGTCACTGGAACGACCAGACCGTACATCGAACCGACCAGCCCGTGTCAACCGAACGACCGCGCGGTGCAATGGAGTGGGTCGGGGATCACTCAGGAACGAGGACGGTGATCAGGTGGCCGAGACAGAGGCGGCCCTGCGCACACTCGCGCACAACGTCAGAACCGCCCGCACCCGCGCGGGCCTGTCCCTCGACGAACTCGGCCGACGCGCCGGTGTCAGCAAGGGGGCCCTGGTCGCCCTGGAGAAGGCCCAGGGAAACCCGAACTTCGCCACGCTCGTCCGGCTCGCCGACACCCTCGGCGTCTCCGTGTCCGCCCTCCTGGAAGGGCCGCCCGAGGAGCGCGTCCGCGTCGTGACCGCCGACGCCGTCAAGCCGCTGTGGGTGGGCGAGCGGGGCAGCGAGGCCCGGCTCATGCTGACCACCTCGGGCACCGCGCCCGTCGAGGTCTGGCGCTGGCGGCTTCAGCCCGGCGAGGAATACCCCAGCCACCCCCACCAGGCGGGAGTCGTCGAAACCGTCAGCGTCACCTCGGGGCGGATGGTCCTCGTCGCCGACGGCATCGAGCACCCCCTGCACGCCGGACAGACCGCCACGTTCGACGCCACGGTCCCTCACACCTACCGCGGGGCGGGCGAGCGGACCTGCCACCTCGTCATGACCGTCCACCTGCCACCCGGCCCCACACCCTGACCACCACTCCGGTGACCCTGGTGGCCACCACGGCCGACGGCGCGGCCGGCCGATGCCGGTCCCGGAGCCGGCGGCGTGCTTCAGGGGCGGTACGACACAGCGCGGCGCATCGGAATGGTGTCCGCGCGGTAGTCGAGCTGGATTCGGCCCGGCGGGCCGGTCGTCTCGAGGGGCAGGCTGGACGGGTGTTCCTCGGACGCGACCGGGCCGATCTCCCGCGCGCCTCGGTCGACGACGCGCTCCCAGGCGGCCCGCTGTGCGTCGGTCAGCCGCAGGGGTGGCAGGTCGGCGCGTCGGCGTCGGCGTCGGCGTCGAGATCGGCGTCGAGGTGGTCGAGGGTCTCGTGGAGTGTCAGGCCGGGGCGTACCCGCACCAGGGTGATGTCGTCGGTCACCCGGTGAATCTGCGCAACACACGGAGACGGCTGTGAGATTCGGCGGGAGCGGTCACGCGCGGGGCCCGCAGCCGGTGCTGTCCGGCTGCGGGCCCCTCGGTGTCGGGTGTCACAGGAGGGTGATGGGCTTCTGGTCGTCCGTGGCCGGCGCCGCCGGCGGTTCGGGGACCGGTGGCGGGGGCGTCGGTGCCTCGGTGGGCGTCTGCCGGGCAGCGGGGACTCGCTCGGCCGGGACGGGCGCGGCTTCCGGTTCCCGCGGGGCCGCGGTGCGTACGTAGCCGTAGATCACCGAGGCCATCGCCAGCAGGAGGAGCGGGCCGTACAGCCACGGGTGCCTGGCCATCTGCGTCGGGAGGTAGTAATACGACGCCAGGAGCGCGGCGAAGACGGTCGTACCGTACGCGACCAGCTGGAGTCCCGGCCGGTCCCAGCCGCGGTCGAACGAGCGCAGGGCCGCCTCGATGGTGAGGACGAAGACGACTCCGGCGACGAGGTCGGCGCCGTAGTGGTAGCCGAACCCGAGGGTGGCGCACAGCGTGGCCACCAGCCAGAAGGTGCCTGCGTGGCGCAGGACGCGCGGACCGCGGCGGGTGTGGAGGAAGATCGCGGTGGCCCAGGCGGTGTGGAGGCTGGGCATGCAGTTGCGCGGGGTGATCTCGTCGAAGGGGATGGGGTGGGGGGTGGTGAGCGGCGGTGGTGTGGCCGGCCAGATCTCGGCCACCGCCCACTGGCGGGTGGGCCAGGTGTCCGACCAGATGCTGACCGAGGCCCAGTGTTCGGTGCCGGTGCCGTAGGCGAAGATCGGCCCGACGACGGGGTAGATCATGTACACGGCAGGGCCGAGGAGGCCGATCATCAGGAAGCTGCGCACCAGGTGGTGGCGGGGGAAGCGGCGCGCGGTCGCGACGTGGCGCAGCTGGTAGAGGGCGACGATGACGGCGGCGACGGGGAGCTGGCCGTAGACGAAGTCGAGGAGGTTGTAGCCGAAGGCTCCGGTGGCCTCGACGATCCGGCCCGCCACCCAGGACGGGTTGCCCAGCGCCTGGTCGGCGGTCGCCACGTACGGGTCGAGGACGTCGGGGCGGGTCTCGGCGGTGATCAGCAGCCAGGTGTCGCCCGTCTTGCGGCCGGTGATCAGGAGCAGGCCCAGGCCGACGCCCTTGAGCAGCAGGGCGCGCTCGGGGCCGGTGCGGCGGGTGAGGGCGATGGCCGCGCAGCCCAGCATCACCCACAGCGCGCCGTTGCCGAAGGGGTGGCCTCCGGTGACCTCGGTGTCGGTGGCCCAGCGGACAAAGAGGAAGGTGAGGTCGACGCCGATCGCGGCGGCCAGGGCGAGGAACCGCTGCCGCCAGGTGAGGACCACCATCATCAGCGCCATGCTGGCGTACAGCAGACCACCCGATTTGGGCGGGTATATCACCTCTCGCACTTGGTTGGTGATCGGCCCGGGTACGCCGTAGCGGCGGGCGGCGATCTCCAGGGCGACGAGAAATCCGAGGGTGACCACACCGGCGGCGACCCACAGGAGGGTGCGGGGTCGCCGCGGGGCGGGGAAGGTGTTTCTGCCCTGTCTGCGCGAAAACACCCGCATTGCTCTGGATATCAATTCTTCGGCCAATTTTTTTCCGTTGGGTGAGGGGCAATTGGGGTGTCCTCGCAGGCCCGAACATGTTAACGGAGCGGTGCGTGGAGCGACCCGGCGCGTTACGGTCAACGGTTCGGGCCACCGGGAAAGACGCTTCCTGGCCCTGGAAGGTGCCGTGGTGGGGGAAATCGGAATGCGGCCTGACCGGCTCCCCTGCTACGGTGCGCCGATGTCATCGGTCAGGAAGTTCCAAGTCACCTTCGACTGCGCGGAACCCGAGCGTCTCGCTCGCTTCTGGTGCGAGGTGCTGGGGTACGACCCGGCGCCGCCACCGCGGGGGTTCGCCAGCTGGGACGCATTCGACCGCACTCTGCCGCCCGAGCAGCGGGGAGGGTCGTCCGCCTGCGTCGACCCCTCGGGTGAGGGGCCGCGGCTCTACTTCCAGCGCGTCCCCGAGGGCAAGGTCGTCAAGAACCGGGTCCATCTCTGCGTGCGGGTCGGCACCGGGCTGGTGGGGGAAGAGCGCCTCGCCGCACTCCGGGCCGAGTGCGCGCGGCTGGAGGCGCTCGGCGCCAGGTGCGAGCGCGTGCTGCTCGCCGACGAGCACAACGAGTCGTGCATCGTGATGCAGGACATCGAGGGCAACGAGTTCTGTCTCGACTGAGCGTCGGCGCGCGAGGACCCGGCGTTGGCGCGGCCGGTTCCGCGCCCGTGTCCGCGCCCGTTCCGGGGCGCGTTTCCGGGCGCGTGGCCGGGCCTCAGTCGCCCACTCCGGCCTTGTCCAGGGCCTCCGCCAGGGTGCGCAGCGTCGCGATGCCTTGTTCGGCGTGGTCCGCGAAGATCATGGCCGAGAGGGTTGTGACTCCGGCTTCGGCGTAGGCCTGGAGCCGGTCGGCGATGCGGTCGGTGGGACCGAGCAGGGCGGTGCGGTCGAGGAATTCCCGCGGTACGGCCTCGGAGGCCGCTCGCAGTTCCCCGGCCAGGTAGAGCCGCTGCACCTGTTCGGCCTCGCCGGGGAAGCCGGTGCGGGCCATCAGCCGGTTGTAGAAGTTGTGCTCGCGTGAGCCCATCCCGCCCACGTAGTGGGTGGTGAACGCGCGCACCCGGTCGGCGCAGTCGGCGAGATCGTCCCCGGTCGCGACCGGCACCGCCGCCACCACGTCGAAGCCCCGCAGATCCGCCCCCGTGCGCTCCCGTCCGGCGCGCAGTTCCGTCAGGAACTCCTGTCCGGACTCGGGCTGGAAGAAGACGGAGAGCCAGCCGTCCGCGATCTCGCCCGCCAGGCGGACGTTGGCCGGGCCGATGGCCGCCAGGTAGACCGGCACCTGCCTGCGCCGGGGGCGCATGCCCAGCTGGAGGGCCTTGCCGGGGCCGTCGGGGAGCGGCAGGCGGTAGTGCTCCCCGTCGTAGGTGACGGTCTTGCGCTGCAGGACCATCCGGACGATGTCGACGTACTCGCGGGTGCGTGCCAGCGGTTTCCCGAACCGGGAGCCGTGCCAGCCCTCGGCGACCTGCGGCCCGGACACGCCGAGTCCGAGGCGGAAGCGGCCGTCGGAGAGCAGGTCGAGGGTCGCGGCGGTCATCGCCGTCATGGCGGGGGTGCGGGCGGGGATCTGCATCGCCGCGGTGCCCAGGTCGATGCGCGAGGTCTGCGCGGCGAGCCAGCCGAGCAGCGAGACGGAGTCCGAGCTGAACGCCTCGGCGGTCCAGGCCACCGAGAAGCCCAGGCGCTCGGCCTCGCGGACGTACCGGGCGGATTCCTGCGGGCGGGCTCCGGCGCCCAGGGGGCCGAGGTAGCGGAGGTTGAGTCCGAGTCTCACCGGTCCGGGTGTCCTTCCTCTGTGGTCGAAGAGCGATCGAGGACTACCGAGACTGCCGGATCGCGCGGCGGCGTGCTCAGACGACCAGGCCGCCGTCCACGCCCAGTACCTGGCCGGAGATGTAGCGGGCGCGGTCGGAGACGAGGAAGGAGACCAGGTCGGCGACGTCGTCGGGGGTGCCGAGGCGGCCGAGCGGAACGCGGTCGAGGATGTCCTTCCGGGTCGCCTCGGTCAGGCCGGCGGTCATGTCGGTCTCGATGAGGCCGGGCGCCACGACGTTGGCGCGCACCCCGTACTTCCCGCACTCCTTGGCCAGGGACTTGGTGAAGCCGATGATCGCCGCCTTGGAGGCCGCGTAGTTGGCCTGCGTGGCGTTGCCGTGGACCCCGGCGATGGACGACAGCGTCACCACACAGCCGGCGCGGCGCTTCATGAACGAGAAGATGACCGAGCGGCACATGTGGTAGGTGCCGTCGAGGTTGGTCGCCATCACCTCGCTCCACTCCTCGCCGGTCATTCTCACCAGGGGATTGTCCCGTACGACTCCCGCGGAGGTCACGACGGCGTCGACCGGGCCGAGCCGGCTCTCCGCGGCGTCGGCGAACGCCCGCACCTCCTCCAGAGACCTCACGTCCACGCGGTGGGGGACGACACGGGCTCCGGTGCCGGCGACCGACCTGACGACCTCGTCGGCCGCGGCGGCGTCCGAGCGGTAGCAGAACGCGACATCGAATCCGTCGTGCGCCAGGCGGGACACGACGGCGCGGCCGATGCCGCGGGAGCCGCCCGAGACGAGCGCCACCGGGCGCTGGGTGTCTGGCATGTCTTTCTCCTGAGGGGCCATGGCGAGCGGGGGTGGTGAGGGTGCGGCCGGCCGTGCGCCCACCGGGGGGCAGGGGGCCGGCCGCTGTGCCGCGGGTGCCTCAGGACGCGGCCCGGGCGGCGCGCTTGTCCCCGATCAGCCGGTGGACCTGGGTGAGCGACGAGACCCGCTTGAAGTCGTCCTCCTTCAGCTTGACGCCGTAGTGCCGCTCCAGCCGGGCGACGATCGCCAGCGCCATCAGGGAGTCGACCTCCAGCTCCTGCACGAAGTCGGCGTCGTCCGTGACCTCCTCCACGTCCAGTTCGAGGACGTCGGCGATGAGGAAGCGCAGGTCTTCTTTGTCGAGTGCGATCCGGGTGTGGGTGGACATGTGCGGGTGTTCCCTTCGCAGGTGGGTGTCGGTGATGTCGGCCTCGCGGGGGGGCGCTCAGCGGCGCCTGGCGGTCACCGGCAGGCCGTGGCGCGGCCGGACCGTGATGCGGGCCAGGTGGTCGACCGTGAATCCGGGAACGGGCTCGAACTCCCAGTCGCGGCCCAGGGTGGCCAGCGCCATGACGCCCTCCATCCGCGAGAAGGCGGTACCGATGCACTGCCGCGGGCCGCCGCCGAAGGGGAGGTAGGCGAGGCGCGGCCGTCCGGGTGCCACCGCGTGACCGGTGAGCTCGTCCGCCGCGTCGGCGGGGTGCGGGTCCTTGAGCCAGCGCTGCGGGGCGAAGCGCTCGGGCTGCGGCCACCACTGGGGATCGCGGTGGATCACCCACGGAACGATCCCGACGAAGCTGTCCTTGGGGATGCGGTAGCCGTGGAGTTCGAAGTCCTCCAGGGACCGGCGGGCCATGCCCATGATCGGCGGGTAGAGGCGCATCGCCTCGGAGAACACCGCGTCGGTCCAGGTGAGGCGGGGCAGGTCGGCGATGGTGGGCAGCCGGTCACCGAGCACCTCGTCGATCTCCTCGTGCATCCGCTCCCGCGCCTCGGGGTGGTTGCCGAGCAGGTGGTAGGACCAGGTGAGCGCGTTGGCCGTGGTCTCGTGGCCGACCATGAGCATGCTGATCGCCTCGTCGCGCACCTGGCGGTCCTCCATCGGCTCCCCGGTGTCGGCGTCCCGCGCCGCGAGCAGCATGGAGAGCAGGTCGGCGCCCTGTCCGTCGCCCTGCCTGCGCTCCGCCATGAGGCGGTAGACGATGGCGTCGAGCCGGTCCCGGCCCGCGAAGAAGCGCTTGTTGCCGGGCAGCGGCAGCTTCGCCAGATAGCGGGCGAAGGGCAGGGAGTCCCAGCGCATCGGGCCCTCGTCGCGCGGGATGGCGGTGCGGACGGTGCGGGCCACATCGCTGTCGAGCGAGACGTCGAAGATCGTACGGGCCACGACGGCGAGGGTCAGCTCGGTCATCTCGACCGACAGGTCGAGCCGGTCCCCGTCCTTCCAGCCGGCCTGGATGTCGTCCGACAGCTCGGCGAAGGCACGGCCGTAGCCGGCGATGCGCTCGTGGTGGAACATCGGCTGGATCAGCCTGCGCTGCTTGCGGTGGAGGTCGCCGTCGCTGGTGATCAGGCTGTTGCCGAAGATCACCGACAGCGGGGCCTCCCACGTGCCGCGTCCGGCGCCCATGGTGGCCTTGGTGAAGTGGCGGTGCGAGGTCACCAGGACCTCGTGGACCGCCTCCGGGTCGCTGACCAGGAACATGTCCCGCATGCCGAGCGGGACGCGGACCACAGGACCGTACTGGTCGCGCAGACCGGTGAAGTAGTCCATGGGATCGCCGGACATCGTGAGCAGCGCGCGCAGCCGGCCGGTCGGACCGGGCGCGGCCGTGGCCAGGGGCCGGGTGGAGAGCTGGGTCATCGAGGTGCCTTCCTGGGATGTGGTCACGGGAGACCCCGCGGGCTCGGCCCGGCTCGGCGTGAGCCCGTGCACAGGGGCGGGGTCACTCCCTGACGAAGCGTTGGAGGGCGAGCGCGACGTTCTGCCCGCCGAAGGCGAAGGAGTTGGACAGGGCCGCCCGGACCTCGTACGGCCGGGCGGTGTTCGGCACGTAGTCGAGGTCGCACTCGGGGTCGGCCGCGTCCTGGTTGATGGTGGGCGGGATGACGCCGCGGTCGATGGACAGGGCGCAGAACGCCGTCTCGGTCGCGCCGGACGCGCCCAGCAGATGGCCGGTCATCGACTTGGTGGAGCTGACGGCCAGGTTCCCGCTGTGGCTGCCGAAGGCGGACTTGATCGCCTTCGTCTCGGCGGCGTCGGAGAACGGGGTCGAGGTGCCGTGGGCGTTGACGTGGTCGATCTCGTCGGGCTTGAGGCCGGCCTCGCACAGCGCGGCGAGCATGGCGCGGGCGGCGCCCCGCCCGGTGGGATCGGGGGCGGTGACGTGGTACGCGTCGCTGGTCTGGCCGTAGCCGCAGATCTCGGCGTAGACGTACGCGCCCCGTGCCTCGGCCGACTCCGCGGTCTCCAGGAGCAGCATGGCGGCCCCCTCCCCCATGACGAAGCCGTCCCGGTCCGCGGTGAACGGGCGGGAGGCCCGCTGGGGTTCGTCGTTGCGGCGGGACAGCGCGCGCAGGTTCGCGAAGCCCGCGACGAGCGGTGAGGCGATGCAGGCCTCGGAGCCGCCGGCCAGCGCGGCCCCGGCGTAGCCGTCGCGGACCAGGCGGTAGGCCTGCCCGATCGCGTCGGCCGAGGAGGCGCAGGCGGTGACCGGGGCGGCGCCGGGGCCGCGGAAGCCGAAGCGCTGGGCGACGGTGCCCGCGCCCATGTTGACGATGGAGCTGGGCACGAAGAACGGGGAGACCATGTGGGGCGCCGTCGCGTCCTTCAGCACCCCCGCCCGCATGGTGCCGGCGCCGCCGATGGCGCTGCCGATCACGGTGGCGGCGCCGTCCCGGTCGATGCCGTCGAGGCCCGCGCGCTCCACCGCGAGTTCGGCCGCGGCGATCGCGAAGTGGCAGAACCGGTCGAGGCGTCTGACCTCCTTGCTGGTCAGCCAGTCGGCAGGGTCGAAGTCCGTCACCTCGGCGGCGATGCGCACCGGCAGCCGCCCGGCGTCGAAGGCCTGGATCGGTCCCACTCCGGAGGTTCCGGCGAGCAGCCGCGTCCAGACCGTCTCGGTGCCGGTGCCGAGCGGGTTGACCATGCCGATGCCCGTCACCACCACCCGGTGTCGCCCCGGCAGGGTGGTCATCCGGGCTCACCCGGCTCGGCGAGCCCGAAGAGGGACTCCATGCGCATCGCGAGGTGCACGTCACCCTGGATGTGCAGGCGGCCCTTGAGCAGCAGGTCCAGGCCCTGGGCGGCGGCGGAGGCCATCTCCACGAAGCTGACCGCGTCGAGGGCGAGGGTGACCGCCGGGGCGCCCGAGGTCCCTGTCTCGCGTACGTCGCAGGAGTCCGCGGTCAGGACGAGGTCGTACGCGAGGGTGCCGGCCGGGGGCCTCGCGATCTCCCAGCGGATGGTCCGCGGTCCGCCCGTGAGGCCGCCGGTGTAGCGTTCGGGCATCTGCTCGAAGACCGTGCGCAGCACGTCCGCGCCGTCCGGGGTGGCCAGCCAGGCCGCCAGGTCCTCGCGGGGCAGCCCGGTGAGGGCGGCGCGGACTTCGGAGAGGACGCCGGAGCGCAGTCCCTCGACTCGCTCCGGGGAGAGGACGGGTCCGGCGGTCATGAGGTGCCTTCCGCTCGTGCGGGTGCCAGCCCGCTGTGGGCTATCCGGTCGACGGCCTGCCGCAGTTCCCGCCGTGGTGCCCGTCCGGGCAGCCGGGCGAGGACGTGGCCGTCGGGCCGTACGAGAACCGCTTCCGGCCCGTGCAGGGCGTACGTGTCGGCGAAGGCCCCGTCGGCGTCGCGCAGGCCCGGCCCGTCCGAGGTGATCACCGCCGCGGTGAGGGGCAGGCCGACGACGGTCGGGGTCTCCTGGGCCACTTGCTCCCAGACGGCCCCCTCGGCCCCGGTGAGCAGCGCGAAGCCGGTGCGGGTCAGGTCGATCGCGGAGATCCGGTCGCCGGCCTGGTCGAGCCAGGCGTGCGGGGCCCGGTGGCCGGCCCGGGCGGTCGGCCGGTAGGTCACGATGTCCTGGACCACCGGCTCGCCGGGGCCCGGCTCATAGGTGAACCCCAGTGTCTGCCCTTCGAAGTCGAAGTGGGGCCGGTGCTCTTCGATGTTGCGGGCGAACTCCGCCGGGTCGCCGTCGGACTGGAGCAGCGCCCGCTTCTGGAGGGCGTTGCGCTCACTGTGCCGGGCGTTGAACTCTGCGACCGGGCGCCGCTCACGCTCGTAGGAGTCGAGCAGCGTGTCGGAGGCGCCGCCGCGCAGTACCGCGGCCAGCTTCCAGGCCAGGTTGTGCGCGTCCTGGATGCCGGTGTTCATGCCGAAGCCCCCGGTGGGCGGGAAGGTGTGGGCGGCGTCCCCGGCGGCGAGGACCCGGCCGTCGGCGCTGTGCCAGGAGGCGAGTCCGGTGGAGCCCATCACCCAGTTCCGTACGGAGTGGATGCGCAGCCCCGCGATCGCCTCGCCCGACTCGCCGATGGCGGCCTCGATCAGCTTGTGGTGATCGACTCCCTGCTCGAAGTAGGTGTGTTCCTCGTCGGCGGTGAGGGCGGGGATCTCCAGGAGCCATTCGCCGCGCTTGGGGTCCACGGTGACGAGGACGCCGCGCACGGTGTCGTTGAGCACCCAGTACAGGGCGCTCTCCCGGCCGGCCGTCCAGGGCGAGAGGTCGGCGCTGAAGTGGATGTCGAGGAGCCTGCCGAGCGGTGGGGCCGCGGTCCGCCGCAGGCCCACCGCCTCGCGCAGGGACCCGTGCAGCCCCTCGGCCAGGACGGCGTAGCGGGCGTCGACGACGGTGGGGTGCTCGCCCCCGGCCGTCACCGTGACCCCGGACGGCGTGCGGATCAGTTCCTCGGCCCTGACGCCGCGGATCACCCGCGCGTTCTCGGGGAGCCGGTCGACGAGCAGCGCTTCCACCCGGTTCTGCGAGCAGATGACGGGGAGGGCCGGGCTGTTGACCGCGCGCTGCATCAGGGCGTCCGCCGAGGCGATGATGTCGAGGGCGGCGAGTTCGGTGCCGGCGAGCTGGGTGCACCAGGTGATGCGCGCCGTGTTCTCCAGGGGTACGCCGGCCCGGCGGACCTCGGCGTCGACGCCCAGGTGCCTGAGCAGTTCCATGGTGCGGGAGTTGATCACCGTGGCGCGCGGATGGCCGGACGGTGAGGTGCGCTGTTCGAGGACGACCGTGCGGACGCCGAGTGCGGCGAGGAAGTGGGCCGCGGCGAGGCCGGTGGGCCCGCCGCCGATCACCACGACATCGGTCTCCACCCGCGTGGCGGTCTCCGGCGGCTGCGGTGGGGACGTGGTCATCGGCGCACCTCCCCGAGCCGGGCGACGACCGGTGCCAGGCGCCGGGCCACCGCGGCGTCGAAGCCGGCCTTGAACAGGACGCGGGCGATGACGACGGTGGGCAGCCCGGCCAGGATGGCGCCGGTCAGCCAGAGCACGAACACCCAGGTGAGCGCGGTGCGCCGGACCTCGCCGGGCCGGCCGGCGGCCCGGATGGCCCGGCCCCAGACCCGGAAGGCTTTCCCGGCCAGGAGGTCGGCCGCGGCCAGCGGGGCGTGCACGGGGGCCGCGTCATGGGCGGCGAGGACGTCGCGGACCCGGTCGGCCAGGGTCTCCTCGAGGTCGGTGCGGGACGCGGGGTCGGGCCGGTCCTGGGAGAGTTCGGTCTGCGCCGGGGCGGGGCCGGCTGGCGGCGGGGCGAGTACGGCTGGTTGTGGGGCGAGTTCGGTCTGCGCCGGGGCGGGACCGGCTGGGCTTGAGGCGAGTACGGCTGGCGCTGGGGCGAGTTCGGTCGGCGGTGGGGCGAGTTCGGCGATGCGCTCGCCGAGGAGGGCGAGCCGGTCCAGCTCGTCCGTGCCGACTCCGGCGCGCGGGAACCCCCAAGAGGCCTCTCGCTTGCCGGCGAGCAGCCAGCGCAGTGTGGTGACGAAGGTGATCCCGGCGGAGGCGGTGTCCACCGCGGAGATCGTGCCCAGGTAGCGGCCGCCCGCCGCCTGGATGAGCCGCCGCACTTCGATGGCGGCCGAGTACCACATGTTCCGGCAGGCCACCAGGCCGACGACGGCACGCCCGTCGAACGCCTTGGGCCGGTCCCTGATGAGCGCGCGCATGGGCAGCGCCGGAGCCAGGTACCAGACAGGGAAGGCGAAGACGACCAGGTCCGCGTCGTCGTCCTCGGCCACCGGCGGCCGGGCGGTGATCTCGGGTGCCCCGTCGGGGTCGACGGAGGCGGGGAAGACACCGAAGAAGCGGCGTAAGGGCCAGGGGAAGGGGAAGGCCTGGCGCGGTCTGATCTCGACCTTGCGGATGTCCCACCCCGCCTTCTCCAGCGGGTCGGTGACGGCGGAGACGGCTTCGAGGAGCTGACCGGTCTGCGAGTACCAGTAGACCGTCACTCGGGGCTGTGCGCCCATGGTGTCAGACCTCCCCGGCGGAGACGGCGGTCAGATGTGCGAAGGACACCGCGAACCGACCGGACTCGGGGACCATCACCAGCAGCTTGTCGCCGGCGGACACCAGGCCTTCGCTGAGCATCTCCTCGAGGATCACGTAGATGCTGGCGGAGCCCATGTTCCCGACCCGGGGCAGATTGCTGTACCACTTCTCGGGGGACGGCCCCTTGACCTTCTTCTTGTCGATCTCCTTGAGCACCATGGACTTCATGCGCTCGCTGGAGTAGTGCGCGGGGAACCAGGTGAGCTCGTCCGGGTCGAAGCGGCCCTCGTCGAGCAGTCGCTGGTACTCCTTGACCCCGATGCGTACGAGGTGTGGCAGCAGGCCCAGGTTCTGGCGCAGCGCCAGCGCGCCGTCGGCGGCGGCTTCGGCGGCGGAGGCGTAGTCCCACCAGGTCTGCTCCGCCGAGTTGTCCGCCGAGCCCAGGTACATGCAGGTCTTCTCGGTGTTGGCGTAGGAGGTGAGCGTGATCCAGTCGATCCGCAGGCTCACTCCGTCGGCCGCCGGGCGGTCCTGCACCACGGCGGCGCCGGCTCCGTCCGAGAGCATGTAGCGCAGGAACGCCATCTCCATGGCGATGGCGCCGTCCTCCGAGACGGGCCGGACGTCGGCGAACCGGTCGCTCCTCATGAAACGCGAGGCCAGTTCGGACGCGGAGGCGATCGCGTTCTTCTTCTCCCCGGCCGCCACCTGGAGGTAGGCGTTCTTCAGCGCCATCATCCCGGAGCTGCAGATGCCGTGGGTGGTGACGATCTCGCAGGGCGGGCTGCCCAGTTCGCCGTGGATGCCGCTGGCGATGCCGGGCGCGACGAGATCCGGGACGGCGGTGGCCGCCGCGATGAGGTCGATGTCGTCCAGGGTGATGTCCGAGCGGTCCACCGCCTGGCGAATGGCCGCGACCGCCATGTCGGTGTTGGAGAACAGCGTCTTCTGCTGCTTGTCGATGGCGTAGTGCCGTGACTTGATCCCGCAGTTGGCGAGGATCTGCTCGCGCAGCTCGGAACTCGCCCGGCCCACGCTGCCGATGTAGTCCTCGATCTCCTCGTTGGGCACCGGTTCGCCGGGCAGGAAACGTCCCATGGCGGTGATATAGGCAGGCATTGCAGAATCTCCCCCGTGCTCTAGGCGGTTGCCTTGGCTTCGACCTTCGAGACGGCGAAGTCCAGGACGTCGCCGACGGTGCGGAGCGAACCGATGCGCTCGTCGTCCATCGAGATGCCGTACGCACCCTGAAGGGTCTGCGCCATGGCGACGAGGTCGAGTGAGTCGATGCCGATGTCGTCGTAGAGATCGGATGTCACGGAGAGGTCGTCCGGGTCGGCATCGCACTTGGCCACCAGGAATTCCGCGATATCCGTGTACAGGTCGGTCCTCAGAGACATGTTCACCTCCCGTGCCCCACCCCCTGTGCGGCACGCATTTCACTCTGGCTCACGCCGCGGGAGGGGGGCATCAGAGAGGTTCACGGGGCCGCTCTGAATATTTCCCGGCCCTTAGGGGCCGGCCGGGAGGGGGGTGGCTGCCTGGCACCACCACCCCGTCACCGTGTGGCCGTGTGGCCGTGTGGCCGGAGTGGCCGGGGCTACCGGGCCGGGCTCACCGGGCGGTTCCGAAGTCCTGCGTCCAGTAGTTGCCGGGCTGGGCGAGGCCGACGCCGATCTCCTTGAAACCGCAGTTCAGGATGTTGGCCTTGTGTCCGGGGCTGGACATCCAGCCCGCCATGACCTGCTCGGGAGTGGAGTAGCCGTAGGCGACGTTCTCGCCGTAGGTGCTCCAGTTGTAGCCGGCGCGCGTGATGCGGTCGCCCGGGGAGGATCCGTCGGAGCCGGTGTGCGACATGGTGCGGTGGCTCGCCATGTCCTCGCTGTGCGCCTGCGCGGCCTTGGTCAGGATCGCGTTCGACTTCACGGGCGAGCAGCCGGCCTTGGCGCGCTCGGCGTTGACGAGTTCCACGACGCGCGCGACGGCCCCGGACGCCGTGGGCGTGGACTGCGGGGTGGGGGCGGTGGAGGGGGTCGCCGAGGCGGTGGGCTTGGGGGTGCTGGGGGCGGCGCTGGTCTTCGAAGCGCTGGGGGCGGCGCTGATCTTCGGAGCGCTGGGGGCGGCGGTCGCGGTGGACTTCGGCGCCGTGGGGCGGGTGGTGCTCGCGGAGGGGGCCGGGGACTGCGACGGCGTGGCGGTGGGCTCGCCGTCGTGCTGGTGGCCCGTCCAGCGGCCGTCCCGGTCGCTGTCCTTCCGCCAGGTGTCGCCGGCGTGGTTCCACTCGCCGGCCGTGGTCCTCGCGGCGCTGCGGAGCGCGTTCTCCTCACTGCTCTGCCAGTCGCCGCAAGCCACGGCCACCGACGGAACGGCCACAGCGCCCATGGCGACGACGCCGATCAGTATTCGCCGGTTGTGCCTCTTCTTGCGATGCTTGCCCATGCGAGACCTCACTCGGTATTCGCGGAGCGCCCCCGGTGCGGTGACCGGGCCGCTCACGCTTGCGCCGACTCCGCTCCTGAGCTGCGGAGACGTCCTGCGGGTCGTCATTCTTAGGAGGGCTGCTTCGCTAGGGCAAAGGACCGTTCTCCTATCCGACGTCGTAGTCACGGCCGCCCTTGCCTGGCGTGCGACGGTGTGCTGGCGCCGCCGCCGCGGCCGTACCGCCGTCCGGACGCCCCGTCAGAAGCCTTTCTGCGCCCGTTGGCGACTGGGAATCACGGGGGTGCACCGCGTCCGCCCCGACCGGCGCGGACCAGGTCGGCATCAAGACGGACAAGTCCCTTATGTCGCACCGAGCGGTATCTACTATCGGACGGGGTCATTACCCCGGAGTCATGTGACGGATGTCACGGAACCATCTGTCTCGCCGCCCGGAACCGCCCGCCCTCTCGGCCGTCGCCGCCGCGGCACTCCTTGGCCGGTCACCCCGACGACTTCTGTTTCCGATGTCCGACGTACGTATGAAAGGTATGTGAATCGGGCGACGGGGCAGACGCAGGGTCAGGAACGGGGAGTGTGCGATGAACGCAGCGGAATCAGTCCCGGACGGTCAAGGCGTCACCTTCGGCGCCGCGCCGATACAGCTCACGGTCGCCCTCGACGGCGACGGATCCTGCATCGCCGAGGCGCGTCGGCACGCGGTCTGCTTCCTCACGCGGGTCCAGGCCGAGCACGGTCTGCCCGTCTCGGCCCGTGCGATGGACCTGACCCAGCTGGTGGTGAGCGAACTGGTCACCAACGCCCGCAAGTACGCGCCCGGCCCGGTCCTCATGGAACTGCGCGTGGCCGGGGACCTGGTGGAAGTGACCGTCTGGGACAGCGATCCGGTCCTGCCGATCGCCCGCGCCGCCGATCCGGGGCGGGTGGGCCAGCACGGCCTGGAGATCGTCATGGCCGTCGCTCAGGGCTTCCAGGTGCAGCGCGAGCCGGTCGGCAAACGCGTCACCGCCCGCATCGCGCTGCCCGACGACCCCGGCGGAGCGCCCTCCGGCCGCCGGCCCCAGTAGGACACCGCACCGGGGGTCGGCGCGTCCGGCATCGGCGATCGCCCCGGCCGCGATGGCCGGACCGGTAGGACTCGACCGTGACGGCCCGCCCGTGACGGCTCGACCGCGACGGCTCCGCCCCGGTGGCTCGACCGGCTCAGAGGCGCAGGCACGCGGATCACGCACGCGGTGCGCGGTACTCAGAGGGCGGCCTGGTCGGTGTCGACGGCCGGTCCGGGCGCCCAGGGCGGTGCCAGCAGGCCGCCGCTCCAGGCGCGCAGAAGCTCGTGGTTCACGCACACGATGCCGCACTGCGCGGCGTATTCCTCGGCCGGTGCGGTGAAGTCGCTGGTCGTGACGATGACGGCCACATCGGCCTCGTGAACGGTGTAACAGGTGCCGCCGAAGCGCTGGAGTTCCTGCGAGCCGACCTTGTTGTCGTCCCCGTACCTCTTGCACTGGATGACGACGCGCCGCCCGTCGGGGGCGAGCGCCAGCACGTCGGCGCCCAGGTCACCCGCCCCGCCCACCACGCGTACCTGGGAGCAGCCGTCCCGTATGCACAGGTCCGCTATGGCCTGTTCGAAGTCGTCGGCGCTCAGGGCGGCGTAGTCGAGGACGACGGTCGCCTCGCCGCCGCCGGACACGTCGACGCGGCGGTCCTCCTCCACGGCCTCGAGCGTGGCCGCCGTGGCTTCCTCCAGCGCTTCGGTGGTACGGCGTGCGAGGCGTGACACCGTCATGCCTCTCCTCTTGCGCCACCAGGCCGGCAACAGCGCGACGGCTAGCAGGGACAGGACGACCACCCAGGCGGGCCTGCGTTCGGCCACGTCCATGGCCGTACGGGCCAGCAGCCCCACGATGACCAGGAGCAGAGCGGTCAGGCCGAAGAAGACGGCGGTCGCTCGCAGGTCGAAGGGGCGCTCACGGTAGGAAAAGCGCCTGGGGCGCTCGGACAGGGCCACCGACCTCAGTCCTCCCTCGAACATCGGAACGAACCAACCACTCCCGGCGTGTGCCCGCGATCTGATCGTTTACCGCCGAACGGGTGAACTCGGCTCACGACGCCGCCAGGTGGCGTGCCGTCAGGTGGCGTGCCGTCAGGTCGCGGGCGGGCCCGGCTTCCCGTCCCGTCTCACGTCCATGGCCACGCGGTAGCGCGGCCCGCCTCGATGAGGCCGACCATCCGGAACGCGGCGTCCGTGAGGCCGCCGAAGGTGTGGCGGTGGGGGCCTGTCGGGCCGTGGGCGGGCTGATAGCCCGCCAGGTTCCAGGTGTAGACCGGGATGCGGGGCGGGACCGGTTCCGCCGGCCCACCGGGGCCGTAGGGCGCGGTCTGCTCGTCGGTGACGATCAGGACGCGGTCGTGGTCGCGGTAGTGGGTCCGTACCGCGTGCGCGGTGTGGGTGCCGCCGAGGCTGTGGAACCGTTTCAGCACCTCCAGCACCGGCTCACCCGGCTCGAACGGCACCGCCGCGCTGCGCCAGCCGTACTCCACCAGGTCCGCCCGCTCGGCGCGCAGG
The DNA here is from genome assembly GCF_040678395.1 of Streptomyces sp. NPDC052687. NCBI lineage: Bacteria > Bacillati > Actinomycetota > Actinomycetes > Kitasatosporales > Streptomycetaceae > Streptomyces > Streptomyces sp. NPDC052687. The sequence continues at coordinate 21,278 of NZ_JBFATR010000038.1, read as the reverse complement.
GCCAGCGCGGTGCCGAACACGGCGGCGGCGTCCGCCCGGGTCAGCTCGGAGCGCTCGGAGACGGTGTCCCAGAACATGGAGTCGGAGCGGTCGACCAGGATCAGCGTCCGGCCCGTCAGGGACGGGACGTTGGCCAGGGAGTGCCCCAGTGCGCGCTCCAGCGCGGCCGCCCAGCGCGGCGAGGGCGCGTGCTGGTGGGCGGCCAGGTAGCGGAAGGGGAACTGCCGGGACCGGGCGACCTCGGCGGGGTCCGCCAGGCGCGCGGCGACCTGGGCGGCGATCTCGTCCGAGACCCCCGCCTCGTCGAAGTTGCGCAGGTTCCGCAGCAGCGCCATCGGTCCCATCGAGGGGATGACGGCCTCCCACACGGCGGCGTCCATCGGCCCGTGCAGCCAGCCCGCCAGCGCCTCCCACGTCATGCCCGCCGCGGCCAGCCGCTCGGCGCCGCCCGGCCCGGTCACCACGGCGCGCCGCTCCTCGACGGCCGTCTCCATCAGCGCCCGGTGGGCGGTGAGCACGGGGTCGGAGGCCGGCGGAACCGCCCGCTCGGGGTGGTGGCGCCGGTCCAGGGCGTACCGGAACAGCGCACCCTGCCAGGGCTTGTCCGGATCGGGCGAGGCATGCACCAGGTTGAGGACGTCGCCGAAGCGCCAGCCCTTGGAGGCGGTGTCGTACTTGAGCAGGGAGCGGGAGGTGTAGAGCCTGCGCACGGCGTCGGCGATGCCCCGCTTGACGGGCTGCGGCACGTTCCGCCCGTACACCGTCATCCAGTAGGCGAGCAGTTCGCCGGGCTCGTCGGCGCGTTGCAGCACCGAGTCGATCACGGACCGGTTGGAGGGGCCTTCGGACACCCCGGCCGCCAGGCGGGCGCGCACGTACGTGGCAGCGCCGACCAGGGACGCCGTGCGCATGTTGCCCTCGGCGCGGAGCCAGCGCAGCAGGCCGGCCGTCCAGGCGGGGTCCTCGACGGCGAGCCGGCCGACGAGCCGCCTGTACCGGTCGTCTCGGTCCTCACCGCTCTCGTAGAAGGTCTGCTGGGTGACGAAGTTCGCGACCGCGAGGAGGAAGAGCTCCTCGCGCGGCTCCCGGACGAAGGCCGGACCGCCCTCGTACGTGAGCGACGCCGGCCGGGCGGGCGCGTGGTGGAGCCGGGGTGGAGGCAGGGAGCGGGCGGCCGCCGAGACGGGCGGGGCCACGAGCATCTCGGACCAGATCTTGGAGACGCGTGGAGCGTGACGAGGCAGCGAATCCCCCGGATGCGAAGGCGAAAGAACGGATGGGCCCCGGCCGGCACGTCCGGCGGGGCGGAGTCGCCCGCGCCTTCCGAGATCGGAAGTGGCGGCGGCGTCACTTGTTGTCGAAGGAAGTAGCCGCAGCCGAGCGCATCGGAAGGCGCGGTCGCGCCGCCAACGTACAAGGGCCGTCGGGGCACGCACCAGCGAATAAACCCCGTCCCCCGGGCGCGGCCGGCTGACCGGCACGGCGACCTCGTGCAGGGACCGCACGCCATGGACCGCAGGGCAAGGACCGCAGGCCAAGGACCGCAGGGCAAGGGCCGCAGGCCAAGGACCGCAGGGCAAGGGCCGCAGGCCAAGGACCGCAGGGCAAGGACCGCAGGGCAAGGGCCGCAGGCCAAGGACCGCAGGGCAGGCGCCGGTCCGGGGGCGCGCAGCGTGCGGACGCCTACTGGCCTCCGCCCGGCGAGGGCCCGCCCTCGCGTGCGGTGAGCAGCCGCCGGATACGGGCCCGGACCTCGGGTGGGAGATCGCGCAGCCCGCCCAGCACCCGGGCCCGGACGGCGTCCTCTTCGCCGGGCGGCAGCTCCGGGGCGCGCCGGCCCGGGGTTCCGCTCGGCGGGTGACCATGGTGGTCCACGCCCACCACGCTCCGCCCCACGCCCCGGCCCTAGGAGCCCCCTGCCCCGAGGAGCCCTCGGCCCGAGGAGCCCCCCTGCCCGAGGAGGACTCAGCCCATGCCCCGCACCACCCCGCCCCGCCCCCTCGACGTGGCAGCGGTCTTGCCGGAACTGACCGCCCTGCGCCGCACCGCGACCCGGCTGCACCCGCGGCGCGGCACGCCCACGGTCCGCGACAGCTCGGTAGGGGGACCGATGCTGTGGCCGGCCGACGAGCCCTGGCCCGTGTGCGCTCACGCGCACAAACGCGGCAGCGGTCATCGGTACGCCGAGGTGTTGCGCGCGCGGGAAATACTGGAGCGGGCCTGGCGGCGTGATCCGCGATCCGGCCCGAACGCCGGAGAGGCCGACGAGCTCTCCCGCCTCAAGCGTGGCCGGCACGCACCGCACCTGGCCGACACCGACCCCATCCCCCTGATCGGCGTGGCCCAGCTGTACCGGCGGGACGTACCCGGTCTGCCCGACACGGGAGCGGGCGACCTGCTCCAGGTGTTCTGGTGCCCCTTCGAACGGCATGGGGAGAGCGGCCACGAGATGCACGTCGAACTCAGGTGGCGACACTCGCGGGGCATCGGCAGGCCGCTCGCGGAGCAGCCGTTTCCCGAGGTCGTCGGCCGCCCGGAACTCGTCCCGTCACCGTGCGTTCTCCACCCCGAAGTAGTCGTCGAGTACCCGTGGTTCGAAGACCTTCCCGAGGATCTGCGGCAGCGCATCGAAGCGATCGAAGCGTGGGAGACGCCGCGGGAGGACGGCCACGACCAGACCGGGGAGGAGGGCGAGGGCGGGGTCGAGCGGTACGTCTTCGACCTGTCCACGGCCCCCGGCTGGAAGGTCGGCGGCTGCATCGCCTGGAACCTCACCGGACCCACGCGCCTGACCTGCCCGGTGTGCGCGGCGCGGCTGACCCCGCTCCTCACCGTGGACCGGCGCGAATGGGACTCCGGCACCACCGGCTGGATACCCGAGCAGGACCGGGACGCCGTCCACGTCATGGATGCCAACGTGCCGACGGGCGTCTCACCGGGCCGGGGCCGGCTGATCATCGCCGTGTGCCCCCGCGACCCGCACCACCCGTTCCGCCTGGTCACCCAATGAGAGCGCCGGGTGCACTCGATGAGAGCGCCGAGTGCTTGCTCGCCCACACCGTGCGGCAGGCACCGCATACCTGTCGGGGCGTCACGATTCAGGGCACGATGGTCGTGTGAGCCGGGACACGTACGGTGGGGATCGGATCGACTTCAGTAACGGGACATTCCGGGGTGAGGCGATCGGGAAGAAGGTGGAGCACCACCACCACTACGGACCCATGCCGCGCGTAGAGGACGCGCTTCCGCCGTCGGCGGTCGGGTTCACCGGGCGGGAGGAGGAACTCGCCTCGCTGCTGGCGGCGTTGGCACCCGCCGGTGCCGGACGGGCCGCGGTCCCGGTCCTCGCGGTGGCCGGGCTGGGGGGTGTGGGGAAGACCGCGCTGGCGGTGCGCGCCGCTCACGTGGCGCGGGAGCGTGGCTGGTTCCCGGGCGGCGCGCTGTTCGTCGACTGTCACGGCTACGACGAGACACCCGCCGGGCCCGAACAGCTGCTGGAGGCCCTGCTGCGTGCCCTGGGGGTGGCGGCCGCGCATGTGCCGGGCACGCTGGACGAGCGGGCGGGGCTGTACCGCTCGGTGCTGGCCGAGCGGGGTCGCACGAGCGGCCCGGTGCTGGTCGTGGTGGACAACGCCTCGCATCCGGGGCAGGTCAGGCCACTGCTGCCCGGCCACACCGCGCACCGGGTACTGGTCACCTCGCGTGACACCATGCCCCAGCTCGGCGCCCACCTGTTCCGTCTGGACGTACTCCGGCCGGAGGCGGCGCGGGACGTCCTGCACCGCGCGCTGCACACGGCCGGTCCCGGTGACCGACGCGTCGCGGACGATCCCGACGCGACCGGGCGGCTGTGCGAACTGTGCGGGCGGCTGCCCCTGGCTCTGCAGATCGCCGCCGCCCTGCTGGTCGCCGATCCGGGGAAGCCGGTGGCGGAACTCGTGTCGGAACTGGTCGGATCCACCACACTGCTCGATCACCTGGACGACGGCGAGCGAGGCGTGCGGGCCGCCTTCGACCTGTCGTACCGCCGCCTGGATCCGCGGGCCGCCCGGCTTTTCCGGCTCCTGGCGCTCGCGCCGGGATCGGAGACGAGCGACGAAGCGATCACCGTGCTCTCCGGAGCCCGAGCTGGAGACGAGGCCGGAGCCGGAGACGAGGCCGGAGCTGGAGACGACGCCGGAGCCGGGGACGAGGCCGGAGCCGGGGACGAGGCCGGGGACGAGGCCGGAGCCGGGGACGGATCGCGACTGACCTCGGAATCGGGCCCGGAACCGGCAGCCGGTGCCGTGCCCCGCCGGGAGCTGAACGTGCTGGTCCACGCGCACCTGGTCGCACCCGGCAGTGTGCGGGGCTGCTGGACCCTGCACGACCTGGTCCGGGCCTACGCGCTGGACCAGGTGTGCCGGCAGGAGTCGCTGCGGGAGGAGGGCAGGAGGGCGCGGGCCCGGCTCCTCGCCCACTACCAGCGGCGGGCCGAGGCGGCCGACTGGTTCCTGCAGGCCCGGGCCGGCCGGGCCCCGACGTCCGGCTTCGGCGGACACGAGGACGCGCTGCGCTGGCTCGACCGCGAGCGCACCGGCCTCGTCTCCGCCGCGCTGAGGGCGGCCGACCCCGCCCACGCCCGGGACGGACTGGAGCTGGCACTGCGCCTGCACGGATACCTCAACTGGCGGCGGTACTTCGACGACGCCGTGACCGTCTTCCGGTGTGCCGCGCGGACGGCGGACGCGCTGCGCGACGGCCTCAGCGCGGGCAAGGCGTGGAACCGTCTCGGTCTGGCACTGCGCAACAACCGCAGAATCGAGGAGGCCGTCGCGGCGCACACGCGAGCCTGCGAGATCCACCGCACGCGCGGCGACCGGCTCGAGGAGGGCCTCTCCTGGGACATGCTGGGGATCGCCCTGACCGAGGCGCGCGCCTACGACGAGGCGCTCGCGGCCCATGACCGCGCCCGTGAGCTGGTGCGCGCGTGCGGGGAGCCCCAGGCGGAGGCGTCGGCCTGGAACAACCTCGGGCGCACCCTGTTCCTGCTAGGCCGCTTCGACGAGTCGATCGTCGCCCTGAGCCGGGCCCGCGACATGTTCCACGCGGTCGGCGACCGGTTGCGCGAGACCACCGCGACGAACAATCTCGGGCGCTCCTTCCGGGAGACGGGGCGCCTGGAGGAGGCCCTCGCGGCGCACACCGCCGCCCGGGCGGTCTTCGAGGAGCTGGGCACCCGTGAACGTCTCGCCACGGCGTGGAACGACTCCGGGACCGCCCTGGCCGCGCTGGGCCGGTACGGCGAGGCCGTCGACGCGCATCTGACCGCCGTACGGGAGTACGAGGACCTGCGCGACCGGCATCGGCAGGCGCAGGCGGACAACGACCTGGGGATCACCCTCCGGCGTGCCGGCCGCCACGCGGAGGCACGCGACGCGCATGTCGAAGCCCTGCGCCTGTTCCGGGAGCTCGCCGACCCGCACGGGGAGAGGGAGACGCTCGAACTTCTCGGCGCCGTGGAGCGCGGCGAACGGCTCGGGACCGCGGAGCACCGGTGAGGCGGCCACCGCACCGGGCGCGGCTGGCGAGGACCAGTTCCCTGGTGCTGCTCCAGCCGACCCCGCTGTGCAACCTCGACTGCCGTTACTGCTACCTGCCCTCCCGAGGGCTCGCCCGCGTCATGTCCCACGAGGTCGCCGACGCCGTCGCGGACACCGTCGGCGCCTGGTCGGAGCACCACCCGGTGACGGTGCTGTGGCACGGTGGCGAGCCGCTCACCGCGGGCGTGTCCCGCCTGCGGGGGCTGCTGGACCGCTTTCCCCCCGGCCGCGAGCACCCCGTGCGGCACTCCGTGCAGACCAATGCCTCGCTCATCGACGAGGCCTGGTGCCGGCTGTTCGCGGAGCGGCGGATCAAGGTCTCCGTCAGTGTCGACGGTCCGGGCCCCGGTTCCGCACGGCGCGACCGCGCGGGGCGGGACGCCACCGGCCGCGCGCTGCGCGGCATCGCGCTGCTCAGGGAACACGGCATCGCGTTCGGTGCCATCGCCGTCGTGAGCGACCCCTCCCCGCACAAGGCGGCCGAGCTGCATGAGTGGTTCGCCGCTCTCGGCTGCCGGGTGCTGGGAGTCAACCTGGTGGAACGCAAGGGCGTGAACGCCTCGGCCGTCCACGACGACGAGAGCGTCGCGGAGTTCTGGGCCACGCTGGCCGCCCGCGGGCGCGCCGACCGCTCCCTGTCCCTGCGCGACCTCGAGCACGCCTGGCGGTACGTCAGGGCGGAGCTGGCCGGCGTGGCCGGGCGGTGGGCCGATCAGCCGCTCGATCCGCTGCCGATGGTCACCTGGGACGGGCAGGTGGTCGTCCTCAGTCCGGACCTCGCGGGTTTCTCCTCCGCGCGCCACGGGCCGTTCACGGTCGGCGACGTACGGGAGCGCGGGCTGGCCGGCTGCCTGGCCCGCGCCGAGGAGACGCCCTGGGTCGCCGAGGCCCTCGACGGGGTCGACGCCTGTCGCGCCGGGTGCGGCCTGTTCGCGTACTGCCGTGGCGGGCAGGCTGCCAACAAGCATTTCGAGACCGGCCGGCTGGACGCCACCGAGACCGTCTTCTGCCGGAACAGCAGGAAGCTCCTCATGGAGGGACTGATACGCGATGCGGAACGAGTCGCCGGAACCGGCCCGTGCTGAGGACCGCGTACGGTCCCCGGGCGCCGGCCTGTTCGCCCTGTTCCCGCTGCCGGACGCCGAGGTCTGCGAGGAGTGCGGCGACACCGCGTGCGCGCACGCCTCCACGCTCTACTCGGGTGCCACCGAACCTCCGATCCGGGGCCACCTCGATGACACCGTGACCGGACAGGACGGGCTGGAGTGACCTGACACCGGGGCATGCGGACGGCCACGCCCCGCCCGGCCGATGCACGCCTGCGCGAACGTCGTCGTACGCGCGGCCGCGCGCCGCCCTTCCGCCCCGGGACCGCGCTCTCGAGCATGAGCCCAGGAAGGGGCCGGGACCAGGTCCGGGGCCTTCCGGCCGGCACGGGCGAACGCATGCGGGCCGACGGAGTTACCGTTAAGGAACCGGGAGTTTTCCGTACGCCGCCTCCCAGGCCGACGTCGGTCCCGGCGCACCACGCAACCGGGCCGCGCACGCTGGCCCGGGGACAGGGGACGCGACATGACGGCGCCCATCGATCCGCCCGGCCGGAGCCGGACGATCCCCCTTCACGACGAGAGCCGCCCGCTGCCTGCGCCGGGTGTCGCGCGGTGTCCGGCCGATCGACCGAGGTGATCGCCATGACGGAGAACAGCACCGGCATCGGCCTGGGCAACCGGTCCGACACCGGCGTGAGCGCGCTGCAGGGGCGCACCGGGGCCGGCGCTCCGGCGGAGACCCGGGGGAAGACCAGCATCGCGGACGGTGTGGTGGCCAAGATCGCGGGCCTGGCCGCCCGCGAGGTGCCGGGCGTCCACAGCCTCGGCGGAGGCATGACCCGCGCTCTGGGAGCCATGCGCGACCGCGTGCCCGGCGGGAGCGGGGGTGTCACCCGGGGCGTGAGCGTGGAGGTCGGGGAGCGGCAGGCCGCCGTCGACCTGGACATGGTCGTCGAGTACGGGGTCTCGATCGTCGACGTGGCCGGTGACGTGCGCTCCAACGTGATCGACGCGGTGGAGCGGATGACGGGCCTGGAGGTCGTCGAGGTGAACATCGCCGTGGGCGACGTGCACCTCCCCGACGAGGAGGAGGAGACCGCACCGGACGAGGGGCGTGTGAGGTGAGCCGCCAGGGTGCGCACCGGGCCCCGCCCGCCTCGTCGATCACCGCTGTCAGTGGGGGAAACCACAGCCCGCAAAGGGAGACATCATGATCATCTTGGGCGTCATTCTGCTCATTGTCGGCTTCGTGACCGGCATCTCGATCCTGTGGACCATAGGCATAGTCCTGGTGGTCATCGGCGCGATCCTGTGGATCCTCGGCGGCATGGGGCACGCCGTCGCCGGCCGCCGCCACTATTGGTGAACGACCACGTCCGGGCCCGCGGCCGTGGAGCGTTCGCTCCCCGCCGCGGGCTGCGCGCCGGTGTGCGCGGGACTCGTGAGCGGCCCACCCCGGAGCAGATGTCCGATTTGCCCGACTATCCTGGTTCTGTGGAGCCGTACCCCCCTCCCTCGGGCAGCGGTCGCGACGACGGGGCGCCGCCGGAGCCCGGCGTGCGCCCGGAAATTCTCGCTTCCTGGCAGCGCTCGCAGTCTCTCGGCATCGACCGGGAGCGGGCCGACCTGCCCATCGAGAGCGACCTGGATCCCGACTCCCGGCTGATCAGGGCCGCGACGCCGGTCCTGGACCACCTCTACGAACGGTTCTCCGGCGTCCCGGTGACCGTGGCGCTGGCCGACTCCCGGGCGAACATCGTCGACCGGTGGGGCGACCCGGCGGGGCTGAGGCTGATGGACGCCGCCTCCCTGGTGCCGGGCGCCAATGTCGATGAGCGGTTCATGGGGACCAGCAGCGTCAGCATGGTGCTGAGCACCAGGGCGCCGTTCGTGGTCGTCGGTCACGAACACTTCCTGCACGAGCTGAAGGAGCTCACCTGTATGGCCGCGCCGGTGCGCGACCCGGTGGGCGGCACCGTGCGCGGTGCGGTCAACCTGTCCGTGCCACGCGAGCTGGCCAACCCCACGATGGCCCTGGTGCTGCAGGACGCCACCGAGCGCATCGAGGAACGTCTGCTGGAGCTGAGCACGGCCCGTGAGCGCCAGCTCATGCACTCCTTCCGCCAGGCCAGGGAGCGCGGCGGACACGCCCGGCTGAAGGTCGGTTCGGGAGAGCTGTCCCGGTCCGGCGGACCGGCGCCCCGGCTGACCCCGCAGGAGCGGCTGATCCTGCTGGAGCGTGCCGTCGAGCTGATCTCCTCCACGGACGAGACGTTCGCCGAGGTGCCCCTCGCGGGCAGCCGCACGGCCGTACTGCGCCGCCGGGAGCTGCACCACGGCGACGCGGAGGGCGCGGCGGTCGAGGTCAGCTTCGAGGACACCCGTGCCAGGGGTTCAGCGGGCGGGGGCACACGGCCGGGGACGGATGCGGGTGCGGGACCGGGCACCGGGCAGCCGGGCCGGGCCACCGCCACCGCTCCCGACGGGCGGCATGTGCCCCTCCTCGGACGTCCCGCCGAGGCGGCCGGGACGAAGGTTTTCGGTACGACGGCGGGACCGCCGGCCGCGGAAGCGCAGGCCACCCATCCGCCCGCCGAGCGCCCGCACGCCGCCGAGCCGCAGACCGCGCATCCGCACACCGCCGAGCCACACACCGCACACCCGCCCACCACCGAACCAGAAGGGCACACCGCACAAGGGCACACCCCGCAAGCGCACACCGCAGAAGGGCAGACCCCGCAGGCACACACCCCGGAGGCCCATGCACCGGCACAACCGGCTGCCGGGGAGTCCGCGGACGCGGAAGCCTCCCTCGCCGCTCCTGCCGACGCCTGGCTGCTGCTCGTCGGTGAGCCCGGCGTCGGCCGGCTCGCCGCCGAGGCGCGCGGGCGGCTGTCCCTGCTGAACGAGGCGGGCGCCCGGCTCGGCACCACCCTGGACATGCGGCGCACCGCCGAGGAACTGGCGGAGATCGCCGTGCCGCGCTTCGCCGACCTGGTCGTCGTCGACCTGGTGGAAGGCGTCCTGGCGGGCGAGGAGCCACCGCGCGGACGGCTGGGCCCGGACGTGGCGCTGCGCCGGGTGGCCGCCCGGACGGACATGGGCCCCCGCCCCTCCCCCACTGCGCTCGGCTCCCCCACTCCGCCCACCTCCCCGTACGCCCCCGGCACCCCGGCCTCCCCCCACACCGCGGCCTCCCCCAACGCCCGAATCGCTTCCGGCACCGCGGTGGACGGCGTGGACGAGCCCGTCGGCTACCCCGCCGGCACGCCCCAGGCCCGGTGCCTGGAGACGGGTGTGCCGGTCACGGACTCGGTGGTGACCGCCGCCCTGGCCGGGCACCCGGCCGAACAGGTGCACCCCGTCGACCTGCTGGGCGAGGGCGAGCACTCGTTCCTGTGCGCTCCGCTGTCCGCGCGCGGGTCGGTCCTGGGCCTGGCGGGGTTCTACCGCCGCGGCAGGTCGAGGCCGTTCGAGCAGGACGACCTGACGCTGGCGGGCGAGCTGGCGGCGCGTGCCGCGATCAGCGTGGACAACGCGCGCCGCTACCGCCGGGAGCACCAGGCCTCGCTCACCCTGCAACGCAGCCTGCTGCCGCGCGCCCTTCCCCGGCTGACCGCGGTCGACCTCGCTTCCCGTTATCTGCCCGCGGACGTCAGGGCCGGTGTGGGCGGGGACTGGTTCGACGTGATCCCGCTGTCCGGGATGCGCGTGGCGCTGGTCGTCGGGGACGTGCCCGGCAACGGCCTCCAGGCGGCGGCCACCATGGGCCGGCTGCGTACGGCGGTGCGGACGCTGGCCGGGCTCGACCTGCTGCCCGAGGAGGTACTGGCGCACCTGGACGACCTGGTCAGCCGTACCCCCGGTGATTCGGCGGACGAGCTGGACCCGGCGACCGGGGCGACCTGCCTGTACGCGATCTTCGACCCGGTGTCCTGCCGGTGCACGGCCGCACGGGCCGGCCATCCGCCGCCCGCTGTGCTGACACCGGACGGGACGGCGCGGCTGATGGACCTTCCGGTCGGTCCCCCGCTCGGGCTCGGCGGGATCCAGCCGTACGAGTCCGCCGGCGTCGACCTGCCCGACGGCAGCCTGCTGACGATGTACACCGACGGCCTGCTCAAGGAGGGCCGCGGGTACGGCGACACCGACGCGCGCACCGGCCGGCTGCTGGCCTCGCTGAGTCAGGCGGGTCCGGAGCTGGAGGACATCTGCGACCGGGTCGCCGGCACCCTCCCGCCGGGCGGTCCGTACGATGACGTGGCTCTGCTGCTGGCCCGGGTGCACGCGTTGCCCGAGGACCGCGTGGCGTCGTGGGAGTTCCCGTCGGAGCCCTCCGCCGTGGCGCGGGCGCGGGAGGTCACGCGTGCCCAACTCGCCGCCTGGGGCATGTCGGAGCTGGACTTCAACACCGGACTGGTGGTCAGCGAGCTGGTCACCAACGCCGTGCGGTACGGCGGTCAGGGGCCGGTGGGCCTGCGGCTGCTGCGCGACGACTCGCTGATCTGCGAGGTCTCGGACCGCAGCAACACCTCCCCGCGGATCCGGCGGGCGGCCACGACCGAGGAGGGCGGGCGCGGCCTGTTCCTCGTCGCGCAGTTCACCAAGAGCTGGGGCGCCCGCTTCATGCCGCAGGGCAAGACGGTGTGGGCCGAGCAGATTCCGCAGCCGGAGCAGGCCGCGCCGGAGCCGGACGAGCAGACGCTGCTGGACATGTTCGACGACCTCGACTGAGCCGTGCGAAGTGCCTGCCATGCCGTGCCGTGCCGTGCCGTGCCGCAAGTGCATGCCGGTGGCCGGATGTTGTCGTACCGGCGGCGCTGAAAGAGTACGAGGGCGGTCCCCCATAGGGTTACCGTCATGTCTGCTTCCCTGAGTTCCACGAAAACCGCCGCAGCGTTGCGCGCATCGGCACGCGTCTCCCTCGACCTGCTGCTGGTCGCCTTGGCCACCTCGGTCGTCCTCTGGCTTCTGGGGCGGATGTGGTCGGTTGTCTGGCCTCTGATAGTGGGCTTGCTCCTCACCACGCTGACCTGGCCGATGGCTCGTTTCCTGCGTCGGCGGGGGTGGCCTCCGGCCCTGGCCGCGTCGGCGGTGACCGTGGCGTTCCTGGTCGTGCTGGTGGGCATCGTGACGCTGATCGCGGTGCCGGTCGCCTCCCAGTCCGGCCAGCTGGCCGACGGCGCGGTCTCCGGCATCCAGAGAATCCGTGAGTGGGTCGCCGGGCCGCCCCTGAACATCGGCGACGAGCAGATCACCGACGGCTTCGACAAGGCCGTGGCCCGCGTCCAGGACAGCGTCGGCAGCCTGCTCACCGCCGTGGTCTCGGGGGTCAGCACGGTGGTCAACGGCCTGGTCACCGGCGTCCTCGCGCTTTTCCTGATGTTCTTCTTCCTCAAGGACGGGCCCCGGTTCCTGCCCTGGCTGACCCGTCAGCTTCCCGGCCGGCTGGCCACGGACATCCCGGTCGTCGCCGAACGCAGCTGGGAGACCCTCGGCGCGTTCGTGCGGTCACAGGCGTTCGTGGGTCTGCTGGACGCCGTGCTCATCGGGATCGGCCTGTGGATCCTGAAGGTTCCGCTGGTCCTGCCGCTCGCGGTGCTGACCTTCGTGTCCGCTTTCGTCCCGATCGTCGGCGCCCTCTTCGCGGGTCTGGTCGCGGTCCTCATCGCCCTGGTCTCGAACGGCCTGACGGACGCCCTGATCGTGCTGGCCATCATCGTGGTGGTGCAGCAGCTGGAGGGCAACGTCTTCCAGCCCATGATCCAGAGCCGCGGGCTCGGCCTGCACGCCGCGGTGGTCCTCCTCGCGGTCACCCTGGGAGGCAGCCTGGCCGGCATCGTGGGCAGCCTGCTGGCGGTACCGGTGGCCGCGCTGATCGCCGTGGTCTGGAACTACGTACGCGAACAGCTGCGGGACCCGGACCCGGAGCCCGACGAGTCGCCGTCCGGGGCAGCCGTACCTTCGTAGATGTGCTCCCGACGCGGTCACCGGCCGACGACCGGTGACCGCTCGGGCGGCGAAAATCAGACCGATGCCCCTGCGGCCGTCCTTTCACTACGTGACATGACGTGCCGGCTGGTCGAGGCCTGCCACCTGCTCGTCGCCGCGCGGCGTGTCCGGGGCGCTTGTAACTGTTCAACCGTCACCTCAGTCCCCCAGCCGCCCAGTTCGCTCATCCTCGCAGGTGGCGGCCGATCCGGTGGCTGACGCGACCCGCCTGACCGGAAGACCGACTGCCGTGTTGCACCATCCGGGACCCCAGTCGATTCTTTCGGTTTGTGAAGGCAGAACGCCACAACGGACGGCATATGCCTTCAGAAATCGACGTGTTGCTCAACGGAAAAGGTGCCCCACCATGCTGACCTTCGGACGACTTCGGAAGCGCGCCCGCGCGGGAGCGGCCGCGGCGCTCCTCCTCTCGGCCGTGACGGCCGGCACGGCCTCCGCCTTCACCGCGGCCTCCGCCTCCACCGCGACCTCCGCGACCTCCTCCTCCGCGGCCGAGCCCGCGCCTTCCTGCGTCACCCTGCACCAGAGCTGGCGGTACACCCAGGCCGGGAACGGCTGCGGCGCCGCGATGACCGTCAAGGTCGTCTACCAGGACGGAGCCGAGGGGCTGTGCCGCACGGCGGCACCCCACGAGATCGTGACCCTCGGGGACGGGTACGCCGGCCCGCACGGGCAGGCCCGGTACATCGCCCTCTGCGACCAGACACAGAGCGGCACCGGCTTCGCTCCGGAGCCCGGGGACGCCTGAGCCAGTGGGTAGTCGTACCGCACGAACCCGTTGAAGCCCGCCACCTTGTCGTACGCCTCGTCCGGTACGGCGGAGCGGTAGAACGCCCTGTGACCACGCGCCGGCACTTCCCAGGCGGCGCGGTCCTCCTCGCGAAGCGAACCTGCGTGGACCATGGTCGCGGTCCCGGCACGCGGCGCGCCCGGCCGACCATTGGTCATAGAGTCGGTGCGTGACTGACGAAGACTCCACGTTCGACGTACTGGGTGTGCTGAGCGATCCGGTGCGGCGCCGGCTCTACCGGCATGTCGCCGCCGCTCCGGAGGAGGTGAGCCGCGACGCGGCCGCCGAGGCGGCCGGCGTCTCCCGGTCGCTCGCCGCCTTCCATCTGGACAAGCTGGTCGAGGCGGGGCTGCTGGCGGTGTCCTTCCGGCGGCTGTCCGGGCGCAGCGGGCCCGGGGCGGGGCGGCCGGCGAAGGTGTACCGGCGCGCCGAGGGCGAGCACGCCGTGTCGGTTCCGCCGCGGTCGTACGACGCCGCGGCCCGGCTGCTCGCCGAGGTCCTGGAGAACGCCGGGCTGGACCGGGAGTTGCAGGCCGCGGCGAAGGCGGCGGGCGCGGCGCAGCCGGACGGGGGCGCCGGCGACGTGGAGGCGGCGCTGCGCGCTCGCGGTTACGAGCCCTTCCGGGACGGCGAGACGCTACGGCTGCGCAACTGCCCGTTCCACGCGCTGGCTTCGGAGTTTCCCGCGCTGATCTGCGGGATGAACCTGGCGCTCATCGAGGGTCTGGCGCCCGAGGAGTGGTCGCCGGCGATGGACCCGTGTCCGGGCGGCTGCTGCGTCTCACTCTCTAAAAACAAAACTGATTGACTATAGAGACGGGGCCGGGCCATGCTGTGCCCCATGACTGAGTCCCATCTGGCGCAGGTCAACATCGGCCGCATCATCGCCCCGCTGGACAGCCCCGAGCTGGCCGACTTCGTCGCCCAGCAGCCCGAGATCAACGCGCTCGCCGACCGCAGCCCCGGCTTCGTCTGGCGGCTCGTCGACGACGACGGCGCGGACGCGACCGGCATCCGCCCCGACGGGAACGACGCCTTCCTCCTGATCAACTGCTCGGTCTGGGAGTCCGTGGAAGCCCTGCGGAACTTCACCTACCACAGCGGCCATCTGCGGGTGCTGAGCCGCCGCCGCGAGTGGTTCCACCGCATGACCGAGGCCCACCAGGCCCTGTGGTGGATCCCGGCCGGCCACCGGCCGACCGTCGCCGAGGCGATGGAACGCGTCGCCCTGCTCCGCGAACACGGCCCCGGCCCGCAGGCGTTCACCTTCCGCGACCCCTACCCGGCCCCGACGGGCGCGGCGCTGCTCTGACCGCAGCCCGCGGGCTGCGGTCGGCCCGCCCGGGCCCCGGCAGGGGACGGGTCCTGTGCTGGAACCCGGACGGGATCAGGACGGTCCGGGGTGTCTCAACCGCCGGAGCAGACCGCGCCGTTGAGGCGGAAGACCGTCGGCTCGGGGTTGGGGCCGTCGTTGGCGCCGACGAAGCCGAAGGAGGCGGACGAGGCGCCGTCGGGGGCGAGCGGGCCGGCGCCTTCGGGGGCGGTGACGCGCACGTGGCGGCCGGTCTGGTGGAACGTGGCGTTCCAGCCGGAGGACACCGACTGCCGGTCGGTCGGCCAGTCCCAGTCCACGGTCCAGCCGGTGATCGGGGCGCCGGAGAGGTTCCGGACGGTCACAGTCGCCACGAAGCCGTTGCCCCAGCTGGTGTCACGGTGGTACGTCACCGCGCACGGGGCGTCCGCCGGGGTGCCGGTGGTGAACGTCAGCGGGTCGGACGGGGCGGAGAGGCGGCCCGCGGCGTCGGCGGCCAGCACGTTGACCGTGTGGGTGCTGCCCGCGGGCAGGTTGCGCAGCGTGACGGACGTGCCGGTGGTCTCACCGACCACGCGGGTGTGCGCGCCCTCGCGTGCCTGGACCAGGTAGCGCGCGGCACCCTGTGCGCCCGCCCAGGACAGGCGCGCGGAGGTGTCGGTCACCGACTCGAGCTTCGGGGTGCCCGGGGTCGCGGCACCGGAGGCGGCCGGGCCGGTTCCCGCTCGCGGCGTCAGGGTGACGGTGAGCATCCCGTACGGCTCCACGGTGACGCGGGAGGCGGACGTGCCGTCGCCGTCCACGTCGGTGATGTCGGTGTCCCCGCGCGCGTAGCGGCTCAGCTCCGGCGCGGCGCCGGACGGGGTGAAGCCCGCGTACTCAAGGTCGACGGTCCGGGCGGTGTCCGCGTTCTTGTTGATGAGCAGGACGCTCAGGCGCCCGTCGCGCCGCTGGACGGCGTGTGCGGAGACGTCCCGCGCCGAGGAGGCGGTGGCGACCATGGTGTCGCCGGCGGTGCCCAATTCGCGGGTCATCTTCATGCCGTAGTACGGGTGGAACGGGGTGTTCGCCGGCGGTTGGCAGACGTCTCCCGTGCAGGCACCGCTGGAGAGCATGCCCATGTCGCCGTAGTCGGTCTCGCCGTCGACGGTGGTGATCTGTCCGGGGCCGTTGTGGGTGTTCCACCAGTCGACGGTGAAGACACCGTTCTCCAGCGCCGTCATGAAGGCGTCGGCGGCGAACAGGGCGTTGGGGCGGGCGGTGAGGCGGGCACCGCCGGTGTTGGTGTTGATCTCGGTGAGGGCGATGCCGATGCGCGGCGAGTCGGCGCCCGCGTACCGGTCCAGCTGGTTGCGGACCTCGCGCAGTTCGCCGGGCAGCCTGGTCAGCCGGGTCATGGCGGCCTCGGCGGTGGTGTCGGCGCCGCCCGCGTACCAGTGGACGCTCACGAAGTCGATGACGTCGGTGACCTGGGAGAGCACGGTGTGGTTCCAGTCGCCCGCGTCGCCTTCGCCGACGACGCCGTCCGGCCAGTGCCCCGGAGTGGTGAGCACCGCGCCGATCTTGATGGTCGGGTCGACGGCCTTCATGGCCTTGGCGTAGGCGCGGACCTGGCGGGCGTACTCGCGGGGGCTCTTGTCCTCGTGCTCGTCGTGCTCCCAGCCGCTGCCGTAGTGGCCGTTGCCGTAGATCTCGTTGCCGATCTCCCAGTACTTCGCGTCGTAGTCCTTGGTGACGTTCGCGTACCGGACCCAGCCGGCCGCCTCCTCGGGCGTGCCGGAGCCGTAGTTGGCGATGAGGATCGGCTGCGCCCCGGTGGCGCGGACCGTGCCCATGAAGGCGTCGAAGCCGGTGCCCGGGGCCACGTATCCGCCGGGCGCGGTGTGCGTCTCCCAGTGGTAGATGTCGGCGTACGAGCCGCCCGGGTAGCGCATCGCCCCGACATCGGCGGCCTTCATCAGGGTGGCGACCTCGGGATCGTTCATGTGGGCGTCCCAGATGGCGGCGTTGACGCCGCGGGCGACGTCGGAGAGCCGGCCCAGTGCCGCCTGGGTGTTGACCCGGACGGTGGCGTCCGCGGCGGCGGCCTGCGGCGCGGCGGAGGCGGGGCCGGTGCCCGCGAGCGGGGACAGCAGGGCCGCCGCCGCGGCGAGGACGGTCGCGGTGCGCGCGAGCGGGCGGGGGCGGCCGGTGCGGGCGGGCCGGCCGGGTCTGTGCGGTAAGGACATGGGAGTCTCCCTGGAAGCCGGGGCGCGGGCAGCGGTGAGGCCGGTGGCACGGAGAGCGGTGCGTGCGTACGTGGATGCGTGCGTGCGGGGCGGCGGCGCATGGAGGCCCCGCCGCATGGGAGCGCTCCCATGATGGGAGTGGTGTGATGTTCTGTCAACGCGCGCGGACGACGGTCCGCGCCCGGTACCCCAGCCTGAGCCGGAGCACCGGGCGCGGTGTGTCAGGGGTGCGTGCGTGGGACGGGCCGGGCGGGCTCGCCGGGCCGCCTCACTCCTTCCACACCAGGGCGGTCAGTACGGCCGTCTCGACCGTGACCGGAGTGTCCTGGGTGTTGAGGAGCCGTACCCGCATCCCGCGTCCGGGTCCGATGCGCTTCACCAGGGGCAGGACGCCGAAGGTGTCGCCGCTGGTGCCGACCAGCTCGTGGATGGGGTGGTCCTGGACCAGTTCGTCGCCCTCGAACTCCGACATGCGCACCTGAACGCTCCGGCCCGCCCCGAGGCCGGAGACGCGCAGGCTCAGGGAGCCGGAGAAGCGGCAGGCACCGCGGGCCCACACGCTGCCGCCGGTGGCGTGGTCCCCGGTCTCGTCGGTCCACTCCCGGGGGAACTCGACGGAGTTCCAGCCGCCCGGGCCGAGGGTGTAGGGCGCGGCGATGCCGAGGTTGACGTACTGGGGCATGGGGTCGTCGTCTCCTTCCCAGCGGCCCGCCGGGAGTGCCAGGCAGGCCGCGAGGTCGCTGCGGAAGTCCTTCATGTCGAAGCCGCGGGGGTCGGGCTTCCAGTCGCTCCACTCCAGATGGCCGATGGCGCTCTTCGCGCTCCAGCCGTGGGCCCGGCAGATGGCGGCGGCGGCCCTGACCATGGCCAGGTACTGGGCGCGGGGCCAGGGGTCGGTGCCGTCGCCCTTGTTCTCGCACTCGAAGCCGTAGAAGTGGGCGTTGCCGTCGACGGATCCCGCGCTGCCCTGGTGCTCGTTCGTGGGGGGCGGATAGGCGCCGTACGACTCGTTCCTGACGGCGGTGAGGACGTCGGGGTCTCCCCCGCCGGCGTGGTTGGCGCGGCCGTTGCCGGTGAGGTGGACGGTGCCGTCCTTGGTGATGCAGCCGGTGGAGAGCGGGCCCGGAAGGTTCGCGTGGCCACCGTAGATCAGGTCGACGACGTCGGCGCCGGGGCGCGTGGCGGTGTGGTGGATCATGACGCCGTGGACGGGGCCCCAGGCGCCGACATGGTTGCGGTTGTTGGTGCGCCACGAGCGGACCTCGCGGACGGCGCAGCCCTCGGCCCGCAGCGCCGAGAGCAGCCGGTCGGCACTGAGCGGGGAGGCCATCACCCACGCTCCGACCGCGCCGGGAGGACGGGCGCGTGAACAGGGGGGCGACAGGTGCGGGAGGGACTGTCGCCGCTGTCCGGAAATGACCTCATGTCACCGTTGCGGGGGGAGTTCCCGGCCAGGGCCGATAAGACCGGAGTCAGGTGACTGTCACCCTTATGGGTGAAAATATCGTCGACGCCTGTGCGGCGGCGCTGCGGGGTGTGGGAACGGGTGGGTCGGTGGACGTCCAGTTTCCGCTGGTGGAGGACGCCGTCGCCAGGGTGGGGCCCCATGATCAGTCTCCGATCGGGTGTGGTCGGGCCTAGCGCGGTGGAACGCTGATGACTGCGATACCGAGACGTGTCAGGAGCGTCCAGACTGATTCCGGCCGCTCGTCGGACGGCCTCGACGCGCAAGATCCGGGCCCGCGCCCTGCCTCTCCCCTCCCCTCCCCTCCGCTCCGCACCGCACCGCACCGGGCGTCCGACCCGCACCCTCCGCCGCGCGCGAACGCCCCGCGCCCCTTCCGCGCGCCCCGCCCGCGCGCTGTGCCCGCGTGCCCCCGGCACGCCCGGTTCGCGCCCTACCCGAACCGGGCGCGACGACGGACGCTCGATCCATGGGGCATACACCGCACCCGAGCATCGTCCCGCTGCCCGGTCCCGACGCCCACCGGCACGCGCCCGCA
The DNA here is from genome assembly GCF_040678395.1 of Streptomyces sp. NPDC052687. Taxonomy (NCBI): domain Bacteria; kingdom Bacillati; phylum Actinomycetota; class Actinomycetes; order Kitasatosporales; family Streptomycetaceae; genus Streptomyces; species Streptomyces sp. NPDC052687. The sequence continues at coordinate 2,302 of NZ_JBFATR010000038.1, read as the reverse complement.
GTGCCGCCGCCGTGGGAGAAGGCCGACCGCGCGCAAGCCGCCCTCGACGGCGCGACCGGGCCCGAACCCCCCGGCCCGCCGCGCTGCCCGCACTGCGGCCTCACCGGCGAGCGCCGCCCCACCTACACCGGGCAGCACGTCCTCCTCGAACCCCGGCTGATCGTGCCGTCCCATCTCGTCCCCGGCGGGCACCGCTGGCACGTCGACCGGACCGGCGTCGCCTGGAACAGCGGCCTCAACGAGCCCCGGACCGGGGAGACCTGCCGGATTCCGCACCAGCTGGCCTGCCCGGGGCTCACCCTGGACGAGCTGAAGCCCTGGCGGTGGCTGACCTCGGTCCGCGACCACAACGCCGCCCTGGCGCGGCAGCGGGCGGACGCGGAAGGGTTCCCGGAGACCTGGCCGGACGCGGGGTGAGCCCCGTGTGACGCGCGCCGCCCGTCCCGGCACGGCGAGAGGGCGCGCCAGGCGTCGCGAGGCAGGCGCGACCCAGCGGACGTTCTCTAGCGGGCGCCGCTGGTCTCCGCCGCCGGTACCGGGCGGCGCAGCAGGTAGACGCCCGCGGCCGACACCACCAGGGCCATGCAGGCGATGAAGACGAGCCCGGCGCCTTCGAGGCCGATCGGGCCGACCAGGAGGCCGACGCCGATGACGGGCACCGAGATACCCGTGTAGGCGACCACGAACAGCGCCGAGATGACCGCCGCGCGCCGGTCGGCGTCGGAGGCCTGGGCCACGGCGGACACGGCGCCGCGGAAGGCGAGTCCCTGGCCGACGCCGCCGACGAGCGCGCTGAGGACGACCAGGGGCAGCAGGTTCCAGTGCAGGGCGCCCGCCAGCAGGGCGAGGCCGCCGAGCAGGGCGGCGCAGCCGAGGGGCAGTGAGCGGGCCGTGCCGGCCCGGCCGACGGCCAGTTGCCCCGCGGTGGAGGCGAAGAAGGCGAGCGCGACGACCAGCCCGCTGACCGCGCGGTTGTGCACGTCGAGGGAGTGCGCGAGGAAGGACGGGCTGACGGAGGTGAAGACGCCGAAGAGGGCGAAGCCCACGAAGGAGGCGGCGGCCGCCGGTCCGAACACCGCCCGCACGCGCGGGGGCAGGCCGGGCCGTCGGGGGCGTACGGCGCTGACGGGCCGCCGTTCCCGCACGGTCTCGGTGAGCCGCAGCAGGACGGCGACCGAGCAGGCCACCAGGGCGAGGTGGACGACGAACGGCAGGTACAGCGGCCAGGGGGCGTACTGCGCGAGCACCCCGGCGAGCAGGGGACCGCAGCCCAGTCCGCCCATGTTGGCGGCGGTGGCCACGAAGGTGGCCCGTGAGGCGCCGCCGCGCGGGGCCAGTTCCATCACGTACGCCGTGGCGGCCCCGGTGAACAGGCCCGCGGACAGCCCCGACAGCAGCCGTCCCGCGTACAGCCAGCCCAGCGCGGTGGCGCACAGGAAGCAGACGGCGCTGGCGGCCGCGAAGCCGAGGCCCCACAGCAGCACCGGGCGCCGGCCCACGATGTCCGAGGCGTTGCCGGCCAGCAGCAGGATGCCGATGACTCCGACGGCGTAGACCGCGTAGACGACGGTGACCGTGAGTTCGGAGAAGGCGAACTTGTCCTGGTAGAGGCCGTAGAGGGGGGTCGGCAGGGTGGTGCCGGCCATGCACACGGCGAAGACCGCCCCGCTGAACAGGCACTGGCGCCAGCCTTGACGATCACCGTCCATACCGCCGACCGTAACCTCGACCACCTCCCCGCACGGTGTGGCACGCCGAACGTACGTCCTTCACCCGCGTGTACGGCCGTACGGTGGTCATCGCCCCGTCCGCACGGCGTACGGCGGTCGTCGCCCGCGTGCGGGGCCGTACGGCGGCGGTCAGCGGCCGGTGCCGGCCGAGGCGGCGCGGACGAGGCCGTCCAGCCAGGCCTGGTGGCCGTTGAGCATCGGGTTCGGGAGCTGCCGGGCCAGTTCGGTGGCGGGGCGGCCGCGTTGTGTCTCCTGGGTGAGGACGCGGACCCGGCCGCCGGGCACGTCCTCGACCAGCCAGGCGTGCAGCACCTCCAGCCGCTCCTCGGGGCCGCCGTCCTGCCGTGCCGGAGCACTCGCCCGGCGGCCCTCGCGGCGGCGACCGCACCCCGGACCCGGTGCCCGCACGGCGCATCCGGTGCCCGCACCCGGTGCCCGCGCGCGCCGCCCGGACCCGGCGGCTAGGCCGTTTCCTTGGGATCATCGGATCGTTGGTCTGGGTGTGTCGTTGACTGACGCCCAGTGGGCACGCATTGAGCCGTTGCTGCCGGACCGGACCCCTCGGCGGGGTG
>NZ_JBFATR010000037.1:0-69569 GCF_040678395.1 Streptomyces sp. NPDC052687 | reverse complement strand
GACGGTCGTTGCCGACCGCTGGCGTTCGTCATCACGCCGGGCCAGGCCGGTGACGCACCCGCATTCGAGCAGGTCATGGCCCGGTTACGGGTACCCAGACGGATCGGCCGTCCCAGGGTGACGCCGGACGTGGTCCTGGCCGACAAGGCGTATTCGTCCCGGGCGATCCGCCTCCACTTGCGACAGCGGAGGATCCGGGCGGTGATCCCGCAGCCGGCGGACCAGGCCGCGAACCGCAAGCGGCGCGGTCGGCTCGGCGGCCGTCCCCCGGCCTTTGACCGCGAGACCTACAAGCAGCGGAACACCGTCGAGCGGTGCATCAACAAGCTCAAGCAGTGGCGCGGCCTGGCCACTCGCTACGACAAGACGGCCACCATCTACCTGGCCGGCCTCCACCTCGCCGCCATCTTCATCTGGTCGGCGAGATGATCCGGAGGAAACGGCCTAGTGCGCTGAAGGACCGTCCCGCGCCCACCCCGGCGACCCGCCCCGCTCCGCCGGGGTCACCCGGCCAGCTCCGGGATGACCTCGGCCCCGTACGCCTCGATCGTCGCCTCCTGCGCGTCGTGCATGTCGTACAGAGCGAACTGGTCCACCCCCAGGTCGCGGAGGACGCGCAGCTTCTCGACGTGGGCCGACGGCGGGCCGAGGAGGCAGAAGCGGTCCACGATCTCGTCGGGCACGAAGTCGGTGGACGGGTTCCCGGCGCGGCCGTGGTGGCTGTAGTCGTAGCCGTGGCGTTCCTTGATGTACGCGGTGAGCGCCTCCGGCACCAGGCCGGAGTGTTCCCCGTACCGGCTCACCAGGTCCGCGACGTGGTTGCCGACCATGCCGCCGAACCAGCGGCACTGGTCGCGGGCGTGGGCGAGGTCGTCGCCGACGTAGGCGGGCGCGGCGACGCAGATGGTGAGGGAGGCGGGGTCGCGGCCGGCGGCCGTCGCGGCGTCGCGCACCGCCTTGACCATCCACTCGGTCAGGAACGGGTCGGCGAGCTGGAGGATGAACCCGTCCGCCTTCTGCCCGGCGAGGGCGAGGGCCTTGGGGCCGTACGCGGCCATCCACACCGGGAGTCTGCCGTCGCGGATCCAGGGGATGCGGACGGGCTGGCCGTCGACGACCGCCTCGCGGCCCTCGGCGAGGTCGCGGATGACGTCGATCGCCTCGCCGAGCCGGGCCAGGGTGTTGGGCTTGCGGCCCGCGACGCGCATCGCGGAGTCGCCGCGGCCGATGCCGCAGACGGTGCGGTTGCCGTACATGTCGTTGAGGGTGGCGAAGGTGGAGGCGGTGACCTCCCAGGTGCGGGTGCCCGGGTTGGTCACCATCGGGCCGACCGTCAGTTTCTGCGTGTGGGCGAGGATCTGGCTGTAGATGACGAACGGTTCCTGCCAGAGCACGGCGGAGTCGAAGGTCCAGCCGTAGCGGAAGCCGTTGCGTTCGGCGCGTTTCATCAGGCTGATGACGCGGGAGGCGGGCGGGTCGGTCTGGAGGACGAGTCCGAAGTCCATGAGGGCTCCTCCTAGTCGAGGTACTGGCAGGTGGAGCGGGGGGTGTAGACGCCGTGTCCGGCGCGCCCGGTGTACTCCCGCTCGGTGATGACGGGCACGCCGCGGGAGAGCACGGTCTCGACCCGGCCGGTGACGCGTCTGCCCTCGTACGCCGAGTAGTCGACGTTCATGTGGTGGGTCTCGGCGGACATGACCTGCTCGGCGTGCGGGTCGTAGATGACGACGTCGGCGTCGGCGCCGGGGGCGATGGTGCCCTTCTTCGGATACATGCCGAACATCCGGGCCGGGGTGGCGCAGGCGATCTCGATCCAGCGGCGGCGCGAGATGTGCCCGTCGAGGACGGCCTGGTGGAGCAGGTCCATCCGGTTCTCCACGCCCGGCAGACCGTTGGGGATCTTGGAGAAGTCGCCGCGGCCCAGCTCCTTCTGGCCGGTGAAGCAGAAGGGGCAGTGGTCGGTGGAGACGACCTGGAGGTCGTCGGTGCGCAGGCCCTGCCAGAGTTTCGCCTGGTGCTCACGCGGCCGCAGCGGGGTGCTGCACACGTACTTGGCGCCCTCGAAGTCCGGTTCGGCGAGGTTGTCGGTCGACAGGAACAGATACTGCGGGCAGGTCTCGCCGAAGACGTTCAGGCCCTCGTCGCGGGCCCTGGCCAGCTCCGCCACCGCCTCCATCGCGGAGACGTGCACGACGTACAGGGGCGCGCCGGCGACCTGGGCGAGCCGGATCGCCCGGTGCGTGGCCTCGGCCTCCAGCAGGGCCTTGCGGACCTCGCCGTGGTAGCGGGGGTCGGTCTCACCGCGGGCGAGGGCCTGTTCGACGAGGACGTCGATCGCGATGCCGTTCTCGGCGTGCATCATGATCAGGCCGCCGTTCCCGGCGGAGCGCTGCATGGCGCGCAGGATCTGGCCGTCGTCGGAGTAGAAGACGCCGGGGTAGGCCATGAACTGCTTGAAGGAGGTCACGCCCTCCTCGATGAGCAGGTCCATCTCCTTCAGCGTCTCCTCGTTCACATCGGAGACGATCATGTGGAAGCCGTAGTCGATCGCGCAGTTGCCCTCCGCCTTGGCGTGCCAGGCGTCGAGGCCCTCGCGCAGTGCGTGGCCGACGCTCTGGACGGCGAAGTCCACGATCGTCGTGGTGCCGCCCCAGGCCGCCGCGCGGGTGCCGGTCTCGAAGGTGTCGGAGGCGAAGGTGCCGCCGAAGGGCAGCTCCATGTGGGTGTGGACGTCGACGCCGCCCGGGATGACGTACTTGCCGCCGGCGTCGATGGTCCGGTCCGCCGTCCAGGCCTCGGCGGCGGGGGTGCCGGAGGCGGCGAGGGCGGCGATGCGGGAGTCCTCGATGAGGACGTCTGCGTGGATCTCGTCGGAGGCGGTGATGACGAGGCCGCCGCGGATGACTGTCCGGCTGCTCATGTCGTGGTCGCTCCTCGCGGTGAGTGAGTACGGGTGGTCGGGGGTAGATCGCGCCCGCGCGGCGGAGCCGCATGTCGATGCGGCCCCGCGCCCCTGAGGTGGTGGCCCTTGCCGGGTTTCTACGGCGCCGTCAGCGGCGAGTACGCTCCCGGCGCCCGGTCGCGGTAGAACTGCCAGCGGTCGCGGACCTCGCGCAGCTTGGCCATGTCCAGGTCGCGGACCACCAGTTCGGGCTCCTTGTCGCTCGCCACCTCGCCGACGAACCGGGCCTCCGGGTCGACGAAGTAGCTCGTGCCGTAGAAGTCGTCGTCGCCGTACTCCTCGACGCCCACCCGGTTGATCGCGCCGACGAAGTACTCGTTGGCGACGGCCGCCGCGGGCTGTTCCAGTTGCCAGAGGTAGCCGGACAGGCCGCGGGACGTGGCCGAGGGGTTGAAGACGATCTCGGCGCCCGCCAGCCCCAGCGCCCGCCAGCCCTCGGGGAAGTGGCGGTCGTAGCAGATGTAGACGCCGATCCTGCCGACGGCCGTGTCGAAGACGGGCCAGCCGCTGTTGCCGGGGCGGAAGTAGAACTTCTCCCAGAAGCCGCGCACCTGCGGGATGTGGGTCTTGCGGTACTTGCCGAGGTAGGAGCCGTCGGCGTCGAGCACGGCGGCCGTGTTGTAGAGGACACCGGGCTGCTCCTCCTCGTACATCGGCAGGACGAGGACGAGTCCCAGTTCCCTCGCGAGCGCCTGGAAGCGGCGCACGACCGGTCCCTCGGGGATCCGCTCGGCGTACGCGTAGAAGGCGGGGTCCTGGACCTGGCAGAAGTACGGTCCGTAGAACAGCTCCTGGAAGCAGAGCACCTGGGCGCCCTGCGCGGCGGCGTCGCGGGCCGCCTGTTCGTGCACCCGGATCATGGACTCCTTGTCGCCGGTCCAGGCGGTCTGGAAGACGGCGGCGCGGATCACTCGGCTCATCGGGACCTCCGGTCGCTGCGGTGGCTCGGTGTGCCGTGAGCGTAGGAAGCCGGACGGCCGGCTTTGAGATGCACCGTGTCACGTCCGCGGGCGGGCGGCGTGTCACCGTGTCACGTTGTGCCTGGCGCATGTTTCACCGCCGTTTTCGCAGGTCGTCACAGGTTTCACCGGTGTTGCGCGTCGTGCGCGAGGAGTGCGATGTGGACCGAGGCGGCCTGCTCGAAGTCGTCGAGGTCCACGCCGAGGCGGGTCTGTATCGCCTCCAGGCGGCGGTAGAGGGCGGGCCGTGAGACGTGGTGGAGCTGGGCGGTGCGGGACTTGTTGCGGCCGGTGGCGAGGTAGGTGCGCAGCACCGGCAGCAGGTCGTGCTGTTCGCGGCCGAGCAGCCCGGCCAGCTCCCGTTCGGCGAACGACTGCACCTGCGGGTCGTCCCGCAGCAGCCGGATGAGGCCTCTGAGGTGGACGTCCTTCAGGCGGACCACGGCCGGGAGGTCCAGGGCGGCCGAGGATCCGGCGACGGCGTCCGCGACGTGCCGGGCCTCGCGCAGCCCGGCGGGCACGTCGTCCCAGTCGGTGCGGGCGTCGGCGGCGGCCACGACGGCGGGGCCGTCCTCCTGGCGCAGCCGGGCGGCGAAGTGCTCGGTGAGCGCCGGGGCGTCCTGGTCGCGGGCGAGGCTGAGCAGGACGGCGGTGGTGCCGTCGGCGAGTGCGGCGGCCAGGCCCGGCAGGCCCAGCAGCCGCAGCGTGCGGTCGAGCGCGGCGGGCCGGGCGTCGCGGACCGCCAGGGGCACGTAGGCGCGCCGGCCCACGGGCAGTCCGGCGGCACGGGCCCGGGGCAGCAGTTGCCGGGCCGGTACGGCGCCGGAGACCAGGTCGGTGAGCAGGCTCTGCGCGGACTGCTCCTCCCAGCGGTGCTCCGGGCCGCCCAGCAGGCGGTGCAGTATCAGCGCCTCGGCGGCCCGGTCGGCGAGCAGCCGCCCGGCGGCGGTGTCGCCGCGGTAGCCGCACAGCACGATCCGCCCCCAGCGCTCGCCGCGCCCGCCCAGTTCGGCGCGGATCCAGCCGTCGCCCTCGCGGCCGCCGGCCTGCCGGGCGATGCGCTCCCAGTCGCGCAGCACGTCGTCCACGGCGGGGCGTTCCCCGGCGGTGGCGAGCACCCGGTGGGCGAGGTTGGTGACGACGACGGGGCAGCCGCTGTGCCGGGCGATCTCGTCGAGGAGGTCCTGGATCGGGGCCCCGGCGGTGATGAGCGCGGTGAGCGCGGTGCGGACGGCCTCCGAGAGGCTGACCGCGGCGAAGTTGCGCCGCACCAGCCGGGACTGGACCTCCTCGGTGAGCTGGGCGAACGGGAACGGCCGGTGCAGGACGACCAGCGGCAGCCCGCACCGTTCGGCGGCCCGGCACATCACCCGGGGCGGGGCGGGGAAGGCGCGGCCGAGTCCGAGGACGACGGCCGCGGCCTCCGCGCGGTGCAGGGAGTGGATGTACTCGGCCTGCTTGCGTTCGTCACCGACGAGCAGGACCCCGGTGGTGAGGACCATCTCGCCGCCGCTGAGCATCACGCCGACATCGGCGGCCTCGGCGACGTGCACCCAGCGCACGGGGCGGTCGAGCCGGTCGGCGCCGGCCACCACCTCGGGCCGGCCGGCGAGGACGCGTTCCAGGGTCAGCACCTGGCGGACCGACAGGGCGGGCGGCAGATCGTGGCCGGCGGTCATGACGGTGTCCCCCTGTCTCTTCGGCCGTCTCCTCGGCTGTCTCTTCGGCGGCTAGGCGATGCTCCGCAGGGCCTGTTCGAGGATCGCGGCGCCCTCCTCGGCCTCCGCGACGGTGAGCGACAGCGGCGGGGCGATCCTGAGGGCGCTGGTGTTGTGGCCGCCGCCCTTGCCGATCAGCAGTCCGCCCTCGCGGGCCGCCTCCAGCACGGCCGCCGCCAGCTCGGGGGCGGCCTCGTCGGTGCCGGGTCTCACCACGTCGACGCCGATCATCAGGCCGCGCCCGCGGACCTCCCGTACGGCCGGGATCTGCGCGGCGACGGCCCGCAGCCGCTCGATGAGCAGTCCGCCGACCCGCCGGGCGTTGCCCTGGAGGTCGTGTTCCAGCAGGTAGGTGAGGTTGGCGAGACCGGCGGCCATGGTGATCTGGGTGCCGCCGAAGGTGGAGATGCTGTTGGCGTCCAGGCAGTTCATGATCTCCGAGCGGGCGATGACCCCGCCGATGGACATGCCGTTGCCGATGCCCTTGGCGAAGGTGACGATGTCCGGCGGGCCGGACTGCCCGTGCGCCTGCCAGCCCCAGAAGTGCTCGCCGGTGCGGCCCCAGCCGGTCTGCACCTCGTCGGCGATCCACAGCGCGCCGCGCTCGTGCAGCACCTCGCGGAAGGCGGCGTACAGGCCGTCCGGCGGGGAGGTGAACCCGCCGACGCCCTGGATGGGTTCGGCGATCAGGGCGGCGGGCGGGCGGGTGTGGCCGAGCAGGTCCCTCAGGTCCTCGACGCAGGCCGCGATGAACGCGCGGTCGTCGAGCGCGGCGTACGGGCCGCGGGTGCGGACGCCGCCGTGCACGTAGAGCGTCTGGAGCGGGGACAGGGAGGTCGGGGACCAGCCGCGGTTGCCGGTGACGCCGACGGTGGAGAAGGAGCGGCCGTGGTAGCTGTTGCGCATCGCGAGGACGGTGTTGCTGCGGCGGTAGGTGGTGGCGAGCAGCAGCGCGGTGTCGTTGGCCTCGGTGCCGGAGGTGGTGAAGAAGACGCGGGCGTCGGGGATGCCGCTCACCTGGGCGACGCGCTCGGCGAGTTCGACCATCGGCCGGTTGAGGTAGAGCGTGGACGAGTGGATGATCCGCCCGGCCTGTTCGGCGACCGCCTTGGTGACCTCGGGCAGGGCGTGGGCGGTCATGGTGGTGAGGATGCCGCCGAAGAAGTCGAGGTAGCGGTTGCCCTCGGCGTCCCAGACGTGCCGGCCCTCGCCGTGGGTGATCTCGATCGGGTCGTCGTAGTAGAGGGCGAGCCAGTCGGGCAGCACCGCCCGGTGCCGTCCCAGCAGGTCCCTGGTCGTGTGGTTCCCGGTCACGGCCGTACCAGCCCTTCGTACGCGTCGGGGCGGCGGTCGCGGTAGAACGCCCACGTCTGCCGCACCTCGTCGATGAGGTCGAAGTCGAGGTCGCGCACGAGCAGTTCCTCCTCGGAGTCGCCGGCGGCCTCCCCCACGAACTGCCCGCGCGGGTCGACGAAGTAGCTCGTGCCGTAGAAGTCGTTCTCGCCGTACTCCCCCTCCTGGCCGACGCGGTTGATGGCGGCGACGAAGTACGCGTTGGCGACGGCCGCGGCGGGCTGCTCCAGGCGCCACAGGTGGGCGGAGAGGCCGCGGTGGGTGGCCGACGGGTTGTAGACCAGCTGGGCGCCGTTCAGGCCGAGCTGGCGCCAGCCCTCGGGGAAGTGGCGGTCGTAGCAGATGTAGACGCCGACCTTGCCGACGGCGGTGTCGAAGACGGGCCAGCCGAGGTTGCCGGGCCGGAAGTAGTACTTCTCGTAGAAGCCCTTGAGCTGGGGGATGTGGTGCTTGCGGTACTTGCCGAGGTAGGTGCCGTCGGGGTCGATCACGGCGGCGGTGTTGTAGTAGAAGCCGGACTGCTCGACCTCGAAGACGGGGACGACGATCACCATGCCGGTCTCGCGGGCCAGCGCCCGCATCCGCCGCACGGTCGGCCCGTCGGGCACCGGCTCGGCCCAGCGGTAGTGCTCCGGTTCCTGCACCTGGCAGAAGTACGGGCTGTTGAAGACTTCCTGGAACCCGATGACCTTGGCTCCCCGGCGGGCCGCCTCGCGGGCGTGCTCCTCGTGTTTCGCGACCATGGACTCGGTGTCGCCGGTCCAGGTCGCCTGGACCAGAGCGGCGCGTACGACGTTGGCCATGAGCTGCTCCTTCGACGGGACGCAGAGCCTCTACGCCCGTAGACGCAGGTCGTAGAGGGATGAACGTATGCCTCGGGGAAGGCCTTGCCAAGACCATCGTCGGCAACCCGCTCGGCCGGTCGCGACTGCCACTCCGGTGGGTGAGCGACGGGGCCGGTCAGCCGGCCGCTCCGGCCACGCGGAGGGCGTGCGCGACATCCCGGTGGCGTGCCGCGGAGACCCGCGCGGCGGCCTGGAGCAGCAGCGGGACGAGGGTCCGCGGGTCGGGTGCGGCGCTGCGCACCACCTCCTCCGGGGGGCGGGCCCGGACGTAGGCGTCGAGCAGGGCGTCCGCCTCGCGGCCGCGGCCGTCGGCGGTCAGCACGAGCACGGCCTGCCCGATCTCCGCGGCGGGGCGGACGACGCCCTGCCGCAGGATCTGCCGCCCGTCCGCGCCGCGCCCGGCCGCGGTCAGCGCGTCGGCGGCGGCCACCAGCCGGTCCGCGGGCAGGGACACGGTCTCCCACAGCAGGGTCGCCCAGTCCGCGGCCAGGCCCGCGCGCTCCAGCTCCTCGGCGAGCAGCGGGAACCGGGCGGCGGGCCATCGCGCGGCCTCGGCCAGCAGCGCGTGCGCCTCTCCGCTGCGGCCCTCGGCGCGCAGCCGCGCCAGCGTCTCGATCACGGTGCCCGTCTCCCGCCGCGCCTGCGCGTCCACGGGCGCACTCCGCGGCGCCTCGGGCCCCTGCGCCTGCGCCGCGGCTCCCGCGAACCGCGCTCCCCGCGGGGTACGGCCACCCGGCACGGCCGGCGCGACCGGCATCGGCTGCGCGACGGGCGGCACGACGACGGGGCCCCCGCCCTCGTCCCCCACTCCGGCGAACCGGGCACCACCTCGACGGCGTTTGCGCTGCTTGGGGGTGGGGGCGGGAGTGGATGCGGGGGCCGCTGGAGCAGGCACCGCCGGAGGGGGCGTCACGGGGGCGGGCACGGCGACCGCGCCACCGCCGGGCGCCGGGGCTCCCCCCGAGTCGAGGTCGCCCCGGAGGCGCCCGCCCGGCCCGTCGGCCGGCCGGAGTGGACCACCCGGGCCGTCGCCCGGCGCGAGACGACCGCCCTGCCCGCCGCTCGGCCCAAGACGACCAGCCTGCCCGTCGCCCGGCCGGCGGTCAGCGCTCGGCCTGCCACCCGTCCGGGGGCCACCGCTCCGCCCGTCGTCCGGCCAGGGACCGTCGTTCGCGCCCTCCCCGCGGTCCGTCGGGTGCGCCGTAGGTGTCGTGGCCGATCGGGCGTTCGCGGGGGCCTCGGCCGGGCGGGGTGGCGGGTCGTCACCGGGGCGCGGCGGGGGGATGGTCCGGGGGGTCGGGGCGCGGTGGTCCAGTGCGGTCAGGCGGGTGCTCAGTTCCGCGCAGCGGGCGGTGGCGCGGGCGTGGTCGTCGCGGGCCCAGGCGAGGTCGAGGCGGAGGGTGTCGGCGGCGGCCCGGGTGGTGGCCGAGGCGAGCGCGCGGCCCAGTCCGGCGAGGCGTTCGGCGGCGTACTCCCGCTCGCGGAGCATCACGTCGAGCCGGGCGGCGAGGGCGTCCCGGCCGCCGGGCCGGGCGTCGTACGCGGCGAGCGCCGCGCTGTGCAGGGCGCGCGTCCGGTCCCTTTCGGCCTCGGCGGCCTCGGGGCCGTGCGCGGCGGCGAGGTCCTGGAGCAGGGACTCGACCACGTCCCAGGGCGGGACCTCCCGCCCGTCGAGGCAGGCGCGCATCCCGTCGGGGTCGCGCCGCCGGAACACGGCGCACCAGCCGCCGTCCTGGTCCAGCCTGTCCAGCAGGCCGGCCAGGCGGTCCGCGAACTCCCGTACCGCGTACGGGAGCTGATCCACTGTCATCGCCCACTCCCCGCATGACCGGAGCACTCGGGTCGGTAGCCAACACGAGCCGTGTTACGGGCCCGCTACGGGGAGTTTGCGGCCAGGGCGCGACACCCTCAGGCGGCGGCCGCCCCGGACGTGACGGCCGGCGCCGTGGCGTCGAAGGGCGCCGCGGGGTCGTACGCGGGCGTCGCGCCGTACGCCGCGGTGGCCAGCTCGTCCAGGGACAGCCCGAGGGTGCGGCCGAGCGCGGCCACCGTGAAGAACGCCGGTGTCGGCGCGCGGCCCGTCTCGATCTTGCGCAGGGTCTCCGCGGAGACGCCGGCGCCCGCCGCGACCTCCGCCATGCTGCGGCCGCCGCGGGCCTCGCGCAGCAGCCTGCCGAGCCGCTCGCCGCGTTCGCGCTCTTCGGGGGTGAGGGGAGTGCGCACCATGGCACCCATCCTAGTAACAACCCCATTCAAATACCGCCGGATGCCGATCCCAATTCAAATACCGGTATAGTAATTGGCATGGTGGAACTGAAGACGGACACATCGATCGACGCCATGTACGAGGCGGGCCAGGTCGTCGGGCGCACCCTCACGGCCCTGCGGAACGCCGCGGACGTGGGCGTCTCCCTCCTCGACCTGGACGCCCTGGCCCGCGACGCCCTGCGGGAGGCGGGCGCGACCTCGCCCTTCCTGGGCTACCGCCCCTCCTTCGCCCCGACCCCCTTCCCCGCCGTCCTGTGCGCCTCGGTGAACGACGCGATCGTGCACGGCATCCCCACGCGGTACCGGCTGCGCGACGGCGACCTGGTCTCCCTGGACTTCGGCGCCGAGCTGAACGGCTGGGTCGGCGACTCGGCGATCAGCTTCACGGTGGGCCGCCCCCGCCCCTCCGACGTACGCCTGATAGAGACGGCCGAACGCGCCCTCGCGGCCGGCATCGACGCCGCCGTCGCCGGCAACCGCATGGGCGACATCGCGCACGCCATCGGCCGGGTGTGCCGGGACGCCGGGTACGGCATCCCGGACGGCTTCGGCGGGCACGGCGTGGGCCGCCGTATGCACGAGGACCCGCCGGTCCCCAACGAGGGCCGCCCCGGCCGTGGCCTGCGGCTGCGCGCGGGCATGGTCCTGGCCATCGAGCCGATGCTCGTCGCGGGCGGCACCGACGGCTACCACGCGGCCCCCGACGGCTGGACCCTCCGCACGAACGACGGTTCCCGCGCGGCGCACGTCGAACACACGGTCGCGATCACGGACGACGGCCCGCGCGTCCTCACGGCGAGGTGAACCCCCTTCCGGGGCGGCGGTCCAGGGCCGGTCCACTGCACATGCCTGTCGCCCCACTTCGTGCCAAGGTGGCTTGAACGAGCCCACCCCGGGAAACCCGGCCCCGGCACGTCGACAGCGAAGGAACCCAAACGATGACCAGCGGCTTCATCGGCTCGGAGGGCGACCCCTTCGGAGAATTCCTCGCCCGCTTCTTCGGCGGCCCCCGTCCCGGTCCCCGGCAGATCGATATCGGCCGGCTGCTCAGCCAGCCGGCCCGCGACCTGGTCCAGGGGGCCGCGCGGTACGCCGCCGAACACGGCAGCCGGGACCTCGACACCCAGCACCTGCTCCGCGCGGCCCTGTCCGCCGAACCGACCCGGAGCCTGCTCAGCCGCGCCGGCGCGGACCCGGACTCGCTCGCCTCCGAGATCGACGAGCGCTCGGGGCCGGTGCAGTACCGGGAGGGCGAGGTGCCGCCGCCGACCTCGCTGTCGCTCACCCCGGCGGTCAAGCGGGCCCTGCTGGACGCGCACGACCTGGCCCGGGCGAGCGGCACCGGCTACATCGGGCCGGAGCACGTGCTGAGCGCGCTGGCCAACAACCCCGACTCGGCCGCCGGACACATCCTGAGCGCGGCGCGTTTCGCCCCGGGCGGGCCGAAGGAAGCCCCGGAGGCGGGAGCGGCGGCGCCCCGCGCGGAACGGCCCCGCCAGGCGGCCACGCCCACCCTCGACAAGTACGGCCGCGACCTCACCGACCTGGCCCGCCGGGGCCGTATCGACCCGGTGATCGGCCGGGACGACGAGATCGAGCAGACCATCGAGGTGCTGTCCCGCCGGGGCAAGAACAACCCGGTGCTGATCGGTGACGCGGGCGTCGGGAAGACCGCGATCGTGGAGGGGCTGGCGCAGCGGATCGCCGACGGGGACGTGCCGGACGTGCTGATCGGCCGCCGGGTCGTCGCCCTCGACCTCACCGGAGTCGTCGCGGGCACCCGCTACCGGGGCGACTTCGAGGAGCGGATGAACACGATCGTCGACGAGATCCGCACCCACTCCACCGAGCTGATCATCTTCATCGACGAGCTGCACACCGTGGTCGGCGCGGGCGGGGGCGGCGAGGGCGGCTCGATGGACGCCGGGAACATCCTCAAGCCGGCGCTCGCGCGCGGCGAGCTGCACATCGTGGGCGCGACCACGCTGGAGGAGTTCCGCCGGATCGAGAAGGACGCGGCGCTGGCCCGCCGTTTCCAGCCGATCCTGGTGCCGGAGCCGACCACCGAGGACGCGCTGGAGATCCTGCGCGGCCTGCGCGACCGCTACGAGGCCCACCACCAGGTCCGCTACAGCGACGAGGCGCTGGAGGCGGCCGTCGAGCTGTCGGACCGCTATCTCACCGACCGGCGCCTGCCCGACAAGGCGATCGACCTGATCGACCAGGCGGGCGCGCGGGTACGGCTGCGGGCCCGCACCAAGGGCACGGACGTACGGGCCATGGAGCGGGAGGCCGAGCAGCTGGCCCTGGACAAGGACCAGGCGGTCGCCGACGAGCAGTACGAGGAGGCGATGCGGCTGCGGGACCGCATCACCGAGCTGAAGCAGCGGATCGCCGAGGCCGCCGGGGACGGCGAGGCCGACGAGGGCCAGAACCTGGAGGTGACCGCGGAGGCGATCGCCGAGGTGGTGTCCCGGCTGACCGGCATCCCCGTCAGCCGGCTCACCGAGGAGGAGAAGGACCGGCTGCTGGGCCTGGAGGAGCATCTGCGCGAGCGGGTGGTCGGCCAGGAGGAGGCCGTGCGGGTCGTCTCCGACGCGGTGCTGCGCTCCCGGGCCGGGCTGTCCTCACCGAACCGTCCGATCGGCAGCTTCCTGTTCCTCGGTCCGACCGGCGTCGGCAAGACCGAGCTGGCGCGGGCGCTCGCGGAGGCGCTGTTCGGCAGCGAGGACCGCATGGTCCGCCTCGACATGAGCGAGTACCAGGAGCGGCACACCGTCAGCCGGCTGGTGGGCGCCCCGCCCGGATACGTCGGCCACGAGGAGGCCGGGCAGCTCACCGAGGTGGTCCGCCGTCACCCGTACTCGCTGCTGCTGCTCGACGAGGTGGAGAAGGCGCACCCGGACGTGTTCAACATCCTGCTCCAGGTGCTGGACGACGGGCGGCTCACCGACTCCCAGGGCCGCACGGTGGACTTCACCAACACGGTCATCGTGATGACCAGCAACCTCGGTTCGGAGGCGATCATCCGGCGCGGCGCCGGGATCGGGTTCGGGCCGGGCGGGGACGCCGAGGAGGCCCGCCGGGAGCAGATCCTGCGCCCGCTGCGCGAGCACTTCCGGCCCGAGTTCCTCAACCGGATCGACGAGATCGTCGTCTTCCGCCAGCTCACCCCAGACCAGCTGCACCGGATCACCGATCTGCTGCTGGAGGAGACCCGGCGGCTGCTGCGCGCCCAGGGCGTCACCGTCGAGTTCACCGATCCGGCCGTGGACTGGCTGTCCCGGCAGGGCTACCAGCCGGAGTACGGTGCCCGACCGCTGCGCCGCACCATCCAGCGCGAGGTCGACAACCGCCTGTCCCGGCTGCTCCTCGACGGCCGGGTGCAGCGAGGCGACCGGGTCACGGTCGACGTGACGGACGACCGCCTCGCCTTCCGTCCGGAGCGGGCCCGAGTCGGCTGACGAGCCGTGGGCGGTGATCGAGCCATGGGCGGTGATCGAGCCGTTGCCCGCTCCGCCGCGGATCAGCTCGGCTCGCATCCCTGGGGGTCGGTACCGACGCCGTCGATCCTGGTGCCCCAGGACCAGTTCGGGTCCCGGTCCCCCACCCAGATCCTGCGCTGATAGCACGCTCCTCCCGCGTGATCGATCGCGTAGACGACGACGTCCGAGTTGGACTCGAAAGACCGAGCCTTGTCATGCAGGAAGCCCGGCACGTCCGAGTAGCCCCACGGTCGGTAGCACCAGGATGCGCCCCGGTAGCCGGGCTCGGTGTAGAAGCACACCTCACCCGGAGCCGCCTGGGACGGAGTGACGAGGGTCATGGGCAGGACCACGGCGAACGCGCCGACGGTCAGGGCCCGCGAGATGCTGTTCATGTCCCCACGAACGATCAAGGTGGGCGGTGGTCACGTTCAGCACGTTCGTGTCGGTGCTCTCCGAGTGCTGCTGCCCCGGCCCAGCCCGCGCCTGCCGCGCCCCCGAAGCGTCGGCGGGCACCTTGCCATGGGGTCGGCGCGCCGACGCCGCGAGCGTCGGGACGCACCCTAGGGCGCGGGTCGCACCACCATCGCCGAGCCGCCGCCCCGGCGTACCGTCTCGGCCGCCGCGAGCCACTTGCCGCCGGGCAGGCGCTGGACGCCGGTGGTGGCGCCGATCTCGGGGTTGAGGCGGAAGGCGTGGCCGATGCGCTCCAGTTCGGCGCGCACGGCGCTGTCGTACAGGCCGGGTTCGAGTTCGGTGGTGGCCGCGTTGCGCTGGCTGGCGCGCGGGGCGGCGATGGCGTCGACGAGGGGCAGGCCGCGGTCGAGGAAGCCGGTCAGGGTCTGCAGCACGGTGGTGATGATCGTGGCGCCGCCGGGTGAGCCGAGGGCGACGACGGGCCGGTCGTGGCGGTCCAGGACGATCGTCGGGGACATCGACGAGCGGGGCCGCTTGCCCGGTCCGGGCAGGTTGGGGTCGTGGACGGCCGGGTTGGCGGGGGCGAAGGAGAAGTCCGTCAGCTCGTTGTTGAGCAGGAAGCCGCGGCCGGGCACGGTGATGCCGCTGCCGCCGGTCTGCTCGATGGTGAGGGTGTAGGAGACGACGTTGCCCCACTTGTCGGCGACCGTCAGGTGGGTGGTGCTGTCGCCCTCGTACGTGGTGGGTGCCGCGGGGCCCGCGGTGCCGCAGTCGGCGGGGTGCCGGGGGTCGCCGGGCGCGAGCGGGCTGGTGAGCACCGCGTCGTCCTTGATGAGGCAGCCGCGCGTGTCGGCGTACCGCTGCGACAGCAGTTCCCTGGTCGGTACGTCCTCGAAGGCCGGGTCGCCGACCCAGCGCCCCCGGTCGGCGAAGGCGATGCGGCTGGCCTCGATGAAGCGGTGCAGGTAGCGGGCCTGGCTCGCCTTCGACAGGTCGGTGCGCTCCAGGATGTTGAGTGCCTCGCCGACGGTGGTGCCGCCGGAGGAGGACGGGGCCATGGAGTAGACGCCGAGCCCGCGGTAGGTCGTGCGGGTGGGGGCCTGGGACCTGACGCGGTAGGCGGCCAGGTCCTTCTCGGACAGGTCGCCGGGGCGGGCGTTCCAGCCGGAGGCCGGGTCCACGGGCGGCTTGTTGACGGTGGCGACGATGTCCTCGGCGAGGTCGCCGCGGTAGAGGGCGCCGGTGCCCTTGCGGGCCAGCTCCTCGTACGTGCGGGCCAGGTCGGGATTCTTGAAGGTCGAGCCGACGACGGGCAGTTGCCCGCCCGGCAGGAACAGCTCGGCGGTGTCGGGGAAGTACCGGAAGCGGGTCTCGTTGGCGGCGGTCTGCGCGCGGAAGGTGGCGTCGACGGTGAAGCCGTCGCGGGCGAGCCGCACGGCGGGCTTCAGGAGCGTGCCGAGCCGTTTGCTGCCCCACTTGTCGAGGGCGGTGCGCCAGGTGGCGGGGGTGCCGGGGGTGCCGACGGCGAGGCCGCTGCTGACGGCCTCGGCGAACGGGACCGGTGTGCCGTTCTCCAGGAAGAGGCCGGAGTCCGCGGTGAGCGGGGCGGTCTCGCGGCCGTCGAGGGTGTGCACGGTGCGGGACGCGGCGTCGTAGTAGACGAAGTAGCCGCCTCCGCCGATGCCCGCGGAGTACGGCTCGGTGACGCCGAGCGCGGCGGCGGTGGCGACGGCCGCGTCGACGGCGTTGCCGCCCTTCCTCAGCACCTCGATGCCGGCGGCGGAGGCGTCCGGGTCGACGCTGGCGACGGCGCCGCCGTGGCCGACGGCGACCGGTACCTTCTCGGGAGCGGTCCGGGAAGCGGTGGGCGGGGCGGCCGCTCCCACCGACACCACGGCGGCCGAGACCGCCAGGACGGACAGCTTGCGTACGACGGGACGACGCATCCGCACCTCCAGTGAAAGGCCGTTCGGGCAGCCTAGTCCATGACCATGGGCACGTCAGGAGCACCCGATACGATGCCCCGCCATGAACGACGACGTGCGCAACATCGTCCTCGGTGTACTGGCGACCGGCATAAGCGCCGCGCTGGGCTGGTTCACCCGTACCTACCTCTGGCGGCGCCGACTCCGCCGCAAGCAGGCGTTCTTCGGGCTGCCGGACAATTCCGAGTCGCTGCTGGTGGTCAACCGGGACGCGGGCGGAACGGATCTGACGGTGACGCGGCACGACGTCTTCGCGCTGCTGGAGCTGTCGGCGCTCATCAAGGACTGCAACGCGCACGCGCAGGTCGTGGCGCACGACGCGGCCCAGCGGGGTTTCGGCGAGCGCACCGAGTTCTGCGTGGGCGGGCCGGCCTCCAACCACCGGATGGCCGCCCATCTGGAGAGCCTGCTGCCGGGGGTGCGGGTCAACGTGGACGGTGAACCGGGGCCGGAGCGGGGCGCGTTCCGGATCGGCGGCGAGCGCTATCGCATGGAGCCGGGCCGCACCGAGTACGTGCTGCTGGCCCGGCTCACCGCCGAGCAGGCGCCCCGGGCGCGGCCGGTGTTCCTGTTCTGCGGGCAGCGGGCGATCGACAACCAGGCCGCCACCCGGTATCTCGCCCGCCACCACGAGCGTTTGGCCCGCAAGTACGGCACGGGCTCGTTCGTGCTGCTGCTGAAGGTGGTCAACTCCCAGGCGTACGGGCCGGACGTGGTGGAGCTGGTGGCGGACGTGACGCGGGCGGCGCGGTCGCCGCTCCCCGAGGAGACGGAACGGTCCGCCCTTCAATGATTGTTACTTTCACGCAACTTACCGATGGGTTACCCCCGGTAAGGCCCCGCGGTTACCGTCGGGTCACTTTCGTTGACACGAGTGAGGAGTGACCCGTGGGACTCCATCGCAAGGCCCTGCGCACCACCGCCGTGGGCGCCGTCTCCGCGACCCTGATCGCCGGTGGCGCCCTCACCGCCGCTCCCGCCGCCCACGCCACGACCGGCGGGGTGCGGTTCGTCGACATCACCGGCGACGGCGGTACGACGCTCAAGGCGAACGTCGTCACCCCCGCGGGCACCGACGGCTCGCACCGCTACCCGCTGATCGTGCTGCCCACGAGCTGGGCCACGCCCCAGGTCGAGTACCTGGCCCAGGCGCAGCGGCTCGCCGACTCCGGTTATGTGGTGGTCACCTACAACGTGCGCGGGTTCTGGCAGTCCGGCGGCCATATCGAGGTCGCGGGTCCACCGGACATCGCCGACGCGTCGAAGGTCATCGACTGGGCGCTGGCCCACACCCCGTCCGACCCGGGCAAGGTCGGCATGGCGGGCGTCTCCTACGGCGCCGGGATCAGCCTGCTCACCGCCGCCCACGACCAGCGGGTCAGGGCGGTCGCCGCGCTCAGCGGCTGGGCCGACCTGATCGACTCCATCTACTCCGGCCGCACCCAGCACGCCCAGGCCGCCGCGCTGCTCCAGGGCGCGGGTTCCCTCACCGGCCGCCCGAGCGCGGAACTCCAGCAGGTCTTCCAGGACTTCTTCGCGTCCGACCTGGACAAGGAGGACGAGATGATCGCCTGGGGGGCGAAGCGCTCCCCCGCCACCCACCTGGACCGGATCAACGCCCACGGCACGGCCGTCATGCTGGCCAACGCCTGGGGCGACACCATCTTCCCGCCCAACCAGTACGCGGACTTCTTCGAGAAGCTGACCGGCCCGAAGAGACTCCAGCTGCGCCCCGGCGACCACGCGACCGCCGAGGCGACGGGCCTGCTCGGGCTGCCCAACGACGTCTGGACTGACACCCGGCGCTGGTTCGACCACCACCTCAAGGGCGAGGCCAACGGCGTAGACCGGGAGCAGCCGGTGCGCCTGAAGTCCCGCACCGGAGGCGGTTACGAGACGTATCCCGACTGGAAGTCCGTGGCCGCGGCCCAGCGGAAGATCGCGCTCGGGGGCACCACGACCATCGACACGAACGTCAACTCCGGCGCGGACGGCGGCGTCATCTTCCTGTCCAACCTGCTCGACCAGATCGCCCAGGTGCCGCCGGTCACCTCGGTCCCCCTGCTCCCCCGGCGCTGGGCCGCCGTCTGGCAGTCGCAGCCGTACGCCACCACCCAGCGGGTGCGCGGCACCGCCACGCTGCACACCACGGTGACCTCGACCAAGGAGAGCGGAACCCTCGTCGCGTACCTCTACGACGTGGGCCCGCTCGGCCTCGGCAAGCTGGTCAGCAACGCGCCGTACACCTTCCACGGGCGGACGCCGGGTCAGCCGTTCGGCGTCGACCTGGAGTTGTTCTCCACGGCCTACGACGTTCCGGCAGGGCACCGGCTCGCCCTGGTCGTCGACACGGTCGACCCGCTCTACATCGAGCACAACCCGTCCGGCGCACGGCTGACCTTCTCCTCGCCGGCGAACGACCCGTCATACGTGTCGATTCCGCTGCGCGAGCAGTGATCGGCGGCCGCGGCCGGACGGCCCGGCTCTGGTACCGCTGCCCCCTGGGTCCGCGCATCCCGACGCGAATCGGCGAGAGTTTCCCCGCCACGGGGATGAACGGCTCATCGTAGTCGAGTTCCGGCGCGCTGGGGGCGGCCGGTCGGTGGACGCCCTGACCACGGGGCGTCAACCGGGCTCGGGACACGCCGTGTCGTGGCTGCCGCAAGCTATCCACCATGGCGGGGAGTTGAGCAGCGACACGCACTTTTCGGGCATTAGCCGTATTTACGGCGCATGGGTGGCGGCTGGTGTCGGTTGCGGGCCGGGTCCGCGCCGGTTCAGGCCCCGGTTCAGGCCCCCGCGACCTCGGCGTACAGCTGGGACAGCTCGGGCACCCCACTGGCCGCCCACTCCTGTCCGGCGGCCACCACGTCCACCTCGCGCCCGGAGGGGAGCAGGACGACCGGCTGTCCGTCGGGGCGGATCTCCCAGGCCGCGCCCGGCACGGTCCGCACGACGACGGTGCCCAGATACAGGCCGGCGTCGTTGCCCAGCCGGAGCAGCATCTCCGCGTCGTCCCGCCAGCGCGGCGGCAGCTGGTCCAGCGCCTCCAGGGAGGCCGGCGTGTCGTCGAGGCGGACCCCCGCCTGCCCCGCCTGGGACCGCAGCAGCTCGCACTCGGCCAGGAGTCCGGCGATCCCCGCGGGATCGGGCGCCCCGTGCTCCGTGCGGCGATGGCCCAGGAAAGGGATGTTCATAGCTCCAGACTGACATTCGTACCGGCGGCGCACCACAGGGCACGCGGACGATCCCGGCCACGCCCGCGGGCGGTTTCACGCCGTCTTCGCCCGTGGTTCGTTGACGGCTCCCCGGCCCCTGCCTAGCTTCACGGGGGCGGTGTCCGTGTTCCCTGATCCGGGAGGTCCGGTTGGTGCGTCGAGGGGTCCGAGGGCTCGCGGTCGTCCTCCTGGTGTGCGCGTCCGTGATCCCGGCGGCCGCCGCGCAGGCCACCGGCGAGCGCCGCGCCGAACCACGGCCGATCACCCAGCTGTTCGACAACCGGGCCGTCAGCGACGACGCCCGCCCGGCCGGCGCGGACTTCGACGGCGCCGGCGCCTCCCTGTCCGCCCGGGACCTGGCCGCGGCCGGCTGGACGCCCGGCCGCGCGCTCACCGTGCAGGGCGCCCGGCTCACCTGGCCGAAACGGGTCCCGGGCGAGCCGGACAACGTCGTCGCCGACGGCCAGACGGTGCGCGTGCACGGCCGCGGCGACGCCCTCGCCTTCCTCGTCACCGGCACCACCGGACAGGACGTCACCGGCTCGGGCACCGTCGGATACGCCGACGGCTCCCGCTCCTCCTACCTGCTGACCGCCCCCGACTGGCGCCGCGGTCCCCTCGCCACCAAGGCGGTGGCCCTGCCGCACATCAACACGCCCGCCGGACAACTCGCCGAGCAGGCCCGGCTGTACGTGGTGACGGTGCCGGTCGCGCCGGGCCGCGAGGTGGTCTCGGTACGGCTGCCGCGCGCGGCCGGACTGCATGTGTTCGCGGTGTCGGTGCGGGCGGCGGCACGCGGCTGGACCGGCAGCTGGTCGGCGGCGACCTCCGGCCATCCGTCCGTCGGACCGTGGACCGACCGGACGCTGCGGCTGGTGGTGCACACCTCGGCGGGCGGGCCGCGGGTGCGGCTGCGCTTCGACAACACCTTCGCCGCCGCCCCGGTGCGGATCGGCAGCGCCACCGTCGCCGTCCAGGACGCGGGCGCGGCCGCGGCCGGCACCCCGGTGCCGGTGCGGTTCCGCGGCGCGCCGGGCACCGTCGTCCCGGCCGGCGCCCAGGCCTACAGCGACCCCCTCGACTTCGAGGTGCCGCCGGACACCAATCTGCTGGTCAGCTTCCACCTCCCGGGCACGGTGCCCGCGGCGCCCGTGCACCGGCTCGCCCAGCAGCGGTCGTACGTCAGCGAGGCCGGCGACCACGCCGCCGACGCCACGGGCGGCGCGTACACCACGGTCATCACCAGCTGGCCGCTGCTGACCGGCGTCGACGTGGGCGGCGGGCCGGGCTCGGTGGTGCTGCTCGGCGACTCCATCACGGACGGCGACAAGTCGACGGTGGACGCCAACCGGCGCTGGCCGAACGTGCTGGCCCGGCGGCTGCTGGCGCAGACCGGGGTGCCGCGCTACGGCGTGCTCAACCAGGGCATCTCGGCGAACCGCGTGGTCACCGACGTCTACCCCGGCGACGGGGTCTCGGCCGCCTCGGGCGGGGTGAGCGCCCTGCACCGGCTGGACCGGGACGTCCTCGCCCAGACCTCGGCGCGCACGGTGGTCGTCTTCCAGGGCGTCAACGACGTGCGCTGGGGCACGAGCGCGGCGCGGGTGACGGCCGGGCTGCGGGAGATCGCCGACCGCGCGCACGCCCGCGGGCTGCGGGTGCTGGCGGCGACGATCCTGCCGTGCGAGGGCGAGGCGCGGTGCACCACCGCCGTCGACACCGAGCGGACCGCCGTCAACGACTGGATCCGCCGGGCCGGTGTGTTCGACGGGGTGCTGGACTTCGACGCGGTGATCCGGGACCCGGCGCGGCCGTCGCGGATGCTGCCCGCGTACGACAGCGGGGACCATCTGCACCCGGGCGACGCCGGGCTGGCGGCGCTGGCGGAGTCGGTGGACCTGCGGTCGCTGTGAGGGCCGGTACGGGTCTTGAGCCGGTACGGGTCTTGAGGCCGGTACGGGTGTCAGGGGCGTCCGGGTGTGCCTCAGACGTCGAGGTCGACGACGACCGGCGCGTGGTCCGAGGCGCCCTTGCCCTTGCGCTCCTCACGGTCGACGTAGGCGTCCTTGACGGCCTTGGCGAACGGCTGGTTGCCGTAGACCAGGTCGATGCGCATGCCGCGGTTCTTCGGGAAGCACAGCTGGCGGTAGTCCCAGTACGTGAACGGGTGGTCGTACTTCAGGGGGCGCGGGACCACGTCCTCCAGGCCCGTCCCGCGCAGGGCGGCCAGGGCGGCGCGCTCGGCCGGGGTGACGTGGGTGGAGCCCTCGAAGGCGGCCGGGTCGAAGACGTCGTCGTCGGTCGGCGCCACGTTGTAGTCGCCGAGGACGGCGAACGGGCGGCTGCCGCCCGCGTCGCCCGCGACGGCGGCCCTCAGGGCCTCGAACCACTGGAGCTTGTACGCGTAGTGCGGGTGCTCGACCTCGCGGCCGTTCGGCACGTACACCGACCAGACGCGGACCGGGCCGCAGGTCGCGGAGATCGCGCGGGGCTCGACCGCGCCGTCGAAGCCGGGGTCGCCGGGCAGGCCCTTGACCACGTCCTCGATGCCGACACGGGAGAGCACCGCCACGCCGTTCCAGCGGCCGGTCGCGTGGACCGCCGCCTCGTAGCCCAGCTCGCGCAGCTCGGCGAACGGGAACTGCTCCTCGGCGACCTTGGCCTCCTGGAGGCAGAGCACGTCGGTGCCGCTGCTCTCCAGCCAGGCCAGGAGCCTCGGCAGGCGGGCGGTGATCGAGTTCACGTTCCAGGTCGCGATGCGCATGTCTCACAACCTACCGGGCGGCACTGACAACGCGGTGCCGCCCGCAGGCGGGGGTGCTCACACCTCGGCCGAGTCGCCGGGGGTCAGCCGCAGGTGCCGCGTGCCGCCGAGCCCGCCGATCTGACGGTCGTAGATCGGGCGGGCGAGGTCGGTCAGGAGCGCGTCGTGGATGTCGTAGGCGCGCTGCGGGCGCACTTCGCGGACGTAGTCGATGACCTCGGAGATCTTGTTCCAGGGGGCCATCACCGGGAGCATCAGGGTCTCCACGGGGTGGTCCGGGACGGTGAGGGCGTCGCCGGGGTGGAAGACCCTGCCGCCGTCGATCAGGTAGCCGACGTTGGTGATGCGCGGGATGTCCGGGTGGATCACCGCGTGCAGTTCGCCGTGGACCTGCACGTCGAAGCCCGCGGCCGTGAAGGTGTCGCCGTGGCCGACGGTGTGCACCCGTCCCGGGAAGGCCGCCGAGAGCTGGTCCGCGACCGCCTTCAACGTCCAGATCTCCGCGGCCGGGTTCGCCTCCAGCGCCGCGCGCAGCCGTCCCTCGTCGAAGTGGTCGGGGTGCTCGTGCGTGACGAGGAGGGCGTCCGCGCCGGCGGCGGCGTCCGGCTCGCTGAACCCGCCGGGGTCGAGGACGAGCGTGCGCCCCTCCTTCTCCAGGCGGACACAGGCGTGCGACTTCTTCGTGAGCTTCAGCTTCATGCGCCCATCCTGCCGCCCGCCCGCAACGGGTGCTCACTCCTGGGGCGTGGTCTCCTCGCGGATGACCTCCTGGGCCACCTTGAAGGCGCTGTTGGCCGCCGGTACGCCGCAGTAGACGGCGGCGTGCAGCAGCACCTCCTTGATCTCGGCGGGGGTGAGGCCGTTGCGCAGCGCGGCGCGGGTGTGGAAGGCCAGCTCACCGAGGTGGCCGCCCGCGACCAGGGCGGTGAGGGTGATGCAGCTGCGGGTGCGGCGGTCCAGGCCGGGCCGGTTCCACACCTCCCCCCAGGCGTAGCGGGTGATGAACTCCTGGAAGTCCCCGGAGAACTCGTCCGCCTGCGCCAGTGCCCGGTCCACGTGCGCGTCGCCGAGCACTTCCCGGCGCACCTTGATCCCGGCGTCGTACGGGTCCGGCCGACCCACGGCGTGCGGCTGCTCGGCGGCCGGGGCGATCTCGGCGATGGGCGCGATCGTGGCCTGCGGGGGCACCGCGGCGAGCACCGGCTTGACCGGGGCGGTCGTGATGGCGATCTGGCCGGTGCCCGGGTCGACGAGCGGCTGCCAGGCCGTGGAGAAGTGGGTGACCAGCAGGTCCGTGACCGCGGCGGGCTGCTCGACGGGCACCAGGTGGGAGGCGCCGGGGACGACCGCGAGACGGGCGTCCGGGATCCCGGCGACCAGGGTGCGGGCCTCGGCGGGCCCGGTGACCTGGTCCTCGGAGCCGACCAGCACCAGGGTCGGCACGCCCACCCGGCCCAGCTCCGGGCGGACGTCGAAGGTGGCGAGCGCCTCGCAGGCGGCGATGTAGCAGCCGGGGTCGGTGGTGCGCACCATCTGCACCGCCCAGTCGGTGATCGCGGGCTGGGCGGCGGCGAAGCCGGAGGTGAACCAGCGGTCGGGGGCGGTACGGGCGATGGGGTCCAGGCCGTTCGTCCGGACGATCACTCCGCGCTGGCGGAACTCGTCCGCCGTACCGAACCGCGGGGAGGCGGCGATCAGCACGAGGGAGGCCAGCCGCTCCGGGTGGCGCAGGGCCAGCTCCACGCCGACGGCGCCGCCGAGCGCACAGCCCGCGTATCCGAAGCGCTGCACCCCGAGGCCGTCGAGGGTGGCGAGCAGCCGGGCGGTCAGCTCCGCGACGGAGGCCGCGGGGTAGGCGGGGGCGCCGCCGTGCCCCGGCAGGTCGAACCGGAAGACGCGCCACTGCTTCGCCAGCTCCGGGACCTGGCGGTCCCACATGTGCCAGGTGGTACCCAGTGAGGGACCCAGGATCAGGACCGGAGCGTCTTCTGGCCCGTCGAAGCGGTATTGCAGGGTGTTCGGTGGTGTCTCACTCACGCCCCAGACCCTCTCACGTCTCACGACTGCCCCTATACGAGGGTTGCGGCCGCGCAGGTCTTACCAGGTAGAACACCTCCCGGGCCGCGTATCGCCTGAGACTCCGGACGATTTCACGTCGAGTCTTACCCTCCTTGCTGCGGCGTTCGTAGTAGTCCTGGGTAGGCGGGTCGACGCGCAGGCGGGTCTGCACGATCCGGTGCAGCGCCGCGTTCGCTTGCCGGTCACCGCCCCGGTTCAGGCGACGGTACTGCCGACTGCCCGAGGAACGCTCGACCGGGCTGACACCGCACAGCGCCGCGAACGACGCCTCACTGCCCAGGGGTTCCGGGTTGTGTCCGATCGTGATCAGCAAAGTGCCGGCTGTGTCCGGACCGATGCCCACCACCGCGAGCAGCTGCGGAGCGTGGCGCTCCACCAGCCGGGTCAGGCGGCCTTCCAGGTCCTGGACCTCTTCGCTGAGCTGCCCGATGCGCCGGGCCAGGAGTCCCAGGGTGACGTGGGTGACGTGAAGCACCGCCCCCTCGCCGGCCTCATGGTTCAGCCTGTCGTCGACGAGCCCTGCGCACGTGCGGAAAAGCTCTGCATCGCCCGGCCCGGCCAGTTCCTCTCTCAGCTGCGGATCGGCACGGATGAGGACGGCCTTTCCTGGCCCATCGCCATGCATGTGGGTGCCCAGGAAGTCAAACAGCCCGACCTTCGCCAACACGGTGCTCGACGCGACCGGCGTCCTCCTCAGCCGCCTCCCGGTCAGTCGCGACCGGGTGTGGCTGGTCGTGCGAGACGCGGGCCTGACGCATCGGCAGGTGGGCGTCTCGTGGTGGAACGCTCCCTGTCAGCCGACCCGCTGCGCCTTGATCGCGTCGCTCGCCCGAACCGTCCCGGCTGCCAAGGACGTCCAGGCAGACACCGAGCACGAGGCCGGGATCCGCCGGGAGTTCGTGGACGGTCGAAGTGCGCGTCAACTGGTCCGAAGACCGACCGCCAGCGTCAGTTCAAGGACCCGGTGGGGTGATGCGAGATCGGGAAACAGCTCCCGCAGCTGCGACATCCGGTACCGGACTGTCTGGGGATGGACGAACAACGCCGCCGCCACCTCGTCCCGCCTGCCCTGGTGCAGCAGCCACGCCCGCAACGTCTCCTCCAGCCGCCGTGCGGTCCCGACAGGCAAGGTGCGCAACGGTGCGAGGGCTCGGGCACGCAGGTCTGCGAACGCGTCCACGTCGGCGCTCAGCACCAGCTCGGGCAGGTGGTCCTCGGTGTCGCGGATATCAGAGGAGAGGGAGCGCGCGCGTACGGCTCGTGCGTACGAGGCGGACGCATGAGTCCATGGCCGGGCCGGGCCGACCACGGCGGTGCGGTCGGTCAGCTGCCGCAAGAGATGTGATCGGTCGGCATCGGGGACGAGCAGCACACCGGTGGTGTCCGGCAAATCGTCGAGGACGAGAGTGCTCGGGTCGAGCGCGCGGTAGGCAGGCCGGGCCTGAGCGGCGGGCAGCAGGACCGCCGTCAGCGTAACCGGAGGCTGCCATCCGGCCCGTTGAGCAGAGGCCAGCAGCACGTCCGGGCTCGCGCCGGCGAGGAGGTCGCGGGCGAGGTGTTCCAGGTGGCGCTCCTGGGCCCTGCCCTGGGCGGTCAGTTCGTCGGCGTGGCCCGCGGCGCTCGCGGCGGAGAGCTCGTCGATGTAGGCGAAGGTCAGCTCGGCGAACTTGGCGACCTCGGCGGCGGGCAGACCTGCGGACACGGCGCCCGCTGCCAGGCTTCGCCAGGCCACGCGGGCGCCGACGCGGTAGGCGCTGAGCAGGGCGTCCATCGACCGGCCGTCGCGCACCTCGCCGCGGCCCAGCTCGTAGGCCGCGTCACCGCCGCCGCCACCCGCGGCGTTCCCGCTCGCGAGGTCCAAGTAGTGCCCGAGGGCGGTGCGAACGGCTCGGCGGATGGTGCCGCCCATGCTGCCCGACAGGGCGTTGGCGTAGGAAGGGACCTCGTCGATGATCGCCTGGACGACCTCGTCGGCGGTGGTCTTCAGCGCGGCCCGCAGTGCGGTGACCGTCGCCTCATCAAGGGCCAGTTCGCTGGCCCTCCGGATTGCATGGCTCACGTCTTTGTTCCCTGCGAACAATTCAGCCGATCAGATTCACGTCCTGCGGTCAGGACTTTACGCCCTGAGGCGCAGCAAGCTGGAGTCATGATGAGTGCGGCCCTCCGCGGCAGGGCGTGGAAACTGATGGAGATGGTCACGACACCGCTGCTGCCGTCGGACTACCTCGACCTGGTCAGCCCGCTGCGTGCGGGCGCCGACCTGCGGGGGCGCATCGAGGCCGTGCACCCCGAGACGCGTGACGCCGCGACCATCGTGATCAGACCGGGTCGGGGCTGGCGCGGCCACAGGGCCGGCCAGTACGTGCGGATCGGGGTCGACGTCGACGGGGTGCGCCTGTGGCGTGCCTACTCCCTCACCTCGCCGACGAACCGCCAGGACGGCCGCGTCACGATCACCGTGAAGGCGATCCCGGACGGCAAGGTCAGCAACCACCTGGTCCGCAGGGCCAAACCGGGCACGCTGATCCAGCTCGATCAGCCGACCGGTGACTTCGTACTGCCGCAGGCCACGCCCGCCAAGGTGCTCTACCTGACGGCCGGCAGCGGCATCACACCCGTGATGGGCATGCTGCGCGACACCGAGTTCGACGACGTCGTCATGGTCCACAGTGCGCCACGGCCGCAAGATGTGATCTTCCGCAACGAGCTGCACGACCTGGTCGCGGACAAGAAGCTGCGGCTCACCGAGGTGCACACCGACACGGACGGCAAGCTCGACATCGCCCGCCTCGGCGAACTCGTGCCCGACTGGGCCGAGCGAGAGACCTGGGCGTGCGGGCCCGCCGGCCTGCTCGACGCCGCCGAGAAGCACTGGAGCGCGCACGGCGTACCGGAGCGCCTGCACACCGAACGCTTCCGCCCCAGCATCATCGTCGCCGGCGACGGCGGCGGCGAGGTCACGTTCAGCGCCACCGGCAAGACCGTCGACGCGGACGGCGCCACGCCGTTGCTGGACGTCGGCGAGGAGGCCGGCGTGCTCATGCCCTCCGGGTGCCGCATGGGCATCTGCTTCGCCTGCGTCACGCCGCTCAAGGCGGGCGCCGTCCGCGACCTGCGCACCGGCGAGATCACCGAGGCCGAGCCGGGCGTCCTCATCCAGACCTGCGTGTCCGCCGCGGCGGGCCCCTGCGACATCGAACGGTAGGAGCACCTTGACCGCCATCGACCCCACCGCCCACCTGACGGCGGACCAGATCGAGGAGCTTGGCCGCGAGCTGGACGCGATCCGCGACGAGGTGATCGCCGGCCGCGGCGAGAAAGACGCCGCCTACATCCGCAAGGTCATCTCGGCGCAGCGCAAGCTCGAGCTGGTCAGCAGGGGCGTGCTGCTGTTCTCGATCTTCCCGCCCGCGTGGATCATCGGCACCGCCGGCCTGTCCGTGGCGAAGATCATGGACAACATGGAGATCGGCCACAACATCCTGCACGGCCAGTGGGACTGGATGCGCGACCCGAAGATCCACTCCACCACCTGGGAATGGGACCACGTCTCGCCGGCCGACCAGTGGAAGCACTCGCACAACGAGCTGCACCACACGTTCACCAACGTGATCGGCAAGGACAACGACCTCGGCTACGGCATCATGCGCGTCGACGAGGACCAGAAGTGGCACCCGTTCCACCTCGGCCAGCCACTGTGGAACTTCATCAACGCCTGCTTCTTCGAGTACGGCATCGCAGCGTACGACCTGGAGCTCGGCAAGAACCTGCACAAGCGCCGCCGCAAGAACCCGGAGTTCCGCGCGCGGGCCAGGGCCGTGGGCCGCAAGATCCGCAAGCAGGTGCTCAAGGACTACGTGATCCACCCGCTGCTGTCGGGCCCGTCGTTCCTCCACACGCTCGCCGCCACGTTCACCGCGAACCTGGTCCGCAACATCTGGTCCCACTCGGTGATCATGTGCGGGCACTTCCCCGAGGGCGTGCAGGTCTTCGAGCGCCGGTCGATCAAGGACGAGACGCGCGGCCAGTGGTACCTGCGCCAGATGATGGGCTCGGCGAACATCAGCGGCAGCAGGGCCATGCACTTCATGACCGGCAACCTGTCGCACCAGATCGAGCACCACCTGTTCCCGGACCTGCCGAGCAACCGGTACGCCGAGGTCGCGGTGAAGGTGCGCGCGCTGTTCGAGAAGTACGAGCTGGAGTACGTCACCGGACCGCTGCCCAAACAGGTGTTCTCCGCGTGGCGCAAGGTCTTCCGGCTCTCGCTGCCGAACAAGAAGCCCGAGGTCAAAACGCCGGACCGTGAGCAGGAGCTCGTCGCCGCCTGATTGTCACAGGCGCCTGGCTCACGAACCCGAGGTCAGGCGCCCTTGTCCGCAGGCTCCAGTATCGCCACGCACTCCACGTGATGCGTCATCGGAAACACGTCACGAGGTGTGTGGACGGCAGAATCTGCAGGTCACATGGGGTTTTCCTGCCTTGGGCGCGGGCTGTGAGGCGGCCGGAGCGTCACATGATCGTCATGTCTGACGGACTTCCTCTCCTCCCTTGGCCGGTACACCAGGCTGTGCGCGCTTTGGATGCCCGTTGGCGGTCATGTTGCTGCTCGGGCGGCAGGCCAGCTGCTGGAGCGGCTGCGGGATGCCCGGCGCAGCGCTCCCGCCACCGGGCCCCACGGGCGCGTCCGGGCGAAACCGGGCGCGATTCGTACGGGCCGACCCTGTGGGCCGGTGATGAAGCTGACATCAGGAACCCGTGGCCGGGTTCCACCTCGTGCGCATCGGCGTCCGACCCCGGACGCCTGCCGGGCTGTTGCTCAGGCGTCGATGATGACGGGGATGATGAGGGGCTTGCGGCGGTAGGTGCGGAACGCCCAGTTCGCCACGGCGCGGGCGAGGAGCTGTTCGAGTTGTCGCGCGTCCCCGACGCCTTCCTCGGCCGCGGTGGCCAGGGTCTTCTCGATGACGGGGACGACCGGCTCGAAGGTGGCGTCGTCGTGGACGAATCCGCGGGCCAGGAAGTCGGGGGCCTCGGCGAGGGCGCCGGTGTCCGCGTCGACGATCGCCACCACCGTGAGCACGCCTTCGGAGGCGAGGGTGAGGCGGTCCTTGAGGGACGCTTCGGTCGCGCCGCCGACTTCCATGCCGTCCACGTAGACATTGCCGGCGGGGACCTTGCCGGTGATGGACGCGCGCCCGTCGACCAGGTCGACGACGACGCCGTCCTCGGCGATGACGACCCGGTCGGGGTCGACACCGGTACGGATGGCGAGGTCGGCGTTGGCCCGCAGGTGGCGCCATTCGCCGTGGACGGGCATGACGTTGCGGGGTTTGACGATGTTGTAGCAGTAGACGAGTTCGCCGGCGCTGGCATGCCCGGAGACGTGCACCTTGGCGTTGCCCTTGTGGACCACGTGGGCACCCCACCGGGTGAGTCCGTTGATCACCCGGTAGATGGCGTTCTCGTTGCCGGGGATCAGGGAGCTGGCGAGCAGGACGGTGTCGTCCTTGCCGATGCGGATCATGTGGTCGCGGTTGGCCATTCGTGACAGCGCGGCCATCGGTTCGCCCTGGGAGCCGGTGCACACCAGAGTGATCTTGTGGTCTGGGAGCTTCTCCAGCTCCTTGGTGGACACGACCAGACCGGAGGGGACCTTCAGATAGCCCAGGTCACGGGCGATGCCCATGTTGCGGACCATCGACCGGCCGACGAAGGCGACCTTGCGGCCGTGCTGGTGGGCGGCGTCCAGGACCTGCTGGATGCGGTGTACGTGGCTGGCGAAGCTGGAGACGATGACCCGGCGTGGAGCGGTGCGCATCACCTGCTCGATCGCCGGGTTCAGCTCCCGCTCGGAGGTGGTGAAGCCGGGTACTTCGGCGTTGGTGGAGTCGGTGAGGAACAGGTCCACGCCCTCCTCGCCGAGGCGGGCGAAGGCGCGCAGATCGGTGATGCGGTCGTCGAGAGGGAACTGGTCCATCTTGAAGTCGCCGGTGTGCAGCACCATCCCGGCCCGGGTGCGGATCGCGACCGCGAGGCTGTCGGGGATGGAGTGGTTGACCGCCACGAATTCGCAGTCGAAGGGCCCGAAGCCACGCCGGTCGCCCTCCCGCACCCGCACCGTGCGCGGCCGGATGCCGTGCTCCTTGAGCTTGGCCTCCAGGAAGGCCAGCGTCAGCTTGGAGCCGACGACGGGAATGTCGCGCCGTTCGCGCAGGAGGTACGGCACGCCGCCGATGTGGTCCTCGTGGCCGTGGGTGAGGACCACGGCCACGATGTCGTCCAGCCGGTCCCGGATCGAGGTGAAGTCCGGCAGGATCACGTCCACGCCGGGCTGGGTCTCCTCGGGGAACAGCACGCCGCAGTCGACGATGAGCAGCTTGCCGGCGTGCTCGAAGACGGTCATGTTGCGGCCGATCTCACCCAGGCCGCCCAGGGCGATGACCCGCAGCCCCCCTTCGGGAAGGGGCGGTGCGGCTTTCAGCTCGGGGTGCGGATGACTCATACCCCGACGGTACCCGGAGAGCGGACAGAGTGATCCATTACCTCCTCCCGACAGGGTGGGGGCACCACAACGGGTGTCCGGGACGATCCGATGACGCCGGCGGCCGGCTGGAGACGGTCGTCCCTGTCGGCCCCGCCGAAACCACCCGACACGCCCTCGCCGCCGACCTGATCACCGAGGTCTGCACATGGGACGTGAAGCTGAAGACAATACCCATGCCATGGCGGCACTGGTCGCAGAGTCCGGAAGCCGAGTGACCTGTACGGGCGGCGGCCATCACGGACAGTGCCACCTCCACGGTCATGTCCTCCCAGACCTGCGGTCCAGCCGCGTCCGCGGGATCGGCCGCCGACTGCACGGCGTTGGTACGTGTTGAGCGGAACTGCGTCTGGCCCAGCGTCAAGGGTGCCTCCTGCGAAGGTGGGCGGGCTTCCTGACACGAAGGATCTATGCCGCCGCACCGGCGGTGGACTGCCGTACGGGCGCTTGGCGGGCCGCCGAGACGGGGCGGCGTCGGCCGCGTGAGGTGGCGCCGCGCTTCATGGGGCGTTCGACCACCGGTGCGGTGATGACGACCGGGATGCCGGAGGGCACCTGGGCGCCGGTGATGCGGTGCAGGGCCTCCTCGCCGATGCGGACCTGGGTGGTCTGCGGGACGATGCCAGCCGCTGCCATGAGGCGCGTCATGCCGCGGCGCTGGTTGGGGGTGACCAGGGTGACGACACTGCCGGATTCTCCTGCGCGAGCGGTACGGCCGCCACGGTGGAGGTAGTCCTTGTGGTCGGTCGGCGGGTCGACGTTGACGACGAGGTCGAGGCTGTCGACATGGATGCCGCGCGCCGCGACATTGGTCGCCACCAGTACGTTGACGTGCCCGCTCTTGAACTGTGCCAGCGTGCGGGTGCGCTGCGGCTGCGACTTCCCGCCGTGCAGGGCGGCGGCCCGCACCCCGCTGCTGAGGAGGTGTTCGGTGAGGCCGTCGACGGCGTGCTTGGTGTCGAGGAAAAGGATCACGCGGCCGTCGCGTGCGGCGATCTGGGTGGTGGCCGTGTGCTTGTCAGCGCCGTGAACATGGAGCACGTGGTGCTCCATCGTCGTGACCGCGCCGGCCGAGGGGTCGACGGAGTGCACGACGGGGTCGCTGAGGTAGCGGCGCACGAGCAGGTCGACGTTGCGGTCGAGAGTGGCGGAGAACAGCATGCGCTGGCCTTCGGGGCGGACCTGATCGAGAAGGGCGGTGACCTGCGGCATGAAGCCCATGTCGGCCATCTGGTCGGCCTCGTCGAGGACGGTGATGGAAACCTGGTTCAGTCGGCAGTCACCGCGGTCGATGAGATCTTTGAGGCGTCCCGGCGTGGCGACGACGACCTCGGCGCCACCGCGCAGCGCGCGCGCCTGCCTGCCGATCGGCATTCCGCCCACCACCGTGGCCAGCCGCAACCTCACGGAGCGGGCGTACGGGGCGAGCGCGTCGGTGACCTGCTGCGCCAGCTCACGCGTGGGTACGAGGATCAGCCCCAGTGGCTGCCTGGCCTCGGCGCGCTGCCCGGCCGTACGGGCCAGCAGCGCCAGCCCGAAGGCTAGGGTCTTGCCGGAGCCGGTGCGGCCGCGGCCCAGTACGTCCCGGCCGGCGAGGGAGTTCGGCAGGGTCGCGGCCTGGATCGGGAAGGGTACGGTCACGCCTTGCGAGCCGAGCGCGCCCAGCAGTGCCCCGGGCATGTCGAGATCGGCGAATCCCTCCACGGCGGGGAGCGCGGGAGTGATCGTCCTGGGCAGCGCGAACTCCCCCTGGACCGCGGCGGGCCGACGGCCGTAACCCCCGGAACGGCTCGGCCCGCCGGAGCGGCTCCTGGCCGACGAACCGAATCGGCTGCCGCCCCTGCCGGAGTCGGTACTGCCGTTACGGGTGCGGGCGAAGCGGTCGTTCGTGCGTGTGCGGTTCATGCGGAACCTTCCTCGATGCGGCACATATCAAGGAATTCCCGCAGCGATGCAGCACAGAGAATTGCAAGAATGGACCGGTGGAATGCGACAGCGAATCTGACCGACGAAAAATTCGCGCGGCACAGGAGCTGGAATGAGTGGCGCGAAGCGGACGCAATGTTCGGGCGTCCGCCGCGATGAAGCTATGAAGGGATGCGTACACCCCTGACGGATGCCCCGTATACGGTGAGCCTACGGGTTTCCTGGTTGTCGTCCGCAGGCGAAACCACCGCGGAAAATGCGAGTAGCTGGGGCCCGCACCCCGAAGGACGCGGGCCCCAGCTAAAAGTACGCGACAGTCAGCGTCAGGCGAGAACGATGTTCTCGGCCGTCGGGCCCTTCTGGCCCTGCGCGATGTCGAAGGTCACCTTCTGGCCTTCCAGCAGCTCGCGGAAGCCCTGGGCGGCAATGTTCGAGTAGTGGGCGAACACATCAGCGCCGCCACCGTCCTGCTCGATGAAGCCGAAGCCCTTTTCCGCGTTGAACCACTTCACGGTACCACTAGCCATGTCTTTTCTCCTTTGGGGCAGTGCATCGGGATCCGCACTGCACGGATCCCGTGTCGCCGCATGATCACCCCGCCGGAAAAAGACCGGATAACAAAAGCGCTTCCAGTGGCACAGGCGCCGCCCGGAGGGCACTTGAAGTTTTGGGAACCACAACTGCAACTGAGATCGACAGTAGCACGCCGAAGCGGCCTGTGCACGATGAATGCTCCCACTCCACGTAATGCGGCAGAGAATCTATCCGCTTGGTCCGTTGAAATCTTAGCTCGCGGGCACAGATATCGACCCAGCCGGAGCGCAACGTTTCGGAAAGCATTGGGGGCGCGCCCAGCCCGAGGGCTGCTCCCCCTGAGTATGGTGCGGGCGGGCGTGGAGATCAGGGTGGCTCCGGCAAGCGTCACGGCCCGTCTCCAGCGCACGCAGGGGAGCGGCCATATCGAAGGTCATCAAGGACCAGACCGTCGATCAGCTCGGTGGAAACAGCAGCATCCTGGT
This sequence comes from Streptomyces sp. NPDC052687, assembly GCF_040678395.1. Taxonomy (NCBI): domain Bacteria; kingdom Bacillati; phylum Actinomycetota; class Actinomycetes; order Kitasatosporales; family Streptomycetaceae; genus Streptomyces; species Streptomyces sp. NPDC052687. The sequence continues at coordinate 36,027 of NZ_JBFATR010000037.1, read as the reverse complement.
GCGGCAACGCCGTGAGCACGAGAAAGCGGCGGCTGACGGATCAGTACCTGACCCTCGACGACCTTCACCAGCGGGAACGCGTTCTGAAGCAGGCGATGCAGCTGCTCTTCAGCCATGCCTTCGTGGAAGAGACGGTGCTGTGGCCCGCCGTACGAGCCTCAGGCCGGGACGGCGAGGAACTGACGGCAGCCGCAGTCCTATGTCACAGCGGTACAGGGGCACGCAAGGCGCGCGACACTGGCCGCGTACCCTCGGACAAGGCTGTGCTCTCATCCCGGAATCCCAGTTCGGCGGCGCCACCGACCCGAGCCAACCGCGTCTGGGCCATTCCCCCAGGCGAGTCCGCCGGCTACGCCCGCCCCGCGACGCGCGCACGGACATGCGCACGTCGCGGGCCACTGGACGGGACGCGCGAGTGGACAGCGCGATCCCGCTGAAGCGGTCAGATCACGGGACTCATCGACTCAGCCGCCGCTCTTGCGCCTGAACGACCGCTGGCTCGCAGCCGGGCCGTGCGCCGAACGCACCTTCGACGCATCGGACTTGGCGGCAATATCAGCGGCGTCCGCCTGCGCACCGCGCTTGCGCGCCAGGGCTTCGCGGAACTTGCGCTTTAGGTCGTAGTTGCCGTCGCTGTCCGGCTCCAGAGGGGACGTCTCGGGGGCAGCCGGCTCCGAACCTTCCATAGATACGGGCTCTGCGGTCATGGTGACCTCCTGGGTTCGGGGGTGGGCAAGCACAGCTTGTCATGCTGGGCGCAGTGCGAGGCGCCAGCAACGTCATCCTGCTCCGTTTCGGCGGGTATCCCTCTCGTGGCCAAGGCGTTGACTTCGTAGGTGAGGCGCACAGGACGGCTTCGGGCCGGGCCGAGGGTTGTCGATCCCGTGGCCAGGCTGCCAGGGCAACGCCTCTCAGCCGTTGCGACGCACGAGGGCGGCCTTGCGGGCCTCGGCGAGCTTGCGGGCCTCGCCGGCCTTTCGGGACTTGCCGCCGGCGCCGCGGGAGGTGCCCTTGCTGGTGCCGAGGCCGCGGAAGGAAACGTTGGTGTTCGGGTCGGGGGACGGCGGGCCCGCCGTCGAGCGGGATCCCGGAGGGAGTCTTGGCGCCGGTGATCCGGCTCAGCTCCGCCTCGCCCGAGCGCACCTTGGTGACGGTCGGCTCGATGCCGGCCCCGGCCATCATGCGGCTCGTCTCACGGCGTTGGCCCGCCAGCACGAGCGTGACCACGCTGGCGGACTCACCGGCGCGGGCGGTGCGGCCCGCCCGGTGCACATAGTCCTTGGCATCGGTGGGCGGGTCGACGTCGACCACGAGATCGAGGTCGTCGACGTGCAGGCCACGGGCCGCGACATTGGTCGCCACCAGAACGGTGGTCTGGCTGTTCTTGAACTGCGCCAGGGTCCGTGTGCGCTGTGGCTGGGACTTGCCGCTGTGCAGGGCCCCGGCGTGCACCCCGCCGGCCCGCATGTGCCGGGTGAGCTGGTCGACGGCGTGCTTGGTGTCGAGCCACAGCAGTACGCGGTCGTCGCGGGCGGCGATTTCCGTGATGACGGCGTAGCGGTCAGGGCCGTGGACGACCAGAACGTGGTGCTCCATCGTCGTGGCTGTGCCCGCGGCCGGGTCGACCGAGTGGACGATGGGGTCGTGAAGGTAGCGGCGGACCAGCTGATCGACGTCGCGATCGAGAGTGGCCGAGAAAAGCATCCGCTGACCGTCGGGGTGCACCTGGTCGAGCACGTCGGCAACCTGCTGCAGGAATCCCAAGTCGCACATCTGGTCGGCCTCGTCCAGCACGGTCGTTCGGCGTGACCCCCGACGTGGTGGCCGGGCACTCCATCGGTGAGCTGGCCGCGGCCCATGTGGCCGGGGTGTGGTCACTGGCCGACGCCTGCCGGCTCGTCGCCGCCCGGGGCCGGCTGATGGGCGCCCTGCCCACCGGCGGAGCCATGCTCGCCGCCGCCGTACCGGAAGAGCGGGCACGAGAACTGCTCACCACGGGCACGGTCTCACTGGCGGCCGTCAACGCGCCCGACTCCGTGGTCTTCTCCGGCGAGACGGCGGCGATCGCCGGCCTGGAGGCCCGGCTGGCGGACGAGGGCGTCAAGACGAGCAGGCTGCGGGTGAGCCACGCGTTCCACTCCGCCTTGATGGACCCGATGCCGGCCGACTTCGCGGAGGTCGCCGCGGAGTTGACGTATCACGAGCCCCGCATACCCCTGTGCTCCACGGTCTCCGGGGCGTTCGCCGGCGCTTCGCCGGTCGGTCCCGAGTACTGGGTACGGCAGGTGCGCGAGGCGGTGCGCTTCGCCCCGGCGGTCGAGTCACTGCTCGACTCGGGTGTCGGCCTGTTCGTGGAGGTGGGCCCGGACGCGGTGCTGACGGCCCTGACCCGCGCCACCCTGGCGGCGGACCCCGCGGCGCGCGCGTCGGTGGTCGCGGCGTCCCGCCGCACCGTCGCCGCACCCGAGCAGCTGCTCGCCGCCCTGGCCACCGCCCACTGCGCGGGCCGGCCGGTGCGCTGGGCGGCCTGCTTCGGGGATCGACGGCGGACGCGTACCGCCCTGCCCACCTACCCCTTCCAGCACGAACGCTTCTGGCTGCGGCCCGCCGAGGCCGCGGCGGTGCTCGCCGGCGCCGACTCCGCCGGCCATCCGCTGCTGCACACCCGCGTACAGCTCGCCGGCAAGGACGAGTGGCTGTTCACCGGCCGGCTCTCGCCGCGCACGCACCCCTGGCTCGCCGACCACACCGTCCTCGGCACCGTCGTGATGCCGGGTACCGGATTCGTGGAACTGGCGCTGGCCGCCGGTGCCCGGCTCGGCGTGCCGCGCCTGGTGGAGCTGGTGCTCGCGGCGCCGCTGGCCCTGCCGCCCGACGGCGCCGCCGACCTTCAGCTCGCCGTGGGCGAGCCCGACGCCGGCGGGCACCGGACCGTGGCCGTCCACGCCCGCGTCGACGACGCGTGGGAGCTGCACGCCCGTGGTCTGCTCGCGCCCGACGCGCCGCCTACCGCGCAGACCGAACCGGCCGCGGCGGCCGCAGCGCCGGACTGGGCCCGGGTGTGGCCTCCGGTCGCGGGCGATCCCGTCGACGGGCAGGAGGTGTACCGCGCGCTCGGCGACCTCGGTCTCGGATACGGCCCGGAGTTCCAGGGGGTGCGCGCCGCCTGGTCGCGCGGGGAGGACGTCCTCGTCGACCTGGCGCTCGACACCGGCACGGCGGCGGGCGCCACCGCCTTCCGACGGCATCCGGCCCTGCTGGACGCGGTGTTCCACGCGGCCGCCGGCCGTCTCACCGAGGGCGGGTCCGACGGCCGGGTGCCCCTGCCGTACGCCTTCGACGGTGTCCGGCTGGCCCGGTCCGGCGCGAGTGCCCTGCGCGCCCGTATCGCCCGTACGCCACCGGACACCTTCCGCGTGGACGCGGTCGACGCGACCGGTGCCCTGGTGCTGAGCGTGGAGTCGGTGCGGGCCCGCCCGATCGAACGGCAGGCGCTGGCCCGGCTGCGCGGCGCGGCACCGCTGTTCGACGTGGAGTGGACGGCCGTGCCCACCGAATCGGCCGTACCCACCGGACCGGCCGTACCCACCGGACCGGCAGTGCCCGCCGGACCGGCGGCGGCCCCCGGGCGCGTCGTCGTGCTCGGCGACCCGGCGGCCGTCGAGGCCCCCGGGCCCCTGGCGAGCTGTGCCGATCTCGCGGAACTCGCCGCGCTGGGCGATGTTCCCGGCACGGTGGTGTGGCAGGCGCCCCGCGGAACCGGTGCCGAGGACGTCCACGCCGGCGTGCTGGAGACGCTGGCCCTGCTGCAGGACTGGACAGCCGCCGGCCACCCGGGCCGGCTGGCGATCGTGACGCGCAGGGCCGCCGGACTGCCCGGCGAGGAAGGCGATCTGGCCTCGGCGGCCGTCGCGGGCCTGGTCCGCAGCGCGCAGTCCGAGCATCCGGGCCGGTTCCTGCTCATCGACCACGACGGCGACGCCCTGCCGATCGCGTCGCTCACCGACGCCGTGGCCCGCGACGAACCGCAGCTGGCCGTGCGCGGGGGCCGACTGCTGGCGCCGCGGCTGCGGCCGCTGCCCGCCGCCGGACCGGGCGCGCCCCTGTCGTCGGACGGGGGCACCGTGCTCATCACCGGCGGTACCGGCGGCATCGGCGCGATCGTCGCCCGGCACATGGTCACGGCGCACGGCGCACGGCGGCTGCTGCTGGCGTCGCGGCGCGGTGCCGCCGCGGACGGCGCCGCCGAACTGGTCGCCGAACTGACCGGCCTCGGTGCGGTCGTCCGGGTCGCGGCGTGCGACGTCACCGACCGCTCCGCGGTCCGGGCGCTGCTGGCCGGCATCGACGCCGACGCCCCGCTGACCGCCGTCATCCACGCGGCGGGCGTCCTGGACGACGGCACGCTGGACACCCTCACCCCCGAGCGGACGGCCCGGGTGCTGGCGCCGAAGGTCGACGCGGCACTGCACCTGCACGAGCTGACCCGCGGGATGGATCTGTCGGCGTTCGTGCTGTTCTCGTCCGCGGCGCCGCTGCTCGGCGGACAGGGGCAGGGCAACTACGCCGCCGCGAACAGCGCGTTGGACGCGCTGGCACACATGCGGCGCACCGCGGGCCTGCCGGCGCACTCACTGGCCTGGGGGCTGTGGACCGTCGGCATGGCGGACGTCCTCAGCGGGGACGGCGCCGAGCAGTACGCCCGTCAGATCCGCTCCAGGCTCGGCCTGTTGCCGATCGACCCGGAGTCCGGGATGGCGCTGTTCGACGCCGCCCTCGCGACGGACCGGGCCAATCCGGTGACGGCGCTGCTGGACATGGCGGCGCTCACCGGCCTGGCGCGCGGCGGCACCCTGCGGCGGTACTGCGCGGCATGGTCCGGGTGCCCGCGGCCGACGCGAGTGCCGGGACCGGCCTGGCGGGGCGGCTGGCCGCACTGCCCGAGAGCGACCGTGACGGTGTGATCCTGCGGGAGGTCCGCGACCTCGCCTCGGCGGTCCTCGGCCACCGGTCCGGCGACGCGATCGACCCGTACGCGCCGTTCACCGAGCTGGGCTTCGACTCCCTCGGTGCCGTCGAGTTCCGCAACCGCCTCGCCCGGCTGACCGAGTTGACGCTGCCGTCGACGCTGGTCTTCGACCATCCGACCGCCGCCGATGTGGCGAAGCTGGTGCGCGCGCGGCTCGAGGAGTCCCGCGCCGGGGTGGCCGAGCGGGCACCGGCCGGGGTGCGCGGCACGGTCACCGGCCTGGTGGCGGCGGCGCATCGCCGCGGTGAGCTGGCCGGGACGATGCCCCTGCTGCTCGCGAGCGGGGCGCTGATGAACACGTATCCCGTGGAGGAGGCCGCCGCGCGGCGCCCGGGCGCGCAGCTCCTGGCCCGCGGTGCCGCGGAACCGGCGCTGATCTGCGTCCCCTCGTTCCTGCCGGGCTCCGGCCCGCACCAGTTCGCCCGCCTGGCCCGCGAACTGGGCGGCGAGCGGCAGGTCAGCGCGTTGCGGCTGCCCGGCACGCGGGCGGGCGACGACCTGCCGGCGACCTGGGAGGCGGCGATCGAGAGCCTCGCCGCGACCGTCGCGGCGCAGCTCGACCGGGGCCCGGTCGCGCTCATCGGATACTCGATCGGTGGTGCCCTCGCTCATGCGGTCACCCGGCGGCTGGAGGACGACGGCCGGCAGCTCGCGGGCACGGCGATGATCGACACCTACTCCACGGAGGATGCCGAACTCAACCGCCTGGTGCTGACCGACGCGCTCGGGCAGATCCTGTCCCGGGACAACGCACTGACCCCCGTCGACGACCACGGCCTGGTCGCCATGGGCGGCTGGGTGCGGATCTACTCCGAGCGCGAGGCCAGGCCGATCGCCGCGCCGACGCTGAAGCTGCGGGCCACCGTGACGCTGAGCGGCTTCGGGGACGTCACCCCCGTCCCCGCCTGGCAGCACCGGGGGCCGGCCGAGTTCATCGAGGCGGACCACTTCTCGATCATCGAGGAACGGGCGCCGGAGACCGCCGCGCGCCTCGGCCGCCGGCTGGACTCGCTCGGCGGCCGTTGACGATCCGCGTGATCGGCGGCCGGCCGTTGTCCCCGCCCGGGGTCACCACTCCCCCGGCGGGAGGCCGACCGCCGATCACGCCGCCTCCAGCGGTGTCAGGTGCCCGAGGGCAGAATTCCCGCTCAATTGCAACTCCACCCCGGAGGCAGAATTCCCCGAAAGGCAAATTCGGCAGAGGCATAAAATGATTCGGAGCGCAAATCCGGCGGAGGCATACACCCTCGTTCGATCGCAAGAGCCTTGACGGAATTCATAAGCTTGACACCCTTGTGGGACCTGCTTATAGTCCCCGTCGTTCGAGTTTCTGCCGATCGATATCCAAAGGTATTCATGACCGCGCCCCCCACGCTGCCCAAATCCCGGCAGCGGTCGATCCTCGCCGTTCTCATGGTGTGTTCGCTGCTGATCTGGCTCGACAACACCGTCCTCGGCATTACTCTCGAAACCCTCGCCGACCCGGTCGAAGGGCTGGGCGCCAGCCCGGCCGAGCTGCAATGGGCCACGGGCGCCTACACCCTGGTCTTCGCCACCTTGATGCTCACCGCCGGCGCGCTGGGCGACAGCTTCGGCCACCGGAACGTGCTCGCGGTCGGCCTGGTGGTCTTCGCCGGCGCCTCGATCTGGGCGGCGTACGCCGGCGACGCCGGGCAGCTGATCGCCGCCCGGGCCGCGATGGGCGTCGGCGCCGCACTGATCATGCCCGCGAACTTCGCCATCCTCCTGTGGACCTTCACCGGCCCCGGGCGGGCGACCGCCATCGCCATCTCCTCGACGTCCACCGGTGTCGGCATGGCGGCGGGTCCGGTGCTGGCGGGAGTCCTGCTCGACCACTTCTGGTGGGGCTCGGTCTTCCTCGTCAACGTCCCCATCGTCGTGCTGGCACTGGCCGGGATCGTCCTGCTGGTCCCCAACTTCCGCAGCGCTACGGTGCGGCCGCTGAACCCCTCCGGGATGCTGCTGTCCATCAGCGGACTCGCCGCGCTCACCTACGGCCTGATCCGCGCGGGGCAGGTGGGCGCCTGGAGCCGTCCGGACGTCTGGGCACCCATCGCGGCCGGGCTCGTCCTGCTGGCCGGTTTCGTGTTCGTCGAAGCGAGGGCCAAGGAGCCCGGCTTCGATCCCCGGATGCTCGTCCAGCGGATGTTCGGCGCCGGCAACGCGTCCATGGCGCTGCTGTTCTTCTGCGTGGCCGCCGTCACCTTCTACAACGCCTTCTACCTGCAGGGCGCCCTGGGCTACTCGCCGATGAAGGCCGGCCTGGCCAACGTTCCGACCGCGCTCGGCGCTGTCGTGGGGGCGCCCCTGGGCGCACGTCTGGTCGCCCGGTGGTCGCTGCGCCCCGTCGCGGTGCCGGCGCTCGCCGTGGCCGCGTTCAGCTTCGGCGCGGTCGGCTTCCTCGAACTGGACTCCCCCCTCGTCTGGATCGAGATCCTGCTGCTGGCGCAGGGCCTGTCTGTCGGCATGGTGATGGCCCCCGTGACCGGGGCACTGATCAGCAGCCTGCCGCTGGATCGGTCCGGTGCCGGGTCGGCCGTCACCAGCACGGCCCGGCAGGTCGGCAGTGTCATCGGCATCGCGGTGGGCGGCACGATCATGTCGATCGCCTATCGGAGCGCGATCGAACCCTCGCTGAACGAGGTCCCGGAAGGCTACCGGGACACCGCCGGGATCTCCGCGGAACAGGCCCGGCACGTCGCCGGCACCCTCGACCGGCCCGCACTCGCGCAGGCTGCCGATCACGCGTTCATCCACGCCATGCACGTCGGCGCGGTCTGGATCATGGTCATCGCCCTCTTCGCCACGGCCGTGCTGGTGATCGCCTTGTCCACCGGGAGGAAGACCGGGGAGGAGACGGCGGAGAAGACCGAGGGGAAGACCGGGGAGACGACGGGTCCGGCCCCGGCCCCGGAACCGCACCACGAAGAGGCCCGCAGCCCCGAGCCCCGCTCCACCGCCTGATGGACCGGGCGGTGCCCCGGATGGCGCGGCGGGCGGTGCTCGCGAGGGTGCGCCGGGCGGTGTCACCGATGGTGCGCCGGACGCCAGGGGCAAATTTCACCACAGAAGTCAAGGATTATCGGTCAGGGAACGTTGACCGTACGGCTCGAAATCGAAGGAGCCCTGTTGTCGGCAATCAATGATCCTGCCGAGCGCGCGGTTGCGGCGGAGCAGGATTATGTGTCCTGCCTGTACAAGGTGCTCACGGAGCGGCTTTCCGAGGCGCGGGAACAGCGGGCCGGTGTGCTGAAGGCCCCGGCGGACAGTCCCGACGCGGCATACGAGCGAGAAATCGCCACCGAGCGTCTGACCAAGGAAATCAGCCGGCTGGAGGGCGCCGAGAAAGGGCTGGTCTTCGGGCGGATCGACTGGGCGGACGGCATGGCCCTGCGCATCGGTCGGATCGGGCTGCACAAGGAGGAGGACGACCTGCCGTTGCTCGTCGACTGGCGCGCGAACGCGGCCCGGCCCTTCTACGAGGCGACCCCGGTCCACCCGATGAACCTGCGGCGCCGCCGCCACCTGCGCCTGGAGGAGCGCACGGTCGTCTCGGTCAGCGACGAGATCCTGGACGGGTCCGCGCCGACCGACGAGGACGTCGTCGGGGACGGCCCGCTGACCGAGGCCCTGTCGGCACGGCGCACGGGCAAAATGCACGCGGCCGTCGCCACCCTGCAGGCCGAGCAGGACCAGATCGTCCGCTCCGCCCACCGCGGGGTGACCGTCGTACAGGGCGGGCCCGGCACCGGCAAGACGGTGGTCGCCCTGCACCGCGCGGCCTACGTCCTGTATGCGTTCCCGCGCGCCGCGGAGGAGGGTGTCCTGGTCGTGGGCCCCAACGCCCGGTTCCTCGACTACATCTCCCAGGTCCTTCCCTCGCTCGGCGAGAACGACGTCGTTCTCGCCACCCTCCCGGAACTGGCCGGAGTGTCCGCGGACACGACGGGCCCGCTCGACACGGGGCGCCTGAAGGGCGGTTCCGACCTCGCTGACGCGCTGGCCGGCCTGCTGCGCGTCCACCAGGCCCCCGCCGGTGACTTCACCGTGCGGGTCGGACAGGAGCGGATCCACCTCCCCCACGAGGAGGTCGCCGCGGCGCGCAAGGCGGCACTGGCGGCCGTGTCCGGGCACAACCCCGCGCGCGAGGTGTTCAAAGAGCTGCTGGTCGACACGGTCACCGACGCGATGCAACGAGACATGAGCGACCTCCTGGAGCAGATCGACGCCGATGCCGAACGGATGACGGGCATCAACCTCGACCGGTTCACGGGAGCCGCCCAGCGTCGTGCCGAGGGCGCGGCCGACCCCGGTCCGGTCCACGAACTGGACCTGGACACCATCCGGGCCGACCTCCTCGACGACGCCGATTTCGACCGAGCGGTCGAGGCGCTGTGGCCGCGGCTGGTACCCGGTGACCTCGTGCGGGCGCTCCTGACGGACGCCGGCGCTCTCGCCGAGCACCTCCCCCACCTGTCCGCGCAGGAGCGGTCCCTTCTGCTGCGCGGACCGGACGACCCGTGGACCGATGCCGACGTGCCGTTGCTGGACGAGGCGGCGGGCCTGGTCGACGGCGCTCCCGAGCGGACGTACGGGCATGTCGTCGTCGACGAGGCGCAGGAACTGACCGCCATGCAGTGGCGGATGATCGTCCGCCGCTGCCCGGCCAGGGCGATGACGCTGGTGGGTGACTTCGCCCAGGCAGGCCCGGTCACGACCGCACGCGACTGGAAGGAAGCCCTGAGCCCCCATGTCGGGCCGCGGTTCAGACTGCACAACCTGACCGTCAGCTACCGCACCACGCAGGAGATCCTGGAGAGCGTCCGGGACCTGCTCGCGCGGATCGCCCCGGAACAGGTGCCCACGCGGTCCCTGCGCAGCGGTGAGAGCCCCCGCACCGTGACCGCACCCGCGGACGGGCTGGTCGCCGCCGTCGAACGGGAACTGCGCGCCCAGAGCGCCGCGCACCCGGGCGAGCTGCTGGGCGTGATCTGCGCGGACAGCAGGGTGAGCGAGCTGACGGCCCGGGGCATCGCGCAGCAGGCGCGCATCGTGCCGGCGTCCGAAGCGCGCGGCCTGGAGTTCGACGGGGTCGTGGTCGCCGACCCCGACGAGATCATCGCGGCCCGCCCCGGCGGTGAGAGGGACTTGTACGTGGCCCTGACCCGGGCCACCAAGCGCCTGTGCACCGTCACCGTCCAGGCGGCCTGACGACTCGGCGCCCGCGCCGCCGCGCCCGCCCGCCCGCGCCGCCGTGCGCCCGCCCACGCCGCCGCGGGCGGGCGCACGGTCCCCTCACGCCGGTGCGGGCGCGGTCACCGCGGCTGCCGCGCGGCGTGGGCGATCAGTTCCTTCATGGCCTCCTCACGGGAGTCGGCGGTGTCGCCGTAGTCGAAGCTGTGAGTGAACTCGGCGTGGGGGAAGTACCGCTGGAGCCAGACGGCGCAGTAGTGGCCGGGCATCATGCACGGCTGGAGCTCGCCGTACACACGTCGTACCCGCTCGGGGCGGACGCCCTGGGCGGCGAGCCGGTCCCAGACCAGTTCCTCGGGGTGGGGGCGGCCGGGTCCGGTCGCGTCCGTGGCGATCTGCTTGCGGCCACCCTCGTCGACGTATGCGAAGGCGGCGGAGAACGGGAAGTTGAGGGTGTGGCGGACGTCGTCCAGGACGCGCGGCCACCAGCTCTCCCGGTGCGCGAACGCGGCCGGGTCCACGGACCGCAGTTCGGCGTTCAGCTCCCGGAAGGCGGCAGCGGCGACCGGCAGGCTTCCGGCCGCCGCGATGACCGGCATGCGGCGGTCGAGTGCGGCGAGCGACCGGTTGAAGGCGTCCACGCCGGAGCTGACGTACAGGTCGTCCATGCCGAACTGGCCGAGGAACAGCGCCCGTACCGCTCCGTCGGAACCGACGCAGACCTGGCCCAGGCGGTCGGTGCCCAGGCGCACCGCACCGGCGATGTCGTCGGGGACCGTGACGCCGTGACGGCCCGCGAACCCGCCGAGCGTCAGGGCGTCGTCCTCGCGGGCCGCGGTGAAGTACGGGCCGACGCGCAGCGGCACACCGGTCCGGGCCAGGAGCTCCCGCGTCGGCTCCGGGATCCCGGCGGCGTACGCGTCCGGGGCGGTGAAGCGGCGCATGCCCGCCACGCCGAAGTGCCGCGCGGACGGGTCCGGCGCAGGGGTCGTCTCGGACGGCATCGGGTCCCTCTCTTGGTCGGGCTGTGCGACGCGACGGGCCTCTGACGCCGGGCCGCGCGCCGCCGCGGGGTGCGGTCAGGGGTCGGCGGGGGCGCCCAGGCCGGTGAGCGCGCCTACCGGGTCGGGGTCCGGGGTGCCTCTCGGCCACCAGTCGTCCGCGCCCGGTTCCGACTCGTACGCGTACCACAGGCCGTCGCGGCCGAGGCGGAGCTGGATGTGACCGCGCGGGTGGGTGAGGCGGTTGCGCCAGGGGCGGAAGGCGGGCAGGTCGGCGGCGAGGAGCAGCGGGCGGGCGCGGTCGAAACGGCCGGCCGGCGGGTCCCAGGGTTCCTCCAGTGCGGCGAGACCGTCCGGGCCGCCCTGCCGCCAGGCCGCCACCGCGCGCGCCAGCTCGGCGGGGGTGCGGCCCGCGGCGGCGGCGAGGGACGCGTACAGGCCTCGGGTGGCGGCGGTCAGGCCGGCGCCGGGGCGGGCGGCGGCCAGCCGTACCGCGTCCTGCCACAGCGTCAGCTCCGCGACCGGGTCGCGGCCCGTGGTGAGCAGGGTGTGGGCGCGGGCGGCGGCGTCGGTGGCGAGCTGGTCCAGCGCGAGCGGGTCGGGGCCGCCGGGCGCCGCCGGGTAGGCCGGGGGCTGCTCCGGATGGGCGGGGACCGGCAGCGGCGGGGGCAGCGGAGGCAGGGGGCGCGGGGCCAGGGCGTCGGTCGCGCGGACGCCGGGCAGGGGCGCCGGGTCGCGTTCCCGGGCGGCGCGGGCCGCGCGCGTGGCGTTCAGCCGGGAGAGCGCGTCGATTAGTTCGCGTTCGCCCCGGCCGCGCAGCAGGAGCAGGACGAAGGGGTCGGCGTCGAGCAGCCGGGCGGTCTGGTAGCACAGGGCGGCGGCGTGCTTGCAGGGGTGGCCGCGGTCGGGGCAGCTGCACCGGGGCTCCAGGTCGCCGGGGCCGGGCAGCAGCGGGACGTCGCCCTCCGCGAGGGCGTGCGGCATCTCCTTGTCCAGCAGCGCGGCGATGTGACCGGGACGGTCCGCGGCGGCGTCCAGGAACCGCTCCCAGTCGGCGTCGTCCAGGGTGCGCAGCCGGATCTGCACCCGGTACGGCCGGGGGCGGCTGCCGTGGACGTAGGCGAGGACCAGGCCGGGCGTCACCGTGATGGCGTCCACGTGCCCCTGCTCGGCGTAACCCCGGCCCCGCGCGAGCCGGTCGGCGTCCAGCGCGCCCTCCTCCAGCGCGGTGATCCACGCGTTGCCCCACCAGGTCTCCGCGAACCGGGCGCCGTCCCCGGAGCGGCGGGCCGGGAAGGCGGGGAAGGTGCGGCGCAGGTCGCTGTCGCGGTGCGGGGAGGCCAGGGGGCGGGAGTCGGTGGGGCGCGAGTCGGTGGGGCGGGGGGAGGCCGGGGGGCGTGCGGAGGCCAGGGGACGGGGAGAGGCCGGAGGGTGTGCGGGGGCCGTAGGGCGCGCGGAGGCCATGGGGCGCGCGGAGGCCGGAGGGCGCACGGAGGCCGTGGGGCGCTGCGAGGCCGGAGGGTGTGCGGACGCCGCGGGGCGGGCGCCGGCCTCCGATGTGTCCTCGCTCGACGAGGGTGGCGCGGGCTGGGCGGGCTGGGCGGGCTGCCCCTCGCGGGGCGGGGCGGTGCTGTCCGTCTCCGCCCGGTCGTCCGTGCCCGCCGGCAACCTGAAGGCGTTCGCCAGGAAGGCCGCCATCTCCCTCGTCGCCGCGGCTCCAGGAGAGGGCGCCGGACGGCTCGGCCGGGTGCCCGCGCCCGGGCGGGACGCGCGGGCGGCCTCACGTGCGGCCGCCGCGCGTTCGCGTTCCCGTTCCTGCTCCCGGCGGGCGGCGCGCAGCGCGTCACGGGCCACGTCGGCGGGGCGGGGTGTCTCCGGCCCGCTCGGGCGGGGGGACGCGGCGTCCGCCGCGCTTTCCTCGCGCGCGGAGTCCGTGGTGTTTCCGGCGGCGGAAGTTGCCGTGGGGCCGGCAGTGTTCGGCGTGTCGGGAGCCGCCGTGTCCGTGGTGTGCGCCGGCGCGTCGGTCACCGACGTCTCGTCGTCCAACGGCTCCCCCGCAGCCCGCCTAGCCCCGACCGCCCGGCGCAGTGCCGCGCGCGCGGCGTCACCCGGACGAAGGGCACGGGTCTGCGGGGACTCCGAGGAGCGGCGTGCCTCTTCCGCCTCGTGTGCCGCCCGCGCGGCCCGCAGCGCGCGGCGGGCCGCGTCTCCAGGGCGCTCGGCGCGTGCCCGGCCGGCCCCGGTGTCCTCCAGGGGTTCCCGTTCGGCGCCCGTCGGGTCGGTGTCCCGGTCCTGTGGTGTCTCGCTCATGACGTCCTCCGCAGGGACACCAGGTCGGACAGCTCCCGGTCGGTCAGTTCGGTGAGGGCGGCCTCGCCGGAGCCGAGGATGGCGTCGGCGAGGGCGCGCTTGGCGGCCAGCATCTCGGCGATGCGGTCCTCGACCGTGCCCTCGGTGACGAGGCGGTGGACCTGGACGGGCTGGGTCTGGCCGATGCGGTACGCGCGGTCGGTGGCCTGTTCCTCGACGGCCGGGTTCCACCAGCGGTCGAAGTGGACGACATGGCCCGCGCGGGTGAGGTTGAGGCCCGTGCCGGCGGCCTTGAGGGAGAGGACGAGGACGGGGGTGGCCCCGCTCTGGAAGCGGTCGACCATCCGCTCCCGCTCGGGCACCGGTGTGCCGCCGTGCAGGAGGTCGACGGGGACCGCGCGGCCGACGAGGTGGGCGGTGATGAGGCGGGCCATGCCCACGTACTGGGTGAAGACCAGCGCCGAGCCGTCCTCGGCGAGGAGGGTGTCCAGCAGCTCGTCGAGCAGGGCGAGCTTGCCGGAGCGGGCGGCGAGGCGGTCGGTGCCGGCCCGCGCGGGTTCCTCCTTCAGGTACAGCGCGGGGTGGTCGCAGATCTGCTTCAACGAGGTCAGGAGCTTCAGGACCAGGCCCCGGCGGGCCATGCCTTCCGCCGTCTCGATGGCGAGCAGCGACTCGCGCACCACCGCCTCGTACAGCGCGGCCTGCTCGCGGGTGAGGGGGACGGGGTGGTCGGTCTCCGTCTTGGGCGGCAGCTCGGGGACGATGCCCGGGTCCGACTTCTTGCGGCGCAGCAGGAAGGGGCGGACGAGGCGGGCCAGCCGGGTCACCGCCTCCTGGTCCTCGCCATTCTCCACGGCGCGGGCGTGCCGGGCGCGGAAGGACTTGAGGGGGCCGAGGAGTCCGGGGGTCGTCCAGTCCAGCAGGGCCCACAGCTCGGAGAGGTTGTTCTCGACCGGTGTGCCGGTGAGGGCCACGCGCGCGGGCGTGGGGATCGTGCGCAGGGCCTTGGCGGTGGCCGAGTACGGGTTCTTCACGTGCTGGGCCTCATCGGCGACGACCATGCCCCAGGGGTGGGCGGCGAGGACGGGGGCCGCGGAGCGCATGGTGCCGTAGGTGGTGAGGACGAAGCCGCCGTCGAGGTCGTCGAGGCTGCGGCCGGTGCCGTGGTAGCGGCGGACGGGGACGCCCGGGGCGAACCGTTCGATCTCCCGCTGCCAGTTGCCGAGCAGGGAGGCGGGGCAGACCACGAGGGTCGGTTCGGGGCGGGCCCGCTTGAGGTGCAGGGCGATGACGGTGATGGTCTTGCCGAGGCCCATGTCGTCGGCGAGGCAGCCGCCGAGGCCGAGGGAGGTCATGAGGTCGAGCCAGGCCAGGCCGCGCAGCTGGTAGTCGCGGAGCGTGGCGTGCAGGCCGGCGGGGGGTTCGGCGGGGCGGATGCCGGCGGTCAGGCGGTCGCGCAGCGCGGCGAGCGCCCCGGCCGGGACCGCCTCGACGGTCTCGCCGTCGACCTCGGCGGTGCCGGTGAGGGCGACGGACAGCGCGTCGACCGGGTCGAGCAGGCCCAGTTCGCGTTTGCGGGCCTTGCGGACGAGGGCGGGGTCGACGAGCACCCACTGGTCACGCAGCCGGACGACGGGGCGGTGGGCCTCGGCGAGGGCGTCCATCTCGGCCTCGCTGAGCGGTTCCCCGCCGAGCGCGAGCTGCCAGCGGAACTGGAGCAGTTCCTCGCTCTCGAAGAAGCCGGTGCCGTCGGTCGCGGAGCCCGGCGCGGGGCGCACCACGGCGGCGGCGGTGAGGTCGCGGGCGAGGTCGCGCGGCCAGTGCACGGCGACTCCGGCGGCGGCCAGGCGGGCGGCGGCGACGCCGAGCAGGTCGCCCAGCTCCTCCTCGGAGAGGGCGAGGACGTCGGGCACGTCCTGGTCGGCGAGCCGGTCGAGCGGGGGCCAGACCCGGGCGGCGCGGCGGACGGCGAGAGCGGCGTCGACCCGCGCGCGGGGCCCGAACGCGGTGTCCGCCTCGCCTGCCCACAGGGCCGCGGCGTCGGTGACGAGGGTGGGGTCGGCGAGGCCGTGCACCTGGACGATCGCGGCGCCCGCGCGGCGCAGCCGGGCCCCGTACGAGCCGTCGGTGCCGTTCGCGCCGTCCTGCGCCGGGGTGTCCTGTCCGGTGTCGAACAGGTCGTACGCCGACAGGTCGAGGCGGAGGGAGATCCGCACGCCCGCGTCCATGCCGGCGGCGACCTCGGCGGCCCAGTCGTGGGCGTCGGGCAGGTGCTGCGGGCGGCGGTCGGCGAAGGGGCGCCCGGCGGTGTGCGGTGCGGCGGGGGTGCGGGGCAGGGTGTCGGCGACGGCGTCCAGGAAGGCGCGCATCAGCGCTTCCGGCTCGGGCAGCCGGAGCGGGCCGGGGCCGGGCAGGGGCACCGCGTGTCCCTCGTACGGCAGGGCGGCGGCGATGGCGCGCAGGTGGGCCAGGTCGTCGGGGTCGAGCGGGCCGGCCCGCCAGGCGTCGTGGCCGGTGGGGGTGAGTCCGGGCAGGAGGCGGCCGCGCGCGGTGAGCCGCAGGGCGTGCAGGGCGGCCGCTCCCCAGCAGGCGGTGGCGGGGTGGGCGGCGGGGTCGTGCCGGGCGTGGACCAGCAGCGGCAGGGCCGTGTCGAGGGAGACGCTCAGCGCGGGCGTCGTGCGGCGGCGCACCGAGGAGCCGTGGCGGCGTACGACCGTCAGCTCGGTGGGTTCGGCGGCGGGCGGGCCGGCCGGGGTGTCGCCGTCGGGGTCCCAGAAGACGATCCGGCCGTCGCGCGGCAGCGGGGCGGGAAGGAAGACGGCCGCGAGCCCGGCGGGCACCCGCGCACCGGCCTGTCCGCCCCCGGGCCCCGGTCCCACCGCCGCGGCGGTCGCCGGGGCTGTCGCCGTGTCGCGCATACGTCTGGTCACCTCCCGCCCGTGCGCGTCGATCAGTCGTCTTCGACTCTACGGGCCGGGTCTGACAATCGGCCCCGGCGGCCGTCCGGGGCCGGGCCGAAGCGGAGCCGAAGCCGGGCCGAGACGGGGCCGAAGCGGGGGCGGAGCGGGGCCAGGGCCAGGGCAGGGGCCGCTGCGTCAGGGAGTGGTGCGCGAGACGACGTACACCATCGGATACGTCGGATTGCCGAAGTTCACGACGACGTGCTGGGTCGGCTTGGGGTTCTTCTGCTCGCGCACCAGGCCGTAGTTCGGGCCGGTCCGGGCGCCGGGGCCGGTGAACTTCCAGCCGGTGACGTCACGGTCGCGGGCGCCGATGGCGATGTCGTCCTTGACCAGGTCGCCGCGGCCGGCGCCCAGCTCGTTCAGGAAGGCGTCCAGGCCGTCGTGCGTGGTCTGGAACTGGACGTAGAGGCGGCTGGTCTTCCAGTTGTTGGTCTCGTACCAGGCGACCTTGTTCGACGGGTGCGGTATCGGCACCTGGTAGAGGCGGCGCTGCACCTTCGACGGCCAGCCCTCGGTGAGGCCGGTCGCGGAGTACTTCTTCTCCTTGTCCTTGCCGCTGTCGCGGCTCTGGTTCGCGGAGATGACGAGGTAGCCGGCCGGGACGCCGATGAGCAGCACGATGATGAGCAGGGTCAGCGCGCGGCGGCGGATCATGTGGCCGCGGTCCTCGGCGGGGCGCTGCGGCTCGTCGGGCGGGCCGGGCTGGTGCGGCAGGGGAGCCGAGGTCACGGCGCCCCCTGGGCGCGGCGGGTCTGCGCGTACCGCTCGTAGCGTTCGTGGCGCTCCACGCGGCGGCGCTTGGCGCGGCGGAAGCGGCGGGCGACGAGCCGGGCGAGGTCGGCGGCCCCGACCATGCCGGCCTCGGGGCCGAGCTGGGCCCGCACGATCCGGGCCTCGGGGCGGTAGCCGCGGCCGGTCAGATGCCGTCTGAAGGCATCCCGCGCGGGGCCGATCAGGAGGTCGTCGGCGGCCGAGACGCCGCCGCCGATGACGAAGCAGGAGGGGTCGAGCGCGGCGGCGAGGTTGGCGATGCCGACGCCGAGCCACTGGCCGATGTCCTGGAGCAGTTCGACGCACATCGCGTCGCCCTCGCGGGCCAGCTCGGTGATCATCGGGCCGGTGATGTCGGCGATCTGGCCCTTGACGTGCTCGATGATCCCGTACGCCACCGGGGAGTCGGCGGCGGCCAGCTCCCTGGCCTCGCGGACCAGCGCGTTGCCGGAGCTGTACTGCTCCCAGCAGCCGCGGTTGCCGCACGGGCAGCGGTGGCCGCCGGGCACCACCTGCATATGGCCGAACTCGCCGGCCACGCCGAACTTGCCCCGCTTGACCTGGCCGTCCTCCAGGATGGCGCCGCCGATGCCGGTCCCGAGGGTGATCATGACGAGGTGGTCCTCGCCGCGGCCGGCGCCGAAGCGCCACTCCGCCCAGGCGGCGGTGTTGGCGTCGTTGTCGACGAGCACGGGGACGGCGAGCCGGTCGGCGATGCGGTCGCGCAGGGGTTCGTTGCGCCACGACAGGTGGGGCGCGAACAGCACCCGGTTGCGGTCGGCGTCGACCCAGCCGGCCGCGCCGATGCCGACGGCGTGCACGTCGTGCCGGTCGGACAGGTCCAGCACCAGCTCGACGATGGTGTCCTCGACGACCTTGGGGCTCTTGGACTTGTCCGGGGTCTCCGTGCGCAGCTTCTCCAGGATGTTGCCGTCGGCGTCGACGACGCCCGCCATCACCTTCGTGCCGCCGATGTCGATGCCGACCGTGGGCACGCGGGGTGCGGTCAGATGGGAGCGGCGTTCCCGGGTGCCGATCGTTCTCAGGGCGGGGGCACGCCGGGAGCCGATGGGGGCGCTGAAGGTGCCGTAGGTGCTCATCGGGGCCGATTCTGCCTCACGGGGGTGCGGGGTGCGGAATCGCGCGGTTCCGGTCGCGGGCCGGGTGCGGCGCCGTTGTGGCCTGTCGCGCCCACGCGGCTGGAGCCGCACATCGTCACGCCCCGCGCCCCTCAGAGACGCTTCAGTTCGCGGCGTAGCTCCGCGAGGTCGGTTCCGCCCGCCATCTGGTCCGTGAGTTCATCCAAGGAGATCTCGTCCCGTGTGTGGTTGCCCACCATGGTCCCGCGGCGGAGCAGGACGAAGCGGTCGCCGACGAGGTACGCGTGGTGCGGGTTGTGGGTGATGAACACAACGCCCAGGCCCTCGTCGCGGGCGGCCGCCACGTACTTCAGGACGACGCCCGACTGCTTGACGCCCAGTGCCGCCGTGGGCTCGTCGAGGATGAGGACCTTCGCACCGAAGTACACGGCCCGCGCGATGGCCACGCACTGGCGCTCGCCGCCGGAGAGGGTGCCGATGGGCTGGTCGACGTCACGGAGGTCGATGCCCATGCGGAGGAGTTCGGCGCGCGTCGTCCTGCGCATGAAGTCGACGTCCATGCGCTTGAAGGGGCCGGTTCCCTTCCGCGGTTCGGAGCCGAGGAAGAAGTTGCGCCACACCGGCATGAGCGGGACGACGGCCAGGTCCTGGTGGACAGTGGCGATGCCGCGGTCCAGGGCCTCGCGCGGGGAGGACAGGCGGGTCTCCTCGCCGTCGATGCGCAGGGTGCCGCCGTCGTGCTGGTGCAGCCCCGCGACGATCTTGATGAGCGTCGACTTGCCCGCGCCGTTGTCGCCCAGCACGCAGGTGATCTCGCCCGCCCGCACCTGGAGCGAGACGCCTTCGAGAGCGCGGACGTTGCCGTAGTGCTTGCTGACGCCGGTCAGCTCCACGAGCGCCGTGCGGGTCGCGGTGTCGGTCGTCACTTGGTGGCCTCCGCGCGCTTGCGGACCCAGGCGTTGAGCAGGGTCGCGAGGAGCAGCATCGCTCCGAGGAAGAACTTGAACCAGTCGGGGTTCCACTCGGCGAAGACGATGCCCTTGCTGGTCATGCCGAAGATGAACGCGCCGACCGCCGAGCCGACGGCGCTGCCGTAGCCGCCGGTGATCAGGCAGCCGCCGATGACGGCGGCGATGATGTAGATCAGCTCGTTGCCGACGCCCTCGCCGGACTGGACGACGTCGTACGAGAAGAGCAGGTGCTGGCCGGCGATCCAGGCGCCGAAGGCGACGCCCATGTAGAGGCCGGTCTTGGTGGCGGCGACGGGGACGCCCACCGCGCGGGCGGCGTCCTGGTTGCCGCCGACCGCGAAGATCCAGTTGCCGGCGCGGGTGCGCAGCAGGATCCAGGAGGCGACGGCGACGAGCGCGAACCACCACAGGATGGTGATCTTGAAGTCGACGCCGCCGATCGTGAGGGTCGAGGCGAAGACGTCACGGGCGCTCGGGAAGCCCTCCATGTCGGCGATCGTCTTGGTGGAGACGGTGCCGGAGATGAGCTTGGTGAAGCCGAGGTTCATGCCGGTGAGCATGAGGAAGGTGCCGAGCGTGATGATGAAGCTGGGGAGCTTCGTGCGGGTCAGCATGAAGCCGTTGAAGGCGCCGATCGCGAGGGTGACGAGCAGCGAGACGCCGACGCCGACCCAGACGTTGGCGGTCATCTGGTAGCTGAACATCGACGAGATCAGCGCCGACGACGTCACCAGGACACCCGCGGACAGGTCGAACTCGCCGCCGATCATCAGCAGCGCGACCGGGACGGCCATGATGCCGATCGTGGAGGCCGCGTACAGGACGGTGCTGAGGCTGGAGGCGCGCAGGAAGCTGTCGGCGGCGAAGGCGAAGAAGACGAAGACGGCGAGGGCGCCGACGACCGAGCCCAGCTCGGGGCGGCCGAGCAGCTTGCGCACAGGTGAGGTGCGCAGCAGGCGTTCGTCGCCGGTGGTGGTGGTCGCGCTCATCGGGTGCCCCGCTTCGTGTACTCCTCCAGGGCGGCGGCCTGGTCCTTGGTGATGATCTGCGGGCCGGTGAGCACGGGCTTGCCGCCGCCGAGGACGTCGGCGTTGTACTTGTACAGCCACAGCAGGTCGACGGCCTGGTAGCCCTGGAGGTAGGGCTGCTGGTCGACGGCGAAGCCGAGGGTGCCGTCCTTGAGGCCGGCGGCGACCTTGGCGTTCAGGTCGAAGGTGTCGATCTCGGCGTCGCTGCCCGCGCCCTGCCTGGCCTTGACGGCGGTGTCGGCGTAGGGGGCGCCGAGGGTGACGACGGCGTCGACCTTCTTGTCGGTCTGCAGCTTGGCCTCGATGGCGGACTGCACGTCGGGCATGCTGGTTCCGGTGACGTAGAGGTTCTGCACCGTGCCGTCGAAGGTGTCCTTCACGCCGGCGCAGCGCTGCTCGTGGCCGACGTTGCCCTGCTCGTGCAGGACGCAGAGCGCCTTCTTCCTGCCGCGCTTGTTCAGTTCCTCGCCGACGGCCTGGCCGGCGATGGTCTCGTCCTGGCCGATGTGGGTGAGCGCGCCGAACTCCTTGGACTCCTCGGAACCGGAGTTCACGGTCACCACGGGGATGCCGGCCTTGACGGCGCGGGCGACGGCGGCCTTCATCGCGTCGGGCTTGGCGAGGGTGACGATGATGCCGTCGACCTTCTTGTCGATGGCCGCGTCGACGAGCTGGGCCTGCTGCTGGGCCTCGTCGTCGTGCGAGTAGAGGAAGTTGATGTTGTCCTTGGCGGCGGCTTCCTTCGCGCCGCTCTGGACGATGTCCCAGAAGGTGTCGCCGTCACCCGAGTGGGTGATCATGGCGAAGGTCCAGCGGGGGGTGGTCACCGCCGCCTTTCCCCGGGCGGCCGCGGCCTTGCGGGCGTCCTCGGCGCGTTTGCCGCCGGTGCTGCTGCACCCTGCGAGGGACAGTGTCAGTGCCCCTGCCACCGCGATGCCTACCCAGGTCCGAAACCGTGCCGAGGCCGTGCCCTTCTTGCTGCGTTCGTCGATACGTCGTTCTTCGTGCGTCCGGACCGGTCACCTCACCGGCCCCAAACGCCCCAGTATCGAACACGGGGATCGTGCCCCTCGTGACCGGGGAGCACGAATCGGTCACCTTGTCCGGACATTGCGACGAACAGCGGCGCCTGCGGGAGCGTGCGCCGGGGCACCGGTTCAGGGCCGTACGAGGAGCTGAAACTCGAAGGAGTAGCGGCTCGGGCGGTAGGTGTGGGTGCCGTACTCCACGGCACGGCCGGTGTCGTCGAAGGTGGTGCGCTGCATGGTGAGCAGCGGGGCGCCCTCGGTCTCGCCGAGCCGCTCGGCCTCGGCGGCGGTGGCGGCGCGGGCGCCGATGGACTGCCGGGCGCTGTGCAGGGTGATCCCGGCGGCCCGCATCAGCCGGTACATGCCGGTGGCCTCCAGCTGCGCGGTGTCCAGGTCGAGCAGACCGGGCGGCAGGAAGTTGCACAGGTACGCCATCGGCTCACCGTGCGCGAGCCGGAGCCGTTCGACGCGGTGGACGTCGCTGTCCTCGGCGACCCCGAGCGCGGCGGCTACCTCGGCGGACGCCGGGACGACCGTGTTGACCAGCACCTTCGTGGCGGGACGCTGGCCGGCCGCCTCCAGGTCGTCGTAGAGGCTGCTCAGCTCCAGGGGGCGCTTGACCTGGCTGTGCACGACCTGGGTGCCGACGCCGCGGCGGCGCACCAGCAGTCCCTTGTCGACGAGGGACTGGATGGCCTGGCGGACGGTGGGCCGGGACAGGCCGAGCCGGGCGGCCAGCTCGATCTCGTTGCCCAGCAGGCTGCCCGGGGTCAGCGTCCCCTGTTCGATCGCGGACTCCAGCTGCTGGGACAGCTGGAAGTACAGGGGGACCGGGGAGCTGCGGTCCACACTGAGGTCGAGCTGGACGGTCGGGTCGACATCTGGTTTCGGCACGGGCCGAGCGTAGCTTTCACGACTGGTTGACGGGAAGTTGTGTAGTCCGATTGTCCGGACATTCGGATTGACAGTGGGGTGGCTCCGCCCCCACCGTGATTCCATGCGCATCGGGGTCATCGGTACGGGCCGCATCGGCACCATCCATGCGAACACGCTCAGCCGCCATCGCGACGTCGGCTCCCTGATCCTGACGGACACGGAGCCCGCGCGGGCCCAGGAGCTGGCCCACCGGCTGGGTGAGACGGCCGCGCCCGGTGTGGAGGAGATCTTCCGGTGGGGGGTGGACGCGGTGGTGATCACCACGGCGACCGCGGCCCACGCCGAACTGATCGGGCGGGCGGCGCGCTCCGGGCTGCCGGTGTTCTGCGAGAAGCCGATCGCGCTCGACCTGCCCGGCACACTGCACGCGCTCGCCGAGGTCGAGGCGGCCGGGACCGTCCTGCAGATGGGGTTCCAGCGGCGCTTCGACGTGGGGTACACGGGGGCGCGCGAGGCGGTCCGCGCCGGGCGGCTCGGGCGGCTGCACACCGTGCGGGCCATGACCTCCGACGCGGCCCCGCCGCCGGCCGAGTACCTGCCGCTGTCCGGCGGGCTGTTCCGCGACACCCTCATCCACGACTTCGACATCGCCCGCTGGGTGACCGGCCGCGAGGTGGTCGAGGTGTACGCAGCCGGGTCCGACGCCGGTCCCCCGATGTTCCGCGCGGCGGGCGATGTCGACACGGGCGCGGCGCTGCTCACCCTGGACGACGGCACCCTGGTCACGGCGACCGCCACCCGGCTCAACGGGGCGGGCTACGACGTCCGCATGGAGCTGGCCGGGGAGCTGGACCAGATCGTCGTCGGCCTGGACGACCGGACCCCGATCGCGTCCACCGAGCCCACCGGGCCGCCCGCCGCGTCCCGGCCGTGGACCGGCTTCCTGGAGCGCTTCGGACCCGCGTACCAGGCCGAACTCACCGCCTTCGTGGAGGTCGTACGGGGTGAGCGGCCCAACCCGTGCGACGGCCGCGAGGCGCTGCAGGCCCTGCGCATCGCCGAGGCCTGCGAACGCTCACGCCGCGAGCGCAGACCGGTACGGCTGGCGGAGATCCCGGGCGGGGCGGAGGCGGTGTTCCGGTAGGCGGGCGCGCCAGGAGGTACGGCCGGCGGGCGCACCGGGAGATCACGGCCGGCGGGGCGCGGAAGGCGTACGCGTACCAGGGCGCGGCGTCTGCATCGCGGATCGAGGGACGAGGCGCCGCGGGCAGGGTCCGGTCGGTGAGTGAGGCCGGTGGGTGGGGTGGTCACCAGCGCACCGGCAGGCTCCGCATGCCGCGCATCAGCATGCCCGGCAGCCAGTCGCCGGGCGGTCCGTCCAGGGTGAGGTCCGGAGCTCGGTCGAGGAGGGAGCGGATGGCGGTGCGTGCCTCCAGCCGGGCCAGGGGTGCGCCCAGGCAGTAGTGGATGCCGTGGCCGAAGGCGAGGTGACCGCGGGGGTCGCGGCGGATGTCGAAGCGGTGGGCGTCGGGATAGCGGGCGTCGTCGCGGTCGCCCGCGGTGAGGCCGATCATGACGGGCTCGCCCGCCTCGATGCGGGTGCCGCCTATCTCCAGCGGCTCGGCGGCGTACCGGAAGGTGGCGTTCTCCACCGGCCCCTCCCAGCGCAGCATCTCCTCCACGGCGCTGTCCATCAGCGTCATGTCGGCGCGCAGCGCGGCCAGTTGGGCGGGGTGGGTGAGCAGGGCGTGCACCCCGTTGGTGATGAGGTTGACCGTCGTCTCGTGGCCCGCGATCAGCAGCAGGTAGGCCATGCCGCGCAGTTCCTCCGGGGAGAGCCGGTCGCCGTCCTCGGTGGTGGTGCCGATGAGCGCGCCGAGCAGGTCGTCGCCGGGACCGGTGCGGCGCTTGTCCTCGATCAGTTCGGTGAGGTAGGTGCCCAGGCGGGCGACCGCGTCGTTGCCGCTCTGCGCGCTCGTCGGGGCGACGACCTCGGTGGACAGCGCGCGGAAGCCCGCCCGGTCCAGCTCTGGCACGCCGAGCAGCTCGCAGATCACGGTGATAGGCAGCGGGAAGGCGAACGACTCGACGAGGTCGGCGCGGCCGAGCGGGAGCATCGCGTCGAGCAGGTCGTCGGTGATCCTCTGCACCCGGGGCCGCAGCTCCTCCACCCGGCGGGCGGTGAACGCGCGGGTGACGAGCGAGCGCAGCCGGGTGTGCCGCGGCGGGTCGACGACCAGCAGATACGGCCCGATCAGCTCCTGGTCGAGCGGAGTGATGCCGATCCGGCTGGCGTCCTTGGACAGCCGCGGGTCGGCGAGCGCGGCGCGCGCCTCCTCGTACCCCACCACCAGCCAGGTCTCGTACCCCTCGGGCGCCGGCAGCAGCACCCGGTGCACCGGGCCCCGCGCGCGCAGCTCGGCGTACACCGGGTGCGGGTCGGTGCGGAACGCGTCGCCGTGGGCGGCGAGATCGATCAAGTCCCCCATGTCTGTCCCTCCTGTCACCCCGTCAACGGACGGGCGCCCCGATCAGTGCCCGGCGGGGTCGTCCGCGTCCAGGAGTCCCGCGTCGTACGCCAGCAGGGCTATCTGGACGCGGTTGTTGAGGTCCAGCTTGGCGAGGATGCGGGAGACGTGGGTCTTGACGGTGGGCACGCTCATGAACAGCCGCTGGGCGATCTCGGCGTTGGACAGGCCGTGGCCCACCGCGACGGCGACCTCGCGTTCCCGCTCGGCGAGGTCGGCGATGCGCTCCCGCGCGCGGGTGCGCCGGACGTCGGCGGTGCCCGCCGCGTGGGCCATCAACTGCCGGGTGACGGCGGGCGAGAGCACGGGGTCGCCCGCCGCGACCTTGCGCACGGCGTCGAGGATCTCGGCGGGCGGGGTGTCCTTGAGGACGAATCCGGCGGCGCCCGCGCGCAGGGCGCGCAGCACCTGGTCGTCGGCGTGGAACGTGGTGAGCACCACGACCTGCGGGGCGTCAGCGCGGGAGCGCAGCCGTTCGGTGGCGGTGAGACCGTCCACCGTCGGCATCCGGATGTCCATGAGCACCACGTCCGGGCGGGTCCGCGCGACCTGCGCCACGGCCTCGTCGCCGTCGGCGGCCTCGCCGACGATCTCGATGTCGCCGGCCCCGCCCAGCATGAAGGACAGGCCGGCCCGCACCAAGGGGTCGTCGTCGACGAGGAGCAGTCGGATCGCAGTCATGGGCTTACGAAATCACGGCCGCCCCGCGCGGGATCACGCCGCCCCGCGCGGGATCACGCCGCCCCACGCGGGATCACGCCGCCCCGCGCAGCACCACCCCGTGCCGGGTGCGCAGCCGGTGGATCTCCCACCAGGCCACGGCCGTCACCGACGCGGGGCCGCCGATCAGGGCGGCGATCTGCACCAGCGGCGGACCGGGCGGCGGACCGCCGATCACGACGCTGATCGCCGTGAACTCCCACACCATGACGCCGGTGAGCAGGGCGGGAAGCGCCGCGTGCACCTGCGCGGTGTTGAAGGCGCCGCGGACGGCGGGCCCCGTGGCGAACACCAGGAAACCGCCCGCCCACACCAGGGCCGCCAGCTCAGCGCACATCAGGCCGAAGGCGAGGTAGCGCGCCGTCGGGCCGGCGTCCTGCGCGAAGCGCGACACGCCGAACCCCAGCAGGAGCAGCAGCGGCACGCACGTCGCGGTCCCGAAGTACCACAGGGCCGAACGGCCGGCGGCGCGCAGGTTCCGCCGCATGGCCTGCCGGGCCTCCGGGACGGCCCAGCGCAGCAGCAGGGCCACCACGGCCGGCGCGCTGAGCAGGAGCAGCCACGGAGCGATCCCGAGGCGCAGGAAGTACTGCTGCTGCGCCTGCTCGATGTCCTCCGGTCTGCCGTACACCGTCAGGATGACGAAGGACATGGCGGCTGCCGTCCAGGCACGCGCCTGCTGCGCCCGGATCACGTCGGGCTCGACGATCCGGTGGTGCTCGCGCGGGAAAACGCGCCGGGCCTTGTTGTGGCCCGAGCGGAGCAGGGGATATCCGGCCATCAGGGGCAGGATCACACCCCCGGCGCACGTGAAGAGCATCAGCATCCACAAGCAGCCCCGCCCCTGCCCCCGTGTCCCCCGCAGCAGCTCCCGCAGCGGCGGCCACTCGTCCGCGCTCAGCCGGCGCAGGAGCGGCGCGTGCGGCTGCGGCGGCCGGTAGGGGCCGCGCCCATGGGGCGGGTACGGGCCGTAGGGGCCGGGCTGCGGCGGCACGTGCGGTCCGCGCCGCGGGGGTGGTGGCCATGACGGCTGGTACGGATCGCGTCCCCCCGAGTTCACCCTGCTGTCCTCTCCGTCGTGCTCGCGTGCCTGCGTGCTCGCGTGCTGTGCGTGTCGCACTCCGCGCTGTCGCCCTGACCCACGTCGTGCTGTCGTCGGGTCCTGCTGTCGTCGTGTCCGGCCGGCCGGCCGGCTGTGCGGCCGTCGTGTCGTGCCGTGCCGTGCCGTGCCGTGCCGTGCCGCACCACTGTCAACTGGCCAGAGCCGATGAGGACATGGGTGCGCCCGGACTCGCCCGGTACTCGCCCGGCGTTCGCCCCGCAAACGCCCCACCCGGCCCGCCGCGCCCTGGCAGGATCGCCGCATGCGGACCGTGTACGCCTTGCTGGTGGGCATCGACGACTATCCCGGCGCGCGCCTGCGAGGCTGCGTCAACGACGTCCGGGCCGCGGAGAAATGGCTGCGGGAGCGCAGCGCGCTCGCCTGCGGGATCAGGACCCTCCTCGACGGGGAGGCCACCCGCGCGGCGGTGCTCGCGGGCATCGAGGACCATCTCGGGCGCGGCGGCCCGGGCGACACGGCCCTGCTGTGGTTCAGCGGCCACGGCAGCGAGCGGGACACGGACGATCCCCAAGAGGCGACCGGCAGGGCGCAGGCCCTGGTGTGCCACGACAGCCTCGCCGCCGGCGGGCAGCCGCTGCTCCAGGACGCCGAACTCGGCGTGCTCCTGGACCGGATCGCCGCGCGGGGCACCCATGTGGTCGCCGTCCTCGACTGCTGTCACGCGGGCGGAGCCACCCGTGACGTCGTTCCAGGCCGCACCGCGCGGAGCGTGTCCTGGCGGCCGTGGTGGCGTACCCCGGAACCGGGCGGGGCGCGCGGGGCCGGCGGTCCGGGGCCGCAGCCGCGCGAGCACGTCCTGCTGGCGGCCTGCCGGCCGCAGGAGGGCGCCCACGAGGACCGGCTCGGCGACGAGGTCCGCGGCCACTTCAGCCACGCCTTGCTCGGCGCCCTCGCCCGGCTGGGCCCCGACCCCACGTACGGCACGCTGCACGCGCGCGTGGAGGCGCGCGTACGCGATCTGGTGCCGGGACAGCACCCGGAGCTGCGCGGCTTGGAGAACGCGCGCTTCCTGTACGGCGACACGCTTCCCTCCTCGCCGTTCCACCTGCGATACACGGCGGCGGGCTGGGAGGTGGACTGCGGTCAGGCGCACGGACTGCGCGCGGCGGGGGCGGAGTTCACGCTGCTCGGCGACGGCGCCTTTCCGAGACGGGTGGTGGCGTGCGAAGTGCGGGCGGAGTCGGCGCTGGTGAGGCCGGCCGGCTGGCTGCCGTCGCCCGGCGACCGGGAGTCGGTGTACGGCGTGACGCCCTCCGCCCTGGCGTTCCCGCCCGCGGCGGTCACGGTCACCGGGGACCCGGCCGCCGTACGGTTGGTGGCGCGGGCCGTCGAGGCGGCACCGGCCCTGTCTCTCGGCGGGGACGGGCTGCCGCTGCGGGTGGCGGTCCGGGACGGCCTGGCCCGGGTGTCCGGGGCCGCCGGACGCCCGCTGCCCGCGCTGCCGCTGCGGTCGCCGGGCGACGCGGAACGCGTCGCCGCCTGTCTGACCCATCTCACGCACTGGCATCGTCTGCGTGACCTCGTCAACCCCGATCCGTGGCTGTCGTCGCTGATCCGGGTCACGGTCGAGGAGACGCCGGTGGGGCGGCTGCGGCGCACGGCCGACGGGGAGATCGTCTGCTCGTACACTCCCGATCACCGGCCGCCCCAGGTGGGGGTGCGCGTCCACAACGATTCCGGCGTGCCGCTGTGGTGCGTCCTGCTCGACCTGACCGACAGCTACGCCTGCTCGCCGCAGCTGTACCCGGGCGACTTCGTGGGGCCCGGCCGGGCCGGGCGGGCGATGCGGGGGCAGCCGGTGTGGCTGTACCTGCCGCGCGGCA
The DNA here is from genome assembly GCF_040678395.1 of Streptomyces sp. NPDC052687. Lineage (NCBI taxonomy): Bacteria > Bacillati > Actinomycetota > Actinomycetes > Kitasatosporales > Streptomycetaceae > Streptomyces > Streptomyces sp. NPDC052687. The sequence goes on along the minus strand of NZ_JBFATR010000037.1, from coordinate 7,542 downwards.
GCGCCGTGGTGCCGGGTGCGTTCACCCGGGACCGGCTGAGGGTGATCGCGGCGGAGAACGAACTGAACCTCGCCCCGTTCCGGCTGGACGCCTGGTCGTCGGAGGTCCCGCAGGCCGCCCGCGGCGGGTCGGCCGCCGGGGACGGGCTGCTGCGGCTGGCCGGGCCGTCGGGCGGCCGGGACGCGGGCGGCCCGGCCGCCGGCGTGGGCCGCTGGGGCACGGTCCACGTCGACGTGCGTACACAGGTCCCCTGACACGGGCCTACCAGCCGAGGTGGGTGAAGCCCGCCCACGCGGTGAGGTCGTCGCCGCGGATGGACGGGACGCGGGCGCGCAGCCGGTCCGGCATGCCGGGCGGCGGTTGCCGTCGGTCGTCGAGCATCCAGGACTGGGCGCTGCGCAGCGCCGGTCCGGGCGGCAGGCCGTCGCGGCTCATGAAGTGATGGGTCATGTACATCAGCAGGGAGGTCGCCTCGTCGGGCACGGGCCACAGGGAGCCGATCACGGAGCGGGCGCCGGCCACGAGGAACGCGGTGGCCAGGCTGTACGCCTCGTCGTAGCCGTGGCCGGAGACGTTCGTGCGGCAGGCCGCGAGCACCACCAGGTCGAGGTGGCGGTAGCGGTCGGCGCCCTCGGTGAGTTCCTCGGCCGCCAGCCGCCCGCCCGACAGGGCGAGATAGGCGCTGTGCCGCTCGCCCTGGCGGACCACTCCGTGGCAGGCGAGGTGGAGCAGCCCGCCGCGTTGCCGGCGCAGCCAGTCGGTGACGGCGGCGGGGGTCGCGGTGCCGGGGCCGAGGAGGTCGCCGTCCGGGTGGAAGGCGCGGTGGATGGCCTCGGCCTCCTCGCCCGCGTGGTGCAGGTCGTGGGTCGGGTTGCCGACGACGAGAGCCTGCCGGGACCTCCCGGCGGGGCGGGCGGCCACCTCGCACAGCAGCCGCGCGGACGGCAGGTAGGAGATGTCGGCCTCCTGGCAGGCGTAGCCGTGCGTGCTGCGGCGCCGTCCGGGGAGGCGGGCGGCGTGCCAGGGTACGGCGCCGAGTTCCGCCATGGGGACGAGCACGAGGGACGGCACGCGGCCGAAACCGCGCGGCAGCGCGTCCAGGAGCGGGCCCATCGCCGCCGTACCGGCCCACTCGCACAGCCGCTCCAGCGCCGCGCGGGTGTCGTCGGGGCGGGGCGGTGGCTCGGGGCCGGGGTCGACGGGTGGTCCCCCGGCGTCGCGGCCGGGGGTTCCGGTGGCCCGGTACGACACCAGGGCGGGTGCCTCGACGAGGAGTCGGGGCAACGGCAGCGCGCGCGTGGTGCCGTCGGCGGAGACGATCAGCGCCTGTCCCCGGTCCGCGCGGCGGCCGAAGAGCACCCGGTCGGCCATGCCGGGCTCGTCCGTGCTGCCGGGCACCAGGTACACCAGGGCGGAGGCGCCCATGGTGCGCAGGGCCGCGCCGATCTCCTCCGGCGCGGGCGCCTCCAGCAGTCGTTGCCGCAGCGGGGACGCGGCCAGGGCCCGCAGTACGCGGCGGCGCAGCCGGCTGGACGGGCCCGGGGCGGTGGCGCCGGCGGTGAACAGGGCGTCCCCGCCCGGGCCGGGCATGGTCATGCCGCCGGCGGCGCGCCACTCGTCCGCCAGTTCCGGCTGCCCGAGCGCGGTCAGCATGTCGGGCACGGTCGAGGCCACGGACGCCGTGTGGAGAGCCAGTCCGCGCCCGGCGTCCAAGGCCCGGACGGCGTCCGCGTGGGCGCCGTCCGCGAGGCACCAGCGGGCCACGTCGAGCGCGTTGCGGCCGGCCCAGCGGGCGGTCTCCGCGGCGTGCGCCGTACCGGACTGGAGCATCACCTGCCACGCCGAGGCGCGCAGGGCGTCGCGGCCGATCCTTCTCGCCGCCTCGTGGTCGCGGCGCCTGGCCGGGGCGTCCCGCGGGTGCCGCAGGTCGCCGCGGAACCGGCAGGCGGTGGCCAGGGCCATCCCGAGGTTGCCGTACATCGGGTGCTCCGGTCCGCCGGCGAGCCGGTGCGCGTGCCGCAGCCAGGCGATGCCCTGGTCCACGTGGCCGGGGCGGTCCGCGCGGGGGGCCACGGACAGGAACCCGAGCGAGCAGTGGCCGAGGCCGAGGACACCGGCGTTGCGCAGCCACCGTTCGTCGTCGGGCTCCAGCAGGTCCATGGCCTCTTCCAGGAGGCCGAACGCCTCGACGGCGCCCTGGTGGTCCCCCTCCGTCATCGCGCGGACGACACGGACGAGGCCCACTTCGCCGAGCCGGTCGACGCGCAGGTTGCGGGGCAGCGCCGCGATCCGACGGCGTACGTCGTCCAGTGCCGCCGGGCGCGTGACATCCCGCAGGGTGAACGCCTCGCCCGTACGCCGGGCCCGGAGCTCGGCGAGCCGGCCCTGCAGCGATTCGAGATAGGCCTCCAGGTTCGGCCGGTCCATGTGACGGGGCGACAACCGCGCGAGGACCGTCTCCAGTTCCCGTACATGACCGGCGAGCGCGTCCTCGTCCTCCCGCCGGGCCGCCTGATGGGAGCGGAAGACGGCCAGTTGCGCGTCCATGACCAGCCGGTCCTGTTCGCCGAACGCGGGCGAGTCACGCAACCGGGCCAGGTCCTCGACGGCCGAGTCGAAGTCCTCCTCTCCCCCGGCGAGCTGGGCGAGCTGGACGCGCAGTCCGGCGTGGCTCACGTCCAGCGCGTCCCGCTCGCGGCTGCCGGGCGGCCAGGCGGCGCGCGCCTTCTCCAGCCGGGCGAGGGCCGCCTCCATCCCGGCCGGGTCGCCGGTCCGCTGGACCGTGGCCGCACCGGTCGTGAGGTGGACGCCGGCCTGCCAGCGTGCGTCCTGGGGGCCGTACCGCTCGGCCTCGCGCAGCAGTTCCTCCTCGCGGCGGCTGTCGGCGACCGGCTGGTCCAGCACCAGGGTGGCCAGCAGGACGAGGATCTGCCCCGCGCGCATCCCGGACTCCGGGGTGCCGCGCGGCAGGGCACGCCAGTCCTCGTACAGCATGTCGTAGGCCTCGCGCGCGGTCGCGCATCCCAGCCGTTCCAGCACCAGGGCGGCGTGCCGGGCCAGATCCTCGGCGTCGACGATCTCCAGTGCTCCGCTCTGCCGCAGTTCGAGCTGCAGGGCGTCCAGGTCGTACGGTGTGCGCGGCACTGTCAGAACTCCTCGTTGCGCCGTGGCCGTCGTGGCGCGGTCTGCGTCCGGTACGGCGCCAGCACGCCGTTGAGCCAGCGTTCGCCCTCCTCGGTGCCGAAGTCGACGGGGGCGGCGCCGGTGGGTTCGAGCAGCGGGGCCTCGCCCCGGTCGTCGAAGAGGACGGCGACCCGGTCGGCGGGCTCGCGTTTCGACGGCCAGACGAAGCCCTGGGCCCAGGTCTTGGTCTGCCGGCGGATCCAGTGGCCCCAGTCGCGGGTCTGCGGGTAGTCGGCGCCCTCGGCGTGCACCAGCCACGCGTCCTGCGCCACGGCGGCCAGGTCGGCGCCGCCCATCAGCGACACGACCTCGATGTCGGCGGCGAGGCGCAGGAAGGACAGGCTGCGCCGTTCGAAGGCGACGCGCGGCAGCAGCCGGGGGCCGTGCCCGCCGTCGAAGGGCAGGGAGCGCAGCAGCACCTCGCTGACGGCGGCGCCGACACCGAAGCCGACGTACAGGTAGCCGTACGGGTCGAAGGGGGTGCTGTCGAAGCGGCCGCCGTAGTAGAAGGGGTGGGTCCGGCGGGTGTTGTACGCGGTGGGGTCCCGGTGGGTGGAGTGGACGCGGAACAGGGGGGTGCCGGCGCGCAGCACCGCGCGGGACGGTTCGCCGGGCGGGGTGTCGGGCGGCGGGTACTTGCCCACGGCTCAGCCCTCCCCCGCGACGGCGGCCAGTTCGCGTGCCGCGCCGCGCAGTTCCTCGTCCCGGCCGCAGCCCAGCAGGTCCGCCGGGGTGTCGGCCCACCATGTGGTGGGCGACAGCCACCAGTCGGCGACGCCCCAGGGGTCGGTGCCGGCGCGCAGCAGGGAGTTGACGTCGAGGACGATCCGCCAGGGCATGTCGGCTGCCTCGAACTGGAAGAGCGGCAGCCGTCGTTCGCCGTCGTCGGCGGTCAGGACGATCAGGCGCGGGTCGGCGCGTTCCGTCCACGGCAGCGACGGCTGCGCCAGCAGGCGCCGGCGGACGGGGCCGAGGAGGGGGCCGACCATCGGGTTGCCGTCGAGGACGAGGAGGGTCAGGTCCAGGGCGCCGTATCCCTGGTGGACGGCCGTCGCGGGCGGTCCCGTGAACCGCTGTGCCGCGCCGTCCCGGTGGAGGCGGTCGGCCTCCTCGGGCGGGAGGCCGTCCAGGACGGTCCGCGCCGCCCGGTCGGCGGCCGACCGCCGGCCGGCGTCGGCTCCGCCCTCGGCGGTCGCGGCACGTAACTCGGCGAGTGCGTCGCCCAGTTCGCGCCGGGCGGCGGGGTCGAGCAGGCGGGACAGCCGGGTCCAGTCGGCCGCCACGGCGCCGAGGAGCATGAAGGGATTCACCGCAGCCTGTGCCCTCTCTCGTCGTCGCGTGATCAGGTCGTCGCGTGGTCGGGTCGCCGCCTGGTCGCCCGGTTCAAGTGGTCTGGGGGTCAGGTGATCGCGTCGTTCGGGTGCGCAGGGCGTCTGTCCGGCCTCTGTCCACGCTACTGGCGGCGGTGGGGTCGAGGAGGGCTGTTCGACGGGCGTCACCCGGGCGAAGTCCGGGCGGTGTCCGGGCGAGGTCCGGTCACGCGCCGGACGGTCGGCTCAGCCCCACGGCAGCCAGGCCCGCACCTCGAACCCGCCGTCGCCGCGCGGCCCGTGCTCCAGGCGTCCGCCGGCCAGCGTGGCGCGTTCGGTGAGGCCGATCAGTCCCTGTCCGGAGCCGGGGACGGGCGGGACGTCGCCGTCGGGGGCCGGGTTGGCGACGAGGACGGTGAGGCCGTCGCCCCGGGCGCCGAGGACGCGGACGGTGACCTCGGCGCCGGGGGCGTGCTTGCGGGCGTTGGTGAGGCCTTCCTGCACGATGCGGTAGGCGGTACGGCCCACGGAAGCGGGTACGGCGGCCGGGTCGGCGACCTGGTGGACGAGGGTGACCTTCATGCCGGCCTGGCGGGACTCGGCGACCAGCGTGTCGAGGGCGCCGAGCGTGGGCTGCGGGCGGCCCGCGTCGTCCGGTTCGCCCGCCCGCAGCACGCCGATGATCTCGCGCAGGTCCTGGAGGGCTTCGTGGGCGCTCTCCCGGATCACGCCGGCCGCGCGGGCGATCTCCTCGCGGGAGGCGTCGGGCCGGAACTCCAGCGCGCCGGCGTGCACGCTGAGCAGGGTCAGCCGGTGGGCGAGGACGTCGTGCATCTCGCGGGCGATGGCCTCGCGGGCCAGCCGCTGGGCCTGTTCGGCGCGCAGCCGGGCCTCCGTCTCGGCCCGCCGGGCGCGGTCGCGCAGGCTCAGCATGAGCTGCCGCTTGGACCGGACGAACATGCCCCAGCCGATGGCGGACAGGGTGAGCAGCGCGGTGAGCACGACGGCCGCCGCGTACGGCAGGCCGGGTTCCGGGCGCAGCCACAGCACGAACGGCATCAGCACGAGGGAGGCGCCGCCGATCCAGGCGACGTACCGGAAGGGCCGGTGCACGGCGAGCGTGAACAGGGCGACCAGGCCGGCTCCGCCGGCGGTGACGGAGACCGGGCCGAGCGCGGTCAGGGCGGCGGCGAGCGCGACCGGATGGCGGCGGCGCAGCCAGACCGCGGCGCAGGCGAGGGCGCCGAGGGCCTGGTCGGCGACGGCGAGGCCGGGCGGGACGCCGGGGTCGCCGGAGACGGTCTCCGCACTGGCGAGGCCGATGAGGGCGGAGATCAGGAAGCAGGTGATGTCGACGACCCAGTCGCGCGCGGTGCGGCGGGGCCGCCGGCCGGGCCGTCCGGGGGGCGTTCCGTCGGTGTCGAGTTCGTCGATCACGGCGGACGGGAACAGCCACCGGCGTCCCGTGAACGCCGGCCCGTGCGGTGCCGTGCTGTCGTCCTTCACGGTCGGCAAATGTACGCAGGCGCGCCAGGGGTGAGGGCCCGGTTCGCGCGGCGGGCGACGTAAGTCGCGCGGTTTGCGACGGAAGTCGTACCGGTCGGTGCCGATGGGCGCGGGCAGGGCGCCGCGGGCGGCGACTTCCGTCGAGGGGGTCCCGCCCCGCGGCCGATTACGTGTGGGGGTCCGCGGGGCGAGAGTCCTGGCCATGAAGACCTTGCTGGAGTTTCTCGGATTCGTCGCCCTGGTGCAGGGCGTGATGGGTCTGCTGCAGGAGTTCACCGACTGGGAAGGCGGACTCGTGTCGCGCGTCGCCTTCCTGGACGACTACGGGCTCTTCGTGAGCGTGACGCTGCTGGTGCTGGCGTGCGCGCTGTTCGCCGCGGCGGAGAGCCGCAAGTCCCGTTGATCCGACCGGTGTTCGGCTCAGCGGTCGTAGTCGATGAGGTCTGCCCGACCGGACGGCACAGGCCCCAGGGCCAGCAGATGCCCTTCATGCGTCGGGAGTGTCCAGCACAACGTCCCACACCAGGAGATCGCCGTCCTCGCCGGACCGCCGGTAACGGTCCAGGACGTGGCCCGATTCCAGAGCATCGGCGGTGTGGTGCATGAGCGAGGGAAGGGACGCCCACATGACGTGCGACGACAGGGCTGAGGCACCTTCCTTGTCGTGCTCCTGAATGCCTTGGTGCGGCCGGGTGGCATCCAGGTACAGGACGCCCCCGGCCCGGTCGGAGGCGAAAGGAACCCAGTGAGGGCCGTAGGGGCGCGGCTCGTTCGCCCAGACAGCCCGCTTGATCTGCCAGACGGCGACGATCTCGTCAGTGCTGAGAATCTCGTAGTGGGGCGGAAGTGCGAAACCTCCGCTGCCGTTGTGGCCGAGCAGGAGCTGCGCATGGTCGGGATGAACCGCAGCCCCGAGGTGGTGCTCCAGCTGGGTGATGGCCTGGTGCGTGGCCGGAGGAGCCAACTCCCGGAGGCGCTCACGGTCGTGCAGCCAGTTTTCGATCCGGTGCCATGACGCGCTGATGGGGGGCAGTTCCACGGGGCGTCCTCCTGGCCTCACCGGCCGAGCCGACAGCGGCGGCGCCTGGCGCGCACGGCGCCACCGCTGATCAGAGTCATCCAACTGACGTGGGCATCCGCTGCATCACTCGACGAGCTGGAACTGTTCACTGGTCCGCGTGATGTGGGTGGAAGGTACCAGCCGGAAGGGAATGAACCGGGTTTTGTACACGCTCGGATCCCGGTAGTGGGTGCCGGTGGCCGAGACGGTGCTGTCGAAGCTGTTGACGTTGCGGACAGCGTCCGGCGGTCATCGGACTGAAGCACCGGATGGGCGTGGGCGTTGTAAGCGAAGATGGTGGGGTCCCCGTAGCTGCCCCATGGGCCGGTTTCCGGCATGCGGTAGACCTCGTCGTTGTCCACCCGGTAACCGAAGGGCCCAGAAACGACCTAGGCCGTTTCCTTCGGATCATCGGATCGTTGGTCTGGGTGTGTCGTTGACTGACGCCCAGTGGGCACGCATTGAGCCGTTGCTGCCGGACCG
>NZ_JBFATR010000036.1:0-72281 GCF_040678395.1 Streptomyces sp. NPDC052687 | reverse complement strand
GGCCCGGCGCACCGCCGCCCGGCGAGCACTGGGAGCGCGCGCTGATCCGGGTGCCGCCGGGGCGCGGTGCCGCGCTGGCGAGCGCCCTGAAGGCCACACAGGCGGCCCGGATGGCCCGGGGGAGCGGGGCGCCGGTCCGGGTGCGGATCGATCCGCCGGACATCGGATGAGCGGCGGGGCGGGGTGGGCGGGTGCGCCATCGCCGTGCCGCCCACCCGCACGCCCGTGCCGCCCACCCGCACGCCCGCGCCGCCCATCCGCACGCCCGCGCCCTCAGGCACTTCGGTCGCCCCGGACACCCCCGATCCCCCCGGACACATCGGACATACGGACCACCCGGACACTCCGGACGCCCCCGACACCCCGGACACACGAGACTGCCCTCCCGGCCCCGTGCCGGGAGGGCAGGTGCGGGGGAGGCGTCAGCCGTTGCGCGGTGCGGGGAACGCCGTCGGCCTGGCCTCGTCGCGCAGGGCCGGGCTGCCCGCCGTCGGCTGGGTCGGCATGGAGCGGGCGGCCGGGACCGTGGGGACCGCCGGCAGCCCGGTGCCCACGTTGACCGTGCGGGTGCCCGACGGCTCGGTGCCGCGCTCGGTCTCGGCGGCGGCCTGCGCGGCGGCCCGGCGGGAGCCGTACCGGCGGTGGACGGCCTGCTTGGTGACCCCGAGGGCGGAGCCCACCGCGTCCCACGAGAAGCCGAGCGAGCGGTCGAAGTCGACCGCGGCCGTCACCAGGGTCTCGACACTGTCCCGCAGCTCCTGGGCGAGACGGACCGTCGGGGCGGGAGCGCGTCCGTAGACGACGAAGCCCGTGGAGGGGCCGGAGCGGCGCGGGCGGTAGACGTTGCCCAGCTGGGCGGTGAGCGTGCGCAGCGCGTCCACCTGCCGGCGGACCCGCTCGATGTCCCGCACCAGCAAGTGCAGGCTGGCCCGAGCCTGGGCGTCGTGGGTTGCGTGGTCGGCCATGAACAAGCCTCTCGAACCGGCGTTGAAGAGAAAGGATCGGGCCGCGATCGCGGCCCGTAGTGGTCAACTCTTTCTTGACCAACGCCGATTCGCGCCGCTGGTCACGCACGGGGGGCGTATGGGCATATGCGTACGCCCCCCGAGGGGGACGCGCGCGATGCGCCCCGCCTGCGGCTTTCCGCCGTCGACGGCTCGGCGTCCATGGTCACTAGACTGGTGCGCCGCCCGCATCCGCCCCTGTCCGAGAGGCCCGTGCCCACCCATGAAGCTCGTCTTCGCCGGTACCCCCGAGGTCGCCGTTCCCGCCCTGGACGCTCTGCTCGCCTCCGGGCGGCACGAGGTGGCCGCCGTCGTCACCCGGCCCGACGCGCCGGCCGGGCGGGGCCGCAGGCTGGTCGCCTCGCCCGTGGCCGAGCGGGCGGAGGAGGCCGGCATCGAGGTGCTGAAGCCCGCCAAGCCGCGGGACCCGGAGTTCCTGGACCGGCTGCGCGCGATCGCCCCTGACTGCTGCCCGGTCGTCGCGTACGGCGCGCTGCTGCCGCGGGTCGCCCTCGACATCCCCCGGCACGGCTGGGTCAACCTGCACTTCTCGCTGCTGCCCGCCTGGCGCGGCGCGGCGCCCGTGCAGCACTCCATCATGGCGGGCGACGAGATCACCGGCGCCTCCACCTTCCTCATCGAGGAGGGACTGGACTCCGGCCCCGTCTACGGCACCGTCACCGAGGAGATCCGCCCCACCGACACCAGCGGCGACCTGCTGACCCGGCTCGCCTTCGCCGGGGCGGGGCTGCTGGCCGCCACCATGGACGGCATCGAGGACGGCTCCCTCAAGGCCGTACCGCAGCCCGCCGAGGGCGTCAGCCTCGCACCGAAGATCACCGTCGAGGACGCGCGCGTCGACTGGGCGGCACCCGCGCTGCGGGTCGACCGCGTGGTGCGCGGCTGCACCCCGGCGCCCGGCGCGTGGACCACCTTCCGCGGGGAGCGGCTGAAGCTCATCCAGGTCGCCCTGGTGCCCGAGCGGACCGACCTGGCGCCCGGCAAGCTGTCCGTCGGCAAGAACAACGTCTACGCCGGCACCGGTTCGCACGCCGTCGAGCTGCTGTGGGTGCAGGCTCAGGGCAAGAAGCCGATGCGGGCGGCGGACTGGGCGCGCGGCGTGCGGATCGGCGACGACGAGTCCGTCGGCTCCTGACGTCCGGGGCGAGCCGCGGACGGCCGCCGCGGGTGACCGGGTGACCGTGATGTCCGAGGAGGCCAGGGTGTCCGGGGTGTCCAGGGTGTCCGGGGTGTCCGGGGTGTCCGGGGTGAACGGGGTGTCCGGGGTGAACGGGGTGAGGGCCGGCGCGGCCGGTTCGCGCGCGTCGTAGGCTGGTCGCACACCGTACACAGAACACCGGAGCACCTTTTCGTGAGCGACACCTCCCGGCGGCCCCGCAAGCCTGGCAAGCCCTACCGTCGGCCCCAGAAGGACCCCGTCCGCGTCCTCGCCTTCGAGGCCCTGCGCGCCGTGGACGAGCGGGACGCCTACGCCAACCTCGTGCTGCCGCCGCTGCTGCGCAAGGCGCGCGAGAAGGAGGGGCCCGAGAAGTTCGACGGGCGGGACGCCGCGCTGGCCACCGAGCTGGTCTACGGGACCCTGCGCCGGCAGGGCACCTACGACGCGGTCATCGCGGCCTGCGTCGACCGGCCGCTGCGCGAGGTCGACCCGCCGGTGCTGGACGTGCTGAGCCTCGGCGCGCACCAGCTGCTCGGCACCCGCATCCCCCCGCACGCCGCCGTCTCCGCCACCGTGGAACTGGCCCGCGTGGTGCTCGGCGACGGGCGCGCCAAGTTCGTCAACGCCGTGCTGCGCAAGGTCGCCCAGCACGACCTCGACGGCTGGATGGAGCGGGTCGCGCCGCCCTACGACGAGGACCCCGAGGACCACCTCTCCGTCGTCCACTCCCACCCGCGCTGGGTCGTCTCCGCGCTGTGGGACTCGCTCGGCGGCGGCCGGGACGGCATCGAGCGGCTGCTGGCGGCGGACAACGAGCGCCCCGAGGTGACGCTGGTCGCCCGCCCCGGCCGGGCCACGGCCGAGGAGCTGCTGGCCGAGGACGCCGCGGTGCCGGGCCGCTGGTCGCCGTACGCCGTCCGGCTCACCGAGGGCGGCGAGCCCGGCGCCGTCCAGGCCGTGCGCGAGGGCCGCGCCGGGGTGCAGGACGAGGGCAGCCAGCTCGTCGCGCTCGCGCTCGCCAACGCCCCGCTGGAAGGGCCGGACGAGAGGTGGCTCGACGGCTGCGCCGGACCCGGCGGCAAGGCCGCGCTGCTCGCCGCGCTCGCGGCGGAGCGGGGCGCCACGCTGCTCGCCTCCGAGAAGCAGATCCACCGGGCGGGGCTGGTCGCCAAGGCCCTGCACGGCAACCCCGGCCCCTACCAGGTCATCGCCGCCGACGGCACCCGCCCGCCGTGGCGGCCCGGCAGCTTCGACCGGGTCCTGATGGACGTGCCCTGCACCGGGCTCGGCGCGCTGCGCCGCCGCCCCGAGGCCCGCTGGCGGCGCCGCCCCGAGGACCTGGACGGCTTCGCGCCGCTCCAGCGGGCCCTGCTGCGCACCGCCCTGGAGTCCGTGCGCGTCGGCGGCGTCGTCGGCTACGCCACCTGCTCCCCGCTGCTGCCCGAGACCCGGGCCGTGGTGGCCGACCTGGTCAAGCAGTTCCCGGACGCGGAGATGATCGACGCCCGCCCCCTCCTCCCCGGCGTCCCCGACCTCGGCGAGGGCCCCGACATCCAGCTCTGGCCCCACCTGCACGGCACGGACGCGATGTACCTGGCCCTGATCCGCCGCACCGCCTGAGAGACAGCGCCGGGACAGGGGCGCGGGCGCGACATCATGCGGCTGCGCCGCGTGGGCGCGACCGGCCCCACCGGTCCGCGCCGAAATCGAACGGGGACCGATGCCACCAACCCCCGGAGGGCATGGCAGTCTTGGGTCATGGCCGTGCAGATCAACCCCAGCATCCTGTCCGCCGACTTCGCCCGTCTCGCCGACGAGGCGAAGGCGGTCGAGGGAGCCGACTGGCTCCATGTCGACGTCATGGACAACCATTTCGTCCCGAACCTGACGCTCGGCGTGCCGGTCGTGGAGTCCCTGGCCCGTGCGACGGACACGCCGCTGGACTGCCATCTGATGATCGAGGCCCCCGACCGCTGGGCGCCGCAGTACGTGGAGGCGGGTGCCTCCTCGGTCACCTTCCACGTCGAGGCCGCCGCCGCTCCGGTGCGTCTCGCGCGGGAGATCCGGGCGAAGGGTGCCCGCGCCTCGATGGCGCTGAAGCCCGCGACGCCCATCGAGCCGTACGAGGACCTGCTGCCCGAGCTGGACATGCTGCTCATCATGACGGTGGAGCCGGGCTTCGGCGGTCAGGCGTTCCTCGACATCATGCTGCCGAAGATCCGGCGCACCCGGGAGCTGATCGGCAAGCACGGTCTGCAGCTGTGGCTCCAGGTGGACGGCGGAGTCTCGGCTTCCACCATCGAGCGGTGCGCCGAGGCCGGCGCCGATGTCTTCGTGGCCGGATCGGCGGTCTACGGGGCATCCGACCCGGCCGAGGCGGTACGTGCACTGCGCACCCAGGCCGAGGCGGCCACCGCCAAGGCGTCGTGGGCGTGCGACCACTGAGCGTCAGGAACGTGAACGGCGCCCATCAGGGCTGATCAAGCGCGCCGGATCTGCAAGGATGAACGGCGAATCCAGAGTGTGAACAGCAGTGAGGAGATCGCCGTGTCGGGTATGTCGGCGGGCCGGTCAGCCATGCGGATGGGACCCGCTGAGCTGGTGCAGGCGGCGGCCATGGCCCGCCGCTTCTACCTCGAGGGCAAGTCCAAGATCCAGATCGCCGAGGAGTTCGGCGTCAGCCGCTTCAAGGTGGCCCGGGTCCTGGAGACCGCCCTCGAACGGGACCTCGTACGCATCGAGATCCGGGTCCCGGCCGAGCTGGACGCCGAGCGCTCCGACGCGCTGCGCGCCCGCTACGGCCTCAGGCACGCCGTGGTGGTCGAGTCGCCGCCCGAGTCGGAGGAGACCCCGGACCCCGAGAACCTCGGGGAGGTGGCCGCGGACCTGCTCGGCGAGCTGGTCAACGAGGGCGATGTGCTGGGCCTGGCCTGGGGCCGGTCCACCATCCACATGGCCGCGGCCCTCGACCGGCTCCCGCCGTGCACCGTGGTGCAGCTGACCGGGGTGTACGACGCGGGGACCGCCGAACGCGGCTCGGTGGAGGCCGTACGGCGCGCCGCCCAGGTCTCGGGCGGCGACGCCCACCCCATCTACGCGCCGATGCTGCTGCCGGACGCGGCCACCGCGGCGGCGCTGCGCAACCAGACCGGGATCGCCCGGGCCTTCGAGTACTTCGACAAGGTCACGGTCGCCTGTGTCTCCATCGGCTCCTGGGAGCCGGGCATCTCGACGGTGCACGACATGCTCAGCGACGAGGAGCGGGCCCACTACGCCTCGCTCGGTGTCGCCGCCGAGATGTCCGCGCACCTCTTCGACGCGGAGGGCCGCCGGATCGGCCGCGACCTCGGCGAGCGGTGCATCACCGTCAAGGCCGACCAGCTGCGCCGTATCCCGGAGGTCGTGGCCATCGCGGGCGGGCAGCGCAAGGGGCCCGCGATCGACGCGGTGCTGCGCTCCGGGCTGGTCACCAGCCTGGTCACCGACACCTCGGCCGCGGACTACCTGATGACGGCCGGCCCGGCGCCCAAGCCCGCGCTGAACCGGGCGGACCCGGACGGCCACTGACGCGACGGCTCTTGCGGGCGGACACCGGCCGCCCCCGACGGCTCCCGGCGACGGGCGCCGCGGGGGCGGCCGTACCGGCATCGGCCCCGTGCTGCCGCGGTGCGGACCCGCCCGCCGAGGGGCCGCTGCCCGCGTGCGGGGTGTTCTCCCGGGCGACGGACGAGGCGCCCGCGCCACCGTGGCGCTCGCGCTTGGAGGATCCTCCGAAGGCCTTCCTGACCAGCTCGGATGAACTGCCCGTACGTCCGTGACCGGGTGCCATGGGACAATGAAGTACGTGCTCTTTCCCCCTGGCTGACCTGTCCGGGGGCCACCTCTGATCGACTGGGATGTGCAGCACGTGCGTTTCCTCAACGACATCCAGCCCTCGTACGACCTGACGTACGACGACGTGTTCATGGTGCCGCGCCGTAGCGCGGTCGGCTCCCGGCAGGACGTGGACCTCGGCTCCCCGGACGGCACGGGCACCACGATCCCGCTCGTCGTCGCCAACATGACCGCCATCGCCGGCCGCCGGATGGCCGAGACCGTGGCCCGGCGCGGCGGCCTCGTGGTCATCCCGCAGGACATCCCGATCGAGGTCGTCACCGACGTCATCTCCTGGGTCAAGAGCCGCCACCTGGTGCTGGACACCCCGATCGTGCTCGCCCCCCACCAGACCGTGGCCGACGCGCTGTCGCTGCTGCCCAAGCGGGCGCACAACGCCGGTGTGGTCGTCGACGAGGACCAGCGCCCGGTCGGTGTCGTCACCGACGCGGACCTGACCGGCGTCGACCGCTTCACCCAGCTCGAAGTGGTCATGTCCAAGGACCTGCTCCTGCTGGACGCCGGCATCGACCCGCGCGAGGCCTTCAACACCCTCGACCACCACAACCGGCGCTACGCCCCGGCGGTCGACGAGGACGGCAGGCTCGCGGGCATCCTCACCCGCAAGGGCGCCCTGCGCGCCACCCTGTACACCCCGGCCGTGGACGCGCGCGGCAGGCTGCGCATCGCCGCCGCCGTCGGCATCAACGGCGACGTGGCGGGCAAGGCGAAGCAGCTGCTGGACGCGGGCGTCGACACCCTCGTCATCGACACCGCGCACGGCCACCAGGAGTCGATGATCAGCGCGATCCGGACCGTGCGCGCGCTCGACCCGCAGGTGCCGATCGTCGCGGGCAACATCGTCTCCGCCGAGGGCGTCAAGGACCTGGTCGACGCGGGCGCCGACATCATCAAGGTCGGTGTGGGCCCCGGCGCCATGTGCACCACCCGCATGATGACCGGCGTCGGCCGGCCGCAGTTCTCCGCGGTGCTGGAGTGCGCCGCCGAGGCGAAGAAGTACGGCAAGCACGTGTGGGCCGACGGCGGTGTCCGCCACCCCCGCGACGTGGCGATGGCCCTCGCGGCCGGTGCCTCCAACGTGATGATCGGCTCCTGGTTCGCCGGCACCTACGAGTCCCCGGGCGACCTCCAGCACGACGCCGACGGCCGCGCCTACAAGGAGTCGTTCGGCATGGCGTCCGCGCGGGCCGTGCGCAACCGTACGTCCGAGGAGTCGGCGTACGACCGCGCCCGCAAGGCGCTGTTCGAGGAGGGCATCTCCACCTCCCGGATGTTCCTCGACCCGGCCCGCCCGGGCGTCGAGGACCTGATCGACTCGATCATCGCCGGCGTCCGCTCCTCGTGCACCTACGCCGGTGCCGCCTCCCTGGAGGAGTTCGCCGAGAAGGCCGTCGTCGGCATCCAGAGCGCGGCCGGCTACGCCGAGGGCAAGCCGCTGCACGCCAGCTGGAACTGACCCCGGTCCCACGAAAGGCCCCCGGAGAACCGGGGGCCTTTCGCATGCCCCGTGCATGCCCCGCGCCTCCCCCGGAGCCCAGCGGACGGAGGTCCGGCGGCCCTCGACGGCCCGCGCCGGCCGCTCGGCATATCCGGACGATCAGGGCCGGAACGCAACACTCGAAAGCCCCCGCGCAACGAACCCACGCCCGGCCCGCATCAACGCAATGATCTTGCGGGTATGCGCAAGGTTGCTGCATTACAGCCGCAATGCCCCGCCCATAGAGTGTCGCGCTGTACGTGGCGTGGCGGGGACCCCGCTCGGTGGTTCCCGGCTCTCCGCCGGGCTGCCGTCGGTCCCCGTCTGTCCCCAACGGCAGCGAGAAGGAGCCAGCGCGTGCTCGACCAAGGCGCACCCCCGCAGAACCGCACCCAGCAAGCCCCGGGCGTCGCCGCGCGCCTGATGCGCCGCAAGCCCGTGGAACACCTGGTCGCGGAGGGCGGCCAGGGCGAGGGCGGCTCGCTCAGGCGCTCCCTGGGCCTGTGGCAGCTCACCATGATCAGCATCGGTGCCACCCTCGGCACCGGCATCTTCGTCGTCCTCGGCGACGCCGTCCCGGAGGCCGGTCCCGCGGTCACCCTGGCGTTCGTCATCGCCGGTCTGACGGCCCTCTTCTCCGCCCTGTCGTACGCCGAACTGGCCGGCAGCATCCCGGTCGCCGGCTCCTCCTACTCGTATGCGTACGCAACGATGGGCGAGCTGGTCGCCTGGGTCTGCGGCTGGTGTCTGGTGCTGGAGTACGGCGTGTCCGTGGCCGCCGTCGCAGTCGGCTGGGGCGAGTACCTCAACGAACTCCTCGACGGCACCATCGGCGTCACCATCCCGAGCGCCCTGTCCTCGGCGCCCGGCGAGGGCGGGATCATCAACCTGCCCGCGCTGATCGTCGTCCTGCTGGCGATGGTCTTCCTGCTCGGCGGGGTGCGCGAGTCCGCCCGCGCCAACACCATCATGGTCGCGGTGAAGATCGCGGCGCTGGTGCTGTTCTGCGCGGTCGGCTTCATGGGCTTCAAGTCCGGCAACTACGCCGACTTCATGCCGCTCGGCATGGCGGGCGTCAGCGCGGCCGGCGCCACGCTGTTCTTCTCGTACATCGGCTTCGACGCCGCCTCCACCGCCGGCGAGGAGGCCAAGGACCCGAAGAAGGACCTGCCGCGCGCGATCATGCTGTCGCTGATCATCGTCACCGCGCTGTACGTGCTGGTCGCGGCCGTCGCCGTCGGCGCCTGGCACTGGACCGAGTTCGAGGGCTCCGAGGCCTCCCTCGCCGCGATCATGAACGACGTCAGCGGCCAGACCTTCTGGGGCACCCTGCTCGCCCTGGGCGCGGTCATCTCCATCGCCAGCGTGGTCCTCACCGTGCTCTACGGCCAGACCCGCATCCTCTTCGCGATGTCCCGCGACGGACTGGTCCCCAAGGCGCTCGGCAAGGTCGACGCCAAGACCGGTGCCCCGCGCCTGAACACCGTCATCGTCTCCCTGTTCTGCGGTGTCCTCGCCGCCCTGATCCCGCTCGGCAAGCTCGTCGACGCCACCAGCATCGGCACGCTGTTCGCCTTCGCCCTGGTCAACATCGCGGTGATCGTGCTGCGCTACAAGCGGCCCGAGCTGGAGCGCACCTTCAAGGTGCCGTTCGGTCCGGTGCTGCCCGTGCTGGGCTTCGCCTTCTGCGCGTACAACATGTTCAGCCTCGATACCGTCACCTGGGTGGTGTTCGGGTTCTGGATGGCCGCCGGTCTCGTGTTCTACTTCCTCTACGGCTATCGCCGGTCCCGGCTCGCCGTGGCGGCGGCCACCCCAGAGGCAACACCAGAAGCGAAGTGAACGACCCCCAGTGCTGAACGATCTCGACGAACGCATCGTGCACGCCCTCGCCGAGGACGCCCGTCGCTCCTACGCGGACATCGGCCAGCTGGTCGGCCTGTCCGCCCCGGCCGTGAAACGCCGGGTGGACCGACTGCGCGCCACCGGGGCCATCACCGGATTCACCGTCCGCGTCGATCCCTCGGCGCTCGGCTGGGAGACCGAGGGGTTCGTCGAGATCTACTGCCGCCGCAACACCTCGCCGGAGACCATCCAGCGGGGCCTGGAGCGCTACCAGGAGGTCGTGGCCGCGTCCACCGTCACCGGGGACGCGGACGCGGTCGCCCAGGTCTTCGCCTCCGACATGCGGCACTTCGAGCGGGTCCTGGAGCGGATCGCGGGCGAGCCGTTCGTCGAGCGCACCAAGTCGGTGCTGGTGCTCTCACCGCTGCTGCGCCGCTTCTCCTCCGGCTCCCCGACCTGACCCGGGCCCGCCCGCCTCGGCCCGGCGGCGGATCCCCGCCAGCAGCCGGCGCACGGCCAGCCGGTGCGCCCGCGACCCGATGACCAGCAGCCGGTAGAGGCGGCCGGCCGGACCCGGGAAGGCCGCCCGCGTCTCGGCCCGCAGCCGGGTGCGCCCCGGGCCCTCCCGCTCCAGGCGCAGCACCAGGGCGTACGCCGAGAAGCGGTGGCGGCCGGCGAGCGCCAGCTCCCGGTCCTCGACGGCGCCGACCACCCGGAAGCCCGGCACCGTCGCTCCCGGGGCCGGCGGACGGGGCCCGGAAGCGGCCGGGTCGGCAGCTCCCAGCAGCCGCGCGACGCCCTCCGAGGGCCCGCCCGCGAAGCTCCGGGCCACGGCCTCCCCGGCGGCCCGCCACACGACGGCCGGTTCCGCGTCGACGAGGACCGTGTGCACGTCGACGAACGGGAGGGCGGAGATCTCGGCGTGGCCGGCGCGGTCCATGGGGCACCTTTCGGCAGGCGGTCGGTCGGTGGAGTCGGTGTCGTCCTCCACGCGGCAGTCTCGCCCGCCCCCCGGCCCGCCGGCCTCCTGCCCAGGACGGAGACCGGCCGCCGCGCGGGGGAGCCGCCCCGCCGCCGTCTCCTCCCCGGGGAGGGCACGAGAGGGCTGCCGGCACCCGGAATTCCCGGCGCCCGGCCGCCGTCAGCGCCTAGCATCGATGTCATGACCTGGCGACATTGATCCCCCAGCCCCGCCTCCCGAGGGCCGCCTCGGACGCCGTACCTCCGGTGTCCGATCCGCCCCTACGGGAAGGCCTCATGACTCTCTCACCCGCGCGCGTACCCGCTGCCGGCGTCCGCCGTCTCACGGGCACGCTGTACGGCTACGCGTTCCTGCACGACCTGATCCCGCTGTATCCGGTGTACGCGCTGCTGTTCGGCGACACCGGTCTGTCGGTCTGGCAGATCTCCTCGCTGTTCGCCCTGTGGTCGGTCACCAGCCTGGTGCTGGAGGTCCCCTCGGGCGTCTGGGCCGACGCGGTCTCGCGCCGCATGCTGCTGTGGCTCGGCCCGCTGCTCACCGCGGCCGGCTTCGCCCTGTGGGTGCTCGTGCCGTCGTACCCGGCGTTCGCGCTGGGCTTCGTGCTGTGGGGCGCGGGCGAGGCGCTCGGCTCCGGCGCGCTGGAGGCGCTGGTCCACGACGAACTGGACCGGCTCGGCGCGGCCGGCCGCTACGCCCGCGTCATGGGCCGGGCCCGGGCGGCCGGACTGCTGGGCGTGATGGCCGCGATGGGCGTCGCCGGCCCGGTCCTCGCGCTGGGCGGCTACCCGGCCGTGGGCGCGCTGAGCGTGCTGGCCGTGCTGCTCTCCGCCGCCGTCGCGACCCGCTTCCCGGAGCACCGCGGCCCGGCGGCCGGCGGGGACGGCTGGGCCGCCCCCCTGCGCGCCGGACTCGCCCGCGTCCGCGCGGACCGCTCGCTGCGCGGCGCGCTGCTGCTCGTCCCCACCGTGACCGCGGTCTGGGGCACGCTCGACGAGTACACGCCGCTGCTGGCGCGGGAGACGGGCGTGCCGGACGAGAAGGTGCCGTTCCTGCTCCTGCTCGTCTGGGCCGGTGCCACGGCCGGCGGTCTGCTGGCCGGCCCCGCCGAACGCCTGGGCCCGCGCGGGCTCGCCGCGCTGCTCGCGGGCGCCGGGCTCGCCCTGGCGGCGGGCGCGGCGACGGGCAGCCCGGCCGGTCTGGTGCTCGTCGCCCTCGCCTTCGGCGGCTTCCAGCTGGCGACCGTGCTGGCCGACGCCCGCCTCCAGGAGCGCGTGGACGCCTCCGCCCGGGCGACCCTCACCTCCGTCGCGGGCCTCGGCACCGGCGTGGCCACCGTCGCGGTGTACGGCTCGTACGCCGTCCTCGGCACGGCCACCGGCCACGGCACCGCGTTCACCTGGTTCGCGGTGCCGTACCTGCTGACCGCGGCGCTGCTGTGGGCGAGGTCCGGCCGCCGGCTCCCGCCCAAGGGCTCTTCGCGCAGGTGAGAGGCGGTGGGGCGGGCGGTCGCGGAACCACCCGCGGCCGTCCGCCCCGCGGCGGCGGGGACCGGCGCCGCAGGGCGTGCAACGAATCGCCGCGAAGGCCCGCACGGACGCAACAAACCGCGCACGAGCGCGCAACGGCTCCTCCTTGTCCCCCCGAGCCGGCCGACCGTACGGTCTACGTGGCCCCCACACCCATCCGTCCCGGTGAGGAACACGCATGCGTATCGCCCTGCTCCAGAGCTCCGGCCGCCCCGGATCCACCGTGGAGAACCTGAAGGTTCTCGACGAGGCCGCGGGCCGGGCCGCCGCCGCGGGTGCCGGGCTGCTGGTCACGCCGGAGATGTTCCTGACGGGCTACGCCATCGGTGACGACATCGCCCGCCTCGCCGAGCCCGCCGACGGCGACGCGGCCGACGCGGTCGCCGAGATCGCCGCGCGCCACGATCTGGCGGTCGCGTACGGCTACCCCGAGCGCGCCGGCACGACCGTCTTCAACTCCGCGCAGCTGATCTCCGCCGACGGCACCCGCCTGGCCAACTACCGCAAGACGCATCTCTTCGGCTGCTTCGAGCGCGACCACTTCACGCCGGGCGAGCAGCCGGTGGTCCAGGCCGAGCTGGACGGCGTCCGCGTCGGCATCATGATCTGCTACGACGTGGAGTTCCCGGAGAACGTCCGCGCCCACGCCCTGGCGGGCACCGACCTGCTGCTGGTGCCCACGGCCCAGATGCACCCGTTCCAGTTCGTCCCCGAACACCTGGTCCCGGTGCGGGCCTTCGAGAACCAGATGTACGTCGCGTACGTCAACCGGGTCGGTGCGGAAGGCGAGTTCGAGTTCGTCGGGCTCTCCACCCTGGCCGCACCCGACGGCATCGCCCGCACCCGCGCCGGCCGCGCCGAGGAACTCCTCCTCGCCGACGTCGACCCCGCCTTCGTCGCCGCGTCCCGCGAGGCGAACCCGTATCTGACGGACCGGCGCCCGGGCCTCTACGGCTCCCTCGTCTGAGCCGCCCCCGCCACGCCTCCCCCCTGTTCCACCACGCAAGGAGTCCGTACCCCATGACGTCCACGGTGCCCAACGCCGTCGAGCACACCGACGAGCAGCAGCCGCCGATCACCATGTTCGGCCCGGACTTCCCGTACGCCTACGACGACTTCCTCGCCCACCCGGCGGGACTCGGCCAGATCCCCGCGACCGAGCACGGCACCGAGGTCGCCGTCATCGGCGGCGGCCTGTCCGGCATCGTGGCCGCGTACGAGCTGATGAAGATGGGCCTCAAGCCCGTCGTCTACGAGGCCGACCAGATCGGCGGCCGGCTGCGCACGGTGGGATTCGAGGGCTGCGACGAGTCCCTGACCGCGGAGATGGGCGCGATGCGCTTCCCGCCGTCCTCCACCGCCCTCCAGCACTACATCGACCTGGTCGGCCTGGAGACCAGGCCCTTCCCGAACCCGCTCGCCGAGGCCACCCCGTCGACCGTCGTCGACCTCAAGGGCGAGACGCACTACGCCGAGACCATCGACGACCTGCCGCAGGTCTACCGGGACGTCGCCGAGGCGTGGAACAAGTGCCTGGAGGAGGGCGCCGACTTCTCCGACATGAACCGGGCCATGCGCGAGCGGGACGTCAAGCGCATCCGGGAGATCTGGTCGAAGCTCGTCGAGAAGCTCGACAACCAGACCTTCTACGGCTTCCTGTGCGACTCGGAGGCGTTCAAGTCCTTCCGGCACCGCGAGATCTTCGGCCAGGTCGGCTTCGGCACCGGCGGCTGGGACACCGACTTCCCGAACTCCATCCTGGAGATCCTCCGCGTCGTCTACACCGAGGCCGACGACCACCACCGCGGCATCGTCGGCGGCTCCCAGCAGCTGCCGCTGCGGCTGTGGGAGCGCGAGCCGGAGAAGATCGTGCACTGGCCGTACGGCACCTCGCTGGCCAAGCTGCACGACGGCGCGCCCCGCCCGGCCGTGACCCGGCTGCACCGCACCGCGGGCAACCGGATCACCGTGACCGACGCCAACGGCGACATCCGCACCTACCGGGCGGCGATCTTCACCGCCCAGTCCTGGATGCTGCTCTCCAAGATCCAGTGCGACGACTCGCTCTTCCCGATCGACCACTGGACCGCGATCGAGCGCACCCACTACATGGAGTCCTCCAAGCTCTTCGTGCCCGTCGACCGGCCGTTCTGGCTCGACAAGGACGAGGAGACCGGCCGGGACGTCATGTCGATGACGCTCACCGACCGCATGACCCGCGGCACCTACCTGCTGGACAACGGCCCGGACAAGCCGGCCGTGATCTGCCTGTCGTACACCTGGTGCGACGACAGCCTGAAGTGGCTGCCGCTGTCCGCGAACGAGCGGATGGAGGTCATGCTGAAGTCGCTGTCGGAGATCTATCCGAAGGTCGACATCCGCAAGCACATCATCGGCAGCCCGGTGACGGTCTCCTGGGAGAACGAGCCCTACTTCATGGGCGCGTTCAAGGCCAACCTGCCCGGCCACTACCGCTACCAGCGGCGCCTGTTCACGCACTTCATGCAGGACCGGCTGCCCGAGGACAAGCGGGGCATCTTCCTCGCGGGCGACGACATCTCCTGGACGGCCGGCTGGGCCGAGGGCGCCGTCCAGACCGCGCTGAACGCGGTCTGGGGCGTCATGCACCACTTCGGCGGCGAGACCGACCCGTCGAACCCGGGTCCGGGCGACGTCTACGACGAGATCGCCCCGGTCGAGCTGCCGGAGGACTGAGCCGGGGCCGCGCGGTCAGACGCCGGCCGCGCGGGCCTTGTCGTGGACCCGCTCGGCCACGTCCACCAGCTCCCGCGCGTCACGCGGCGAGTCCAGGAAGTCGATCAGGATCGCCTCCGGGCCGGTCTGCGCGAACGGCACCAGGTCCGCGACGATCTGGTCGACGCTGCCCTGGAAGGGCCGGCGGTCGCCGCCGTCGTACGTCCCTGGGGTGTACTGCGCGTTGACCCGCAGCACCATCCGGAGCGGGGCGGTACGGCCCCGCTCGGCCGCCAGCTCCTTCAGCAGCCGCCACTCCTCGGCCAGCGCGGCGGCGTCCAGGGCCACCGGCATCCAGCCGTCGGCGTGGTCGACGACCCGGCGCCGCGCCCGCGGCCCGGAGGCGGCCAGCAGGACGGGGATGGGCCGGGCGGGCTTGGGGCCGACCGCGGCGGACGCGATCCTCGTGGTCGGGCCCTCGTGCACCACGGGGTCCGGGCCCCACACCGCGCGGCACACCTCGATCAGCTCGTCCAGCACCCGGCCGCGCTCCTCGAACGGCCGGATGCCGGCGGCCGCGTACTCGTCCACGGACCAGCCGGTGCCGAACCCGGCGATCACCCGGCCGCCGCTCGCCGCGTCCAGCGTGGCGAGCGACTTGGCGAGCTGGAACGGCACGTGCAGCGGCGCCACCAGCACACTGGTGCCCAGCCGGGCCCGCTCGGTGGCCGCCGCGGCGAGCGTCAGCGTCACCAGCGGGTCGGCGACGTGCCGGTAGAACTCGGGCCAGGGCAGGCCCTCCACGCCGTACAGCCCGTGCGTGGCCGGTTCGGGCAGCAAGGCGCGCTCGAAGACCCACAGGCTCTCGTAGCCGATGCGCTCGGCGGCGCGGGCCACCTCGGGGACGTCGCGGCCGAGGTCGTAGTGGCGTGCCTGCGGGAGTCCGAGGCCGAGTCCGATCGCCATGGGGGCTGTGCTCCTCGCG
Source organism: Streptomyces sp. NPDC052687 (assembly GCF_040678395.1). Classification (NCBI taxonomy): domain Bacteria; kingdom Bacillati; phylum Actinomycetota; class Actinomycetes; order Kitasatosporales; family Streptomycetaceae; genus Streptomyces; species Streptomyces sp. NPDC052687. The sequence goes on along the minus strand of NZ_JBFATR010000036.1, from coordinate 56,694 downwards.
TCGCCGACTGCTGGATGATCAGGCAACCTACAGCGCCGTGCCGGGGATCGTCCGGTGGGCGCGGGCGGTTGGCCTGATCAGGCCGGTAGCGGAGTGAGCAGCATGCGTCCCGCGAACCCCACCGCGGCGTCCAGGCGGTCGACGAACTCCTCGGTCAGATCGGGCAGCCGGCGCATCGCCCACAGCGCCCGCGCCGCCGCCCAGGTCGCGTCCCGCGCCCGCTCCAGACTCCACGAGCCGAGCAGATGGGTGAGCGGATCGGCGATCTGGAGCAGATCGGGGCCCGGCATCAGATCCTCGCGGATGCGCTCCTCCAGCGTCACGAGGAGGTCGCCCACGCGGTCGAACTCATCCTCCAGATCGGCCGGTTCGCATCCCAGCGTACGGCAGGCGTCCACGACGGCGAGCGCCAGATCGTGCCCGATGTGCGCGTTGATGCCCGCCAGCGCGAACTGCAGCGGACGTACGCCGGGATGCCGGCGGAACTGGAACAGCGGCCGCCAGCAGGCCGGCGGACGCCGCTCCCCGGCGACCGCGTCGACCGCCGCGAGATAGCGCTCCGCGAACCGTACGTCCAGCGTGACGGCGGCCAGCGGGTCCCGGAACCGGCCCGCGTCGATGCGCTGGTCGACCGCCTCCGTGACGGCGAGGTAGACGCGGTTGAAGACCGCGAGTCCGTCTCGCGGGTGCAGGGATGCGTCGAGGGCGCGCATGCGTGCGACGACCGCGTCGACGGGAGTGGTGAGGTGTTCCAACTGCGCCATGGGGGCAGCGTCCCAGCCCTAGGCTTGCCCGGGTGACGGCGAGCCCCACGCTTCCCCGTAACGGGGGAACGAAGGCGTCGCACGGGAGAGTGAGCCGTGGGGGAGACGGCGACACGAGGGGGGATGGGGACGTGCCAGGCTTCCGTGCCCGGCGGCTGGCCGAGCGCAGGGCCGCGCGCAGGCGTGCCGTCCGGCGCAGCGCGATGGTGGCGGTGGCGTCGGTCGTGGTCGCGGCCGGCGCCGTGACCGGCGTGGTGTCCGCGCTCGACGGACGCGCGGCCGTCGACGAGGCCACGACCGCCGGGACCACCGGGCCGCCCCGGCCGGACCGGCTGCCCGCCGAGCCGTCGCCGCCCCAGGCGACCACGCCGTCCGGCTCCGGTTCCGGATCGGGCTCGCCGTCCGCCTCGCCCGGCCCCACGTCCGCGCGGCGGGAGCCCGGCACGCCGCCGGCCGGCCGCGGCGGGCACGACCGGCGCGGCGCGCCGGCGCCGACGGCGGGTTCCGGTCCGGCCGCGACTGCGGCTTCCGGGCAACGGCTCTACCGCCATCCCGAGTCCCGGGTCCTGGACTGGGTGCGCGCCAACCCCGACGACCCGCGCCGCCCGGTCATCGAGGCGCGTATCGCCGACCAGCCCGCCGCGGTGTGGTTCGCGGACTTCACCCCGGCGACGATCACCGCCCGGGTCGCCGCCGTGACGTCCGGCGCCGCCGCCCGGGGCCGGGTGCCCGTGCTGGTGCCGTACGCGATACCGGACCGCGACTGCGGCGGCCACTCGCGGGGCGGTGCGCCCGGCCTCGACGCCTACGACGCGTGGATCGACCGGTTCGCGGCCGGGCTGGGCACCGGTGAGGTGATCGTCGTCCTGGAGCCGGACGCGGTCGCGCAGGCCGGCTGCCTGCCCGCGGCGGAGCGCGCCGACCGGTTCGCCTCGCTGGCCCGCGCGGGCCGGGTGCTGAAGGCCGCCAATCCGAAGGCCCGCGTCTACCACGACGCGGGCCACTCCGGCTGGCATCCGGCCGAGCGGCAGGCGCGGCTGCTGCGGCAGGCGGGCGCCGCCTCGCCCGCCTCTTCCGACGGCGTGTTCAGCAACGTGTCCAACTTCCACCGCACCGCCGACGAGATCGCCTACGTCCGGCGGGTCCTCGACGCCCTCGGCGGGCCGCCCGGCCTCGGCGCGGTGATCGACACCAGCCGCAACGGCAACGGCGCCCCCGCCGACGGCCAGTGGTGCGACCCCGCGGGCCGCGGCCTCGGCCGGACGCCGACCCTGACCACCGGCGAGGAGCGCATCGACGCCTACCTGTGGGTGAAGCTGCCGGGGGAGTCGGACGGCTGCAAGGGGGCGCCGGGCAGCTTCACCCCGTCGTACGCCTACGACTTGGCGCGCCGAGCCGTCTCGTCGGCCTCCGTGTCGTAGGAGCTGGTGCCCTCGTCCAGCAGGGGCCGCTGCGTCTTGAGGTGGGCGGGGGCGAAGGCGCGCAGGGCGTGGTAGCCGGTGATGACGACGAGCGTGCCGAGCGCGATGCCGCTGAGGGAGAAGTTGTCGGTGATCTCCATGGAGACGTTGCCGACGCCGATGATGATGCCCGCCGCGGCCGGCACCAGGTTCAGCGGGTTGCGCAGGTCCACCCCGGCGTTGATCCAGATCTGCGCGCCGAGCAGGCCGATCATGCCGTAGAGGATGACGGTGATGCCGCCGAGCACGCCGCCGGGGATGGCGGCGACGACCGCGCCGAACTTGGGGCACAGGCCGAACAGCAGCGCGAAGGCGGCGGCGGTCCAGTAGGCGGCCGTGGAGTAGACGCGGGTCGCGGCCATCACGCCGATGTTCTCGGAGTACGTCGTGGTGGGCGGGCCGCCGACCGCGGTGGACAGCACGGAGCCGACGCCGTCGGCGGAGATCGCGGTGCCGAGCTTGTCGTCCAGCGGGTCGCCGGTCATCTCGCCGACCGCCTTGACGTGTCCGGCGTTCTCGGCGACCAGGGCGATCACGACGGGGAGGGCGACCAGGATCGCCGACCACTCGAAGGACGGGCCGTGGAAGGAGGGCAGTCCGATCCAGTCGGCCTGGCCGACCGCGGAGAAGTCGAGACGCCAGTGGTCGGTGACCTTGCCGCTGCCGTCCACCGAGTGGATCTTGCCGAAGGCCAGGTCGAAGACCCAGGAGATGCCGTAGCCGAAGACCAGGCCGAGGAAGATCGCGATCCGGGACCAGAAACCGCGCAGGCACACCACGGCCAGACCGGTGAACAGCATCACCAGCAGGGCCGTCCACTGGTCCTGCGGCCAGTAGGTGGAGGCGGTGACCGGGGCCAGGTTGAAGCCGATCAGCATGACGACCGCGCCGGTGACGACGGGCGGCATGGCGGCGTGGATGATCCGTGCCCCGAACCGCTGCACGGCCAGGCCCACCAGGAACAGCGCGACGCCGACGACGAGGACCGCGCCGGTGACGGTGGCGCTGGTGCCGCCCTGGGCGCGGATGACCGCCGCGACGCCCACGAAGGACAGCGAGCAGCCGAGGTAGCTGGGCACCCGGCCGCGCGTGGCGAGCAGGAACACGATCGTCGCCACGCCCGACATCATGATCGCCAGGTTGGGGTCGAGACCCATGAGGACGGGCGCGACGAACGACGCGCCGAACATCGCGACCACGTGCTGGGCGCCGAGCCCCGCCGTGCGCGGCCAGGACAGCCGCTCGTCGGGGCGGACGACGGCTCCGGGTGCCGGGGTGCGTCCGTCGCCGTGCAGTTTCCAGCGGACGCCGAGATCCATGAGGTTTCGCTTTCGTCGTGCGGGCGGGGGGGCCGCGGACCATTGTCCCTGGTGCGCGGGGGTGCTGAGCGCCTGCTTAGGATGGAGTGGTTGAACGTTCCACCTCAAGCGTCCTGAGGTGCCGCCTCCGGCGTCTCGGGGTCCTGCCCCAGGCGTCGTGAGGTGGCGCCTCCAATACCTCAAGGTCCACCCAGGAGTGCCATCCGTGACCGCCGAAGCCTCGCTCGCCCCCGCCCTGTCCTACGGCCGGCTGCTCCCCGCCACCGTCCACTTCGACGACCTGGACGCGCTCGGGCTGCTGCACAACGCCCGCTACCCGCTCATGGTCGAGCGGGCCTGGGCCCAGCTGTGGCAGGAGCACGGCTTCCGCTTCGAGGGCGACTGGGCCGCCGCCGGCGACGCCTGCAACGCGGTCAAGGAGCTGCGCATCAGCTACGAGGCGCCCGTCACCAGGCCCGGCGCGTACGCCGTCCACCTGTGGCTGGAGCGGCTCGGCACCACCGGACTGACGTACGGCTTCCGCTTCTGCTCCGCCGACGGCGCCACGACGTACGCGCACGGCACCCGGGTGCTGGTCCGGCTGGACCCGGACACGCTGCGGCCCGCGCCGTGGAGCGAGGAGTTCAGGGCCGTGGGCCGGGAACTGCTGCGTCCGGGCGCCTGACCTTCGGCCGGTCGCGGTCGCCGGCCCGCAGCACGCCCGCGAACCCGGCGAGCCCGCAGGACAACACGGTGACCAGGCCGAACGACACCACCAGGCTGGTCGCCTGGGCGAGCCCGCCGATCGCGCTCGGGGCGATCAGCCCCGAGGTGTAGGTGATCGTCGCGACGCCCGCGATGGCCTGGCTGGGGTTGGGGCCGCTGCGGCCCGCCGCCGCGAAGCACAGCGGGACGACCACGGCGATGCCGAGACCCATCAGCGCGAACCCCGTCATCGCCACCGCCGGGTGCCCGGCCAGGACGATCAGCGCCCCGCCGAGCGCCGCGAGGACCCCGCCCCAGCGGACCGTGCGCACGGCGCCGAAACGGTCCACCACCTTGTCGCCCGCGATCCGCGCGACCGCCATGGTGAAGGTGAAGCCGGTGGTGCAGGCCGCCGCGAGGCCGGCCGACGAGCCCAGCTCGTCCTCCAGGTAGATCGCCGACCAGTCCAGGCTCGCGCCCTCCGCGAACACCGCGCAGAACCCGACCGCGCCGATCAGCACCGCCGAGCGCGGCGGCAGCGCGAACCGGGGCGGGGGCTCCTCGTCCTCGGCGGGCTGGAGGTCGAGCACCCAGGAACAGGCCACCGCGCCGGCCGCGGTCAGCACCGCGGCCGCCAGTGCGTGGTGCAGGCGGGCGTCGGCGCCCAGGTGCGCGGCGAGGGTGCCCGCCGCCGAGCCGATCAGCGCGCCCGCGCTCCACATGCCGTGCAGGCCGGACATGATCGACCGGCCGAGGCGGTTCTCCACCTCCACGCCCAGCGCGTTCATCGCGACGTCCGACATGCCCGCCGTGGCGCCGAAGACGAACAGGGCCAGGCAGAGGGTGGCCAGGTTGGGGGCGAGGGCCGGCAGGGTCAGGGACAGCGTCCACAGCGCCAGCAGCCCGCGCAGGGCCGGGCGGGCGCCGAAGCGGTGGCTGAACCAGCCCGCGAGCGGCATCGCGACGGACGCGCCGAGGGCGGGAAAGGCGAGGGCGAGGCCGAGCTGGCCCGCGCTCACCCCGGCGTGGTCCTGGATCCACGGCACCCGGGTCGCGAACGAGCCGGTGACCGCGCCGTGCACGGTGAAGACGGCGGCCACGGCGTACCGGGCGCGCCGGACGACGCGTTGCTCGTAGACCACTGCGCTCATGAACCGGCCCTCCCCGGACGCCGCTGGGTTGTCGCGGCGTAAACTATCAGGAACCCTGCCTGATAGATAGGGAGCATGGGCGACGCCGACCGCGGCGCCCGCCCGCCTCTCTGGGAGGATCCCGGCATGCCCGCATCCCCGAGCACCGCCCGAGCCATCAACGACCGGCTCGCCCTGCGCCTGATGCAGGAGCAGGGGCCCCTGACGGCGGGGCAGTTGAAGCAGCTGACCGGACTGTCCCGGCCGACCGTGGCCGACCTCGTCGACCGTCTCACCGCCGCCGGGCTCATCGCCGTGGTCGGCGAGGCGGGGGAGCAGCGGCGCGGGCCCAACGCCAAGCTGTACGGCATCGTCGCCGACCGCGCCCACCTCGCCGCGCTCGACGTACGCACCGAGGGGGTCTCCGTGGTCGTCTCCGACCTGCTCGGGCGGGTGCTCGCGCAGGCGTCCGCGCCGATCGGCGACGACGCGGGCACCGGGCCCGCCGTGGAGCAGGCGGTGGCCCTGGTCGAGCGGACCGCCAAGGAGGGGGGCGCCGACCGGCTGCACACCGTGGGGATCGGCGCGCCCGGTCTGATCGACCCGGCCAGCGGCGAGCTGCGCGACTCGACCGGCCTGCCCGCCTGGCACCGGCGGCTGGTCGCCGCGCTGGCCGAACGGCTGCCCGAGGCCCGCGTCATCGTCGAGAACGAGACCAACCTCGCGGCCCTCGTCGAACAGCGCGAGGGCGCCGCCCGCGACCGCGACACCTTCGTCCTGCTGTGGCTCGGCCACGGCACCGGCGCGGCGGTCATCCTCGACGGCCGGCTGCGCCGCGGCGCCTCCGGCGGCACCGGGGAGATCGGCTTCCTGCCCGTGCCGGGAACCACCGGCCTGCCCTCGGCCACCGACTGCGCGGGCGGCTTCCACTCCCTGGCGGGCGCCGCCGCCGTCGAAGACCTGGCCGCGCACTGCGGCGTGACCGCGCCGCGGACCGGCGCGGGCCCGTGGGCGGCGGACCTGGTGGCGGCGGCGGTACGGGATGCCTCCGGCGGCCCGGCGGGCGAGGGCGCCGGGACGCCACCCGGCGGCGACCCCGCCACCGGATCCGGCAGCGGCGGCGGCCGTCCCGCGGACGGGGGAGCGGGCCGGCCCGCCGACCGGTTCCTCGACGCGCTCGCCGACCGGCTCGCCGTCGGCGTCGCCTCCGTGGCGGCCGTCCTGGATCCCGGGTGCGTGGTGCTGGGCGGAGAGATCGGCCAGGCCGGCCAGGCGCCGCTCGCCGCGCGCGTGGAAGCACGAGTCCGGCGCATGTCCCCGCTGGTCACCGAGGTACGCCCGAGCGGCCTGGGCGGCGGCGCCGTCCTGCGCGGCGCACTCCTGACAGCACGCGACACCGCCCAGGACGAACTGTTCGCACCCCCGGAGAGATGACCCGCGTGCGCCGGGCTGGGGCGGGCGGGCGACATGCGGGGCCGCGCCCCGCGACCCGGCGCGCGCTCCCCACGCCGTCCGTCAACGCCCCACCCCACCCCCGCCCGACCGGGCCCTCAGGAACTCCTCGAAAGTGCCCTTCCCCACGGCCCGATCCGCAGTCAGGTGGCCGCCTGTGCGGAAGGCGCGGTAGGTGGGGCCCCACAGGGGGACGCGGATCAGGGGCCGCCGGCGGCCCGTCGCCGTCAGGTAGGCGCGGGCCAGTGACTCCAGGGAACGGATCTCGGGGCCGCCCATGTCCTGCGCTCGTCCGGCCGGCTCGCCGAGGGCGAGTTCGACCAGCCGGCCGGCGACCTCGGCCACGTCGATCGGCTGGTCCGCCACCCGCGCCGGCACGGGCATCACCGGCGGCTTGGCGAGGGTCTGGAACAGCTGGAGCAGCAGGTCGTGGAACTGGGTCGTCCGCAGCACGGTCCAGCCGAGCCCCGACTCCTCGATCAGCCGCTCCACCGCCAGCTTGGTGCGGTAGTAGCCGAGCGGCACCCGGTCGACGCCGACGATCGAGATGTGGACCAGATGCCGCACCCCGGCCCGCCGCGCCGCGTCGACGAGATGGCGGGCCGCCTGCTCGTCGCCGCCGCGCGGGCTGCTCGCGCAGTGCACGACCGTGTCCACGTCCGCGACGGCCGCGTCCAGCGCGCCGCCGCCCGTCCGCAGATCGACGGCGTACGGCTGGGCGTGCCGGCTGAGGACCCGCGTGTCGTGCCCGTCCGCCCGCAGCCGCTCGGTGACGAGCCGGCCGAGGGTTCCGGTGCCGCCGGTCACCAGGATCGTGGTCATGTCGTTCGGTCCTTTCGGGCGAGGGGCGGTCCCGGACGGAACGCCCTGCGTCAAGGGAGACCGGACAGGCGTCGCGAACGTGACGTGCCGTGGCCGGCAGCCGTCGGACACGACCGCGCAGGCCGTGCCGTGCCGCGCCGGTCTACGCCTCCGCCAGCTGACGCCGGACGAAACCCAGTTTGTCCGGGTTCACCACGACCCGCACCTGCGTGATGGACTCGCCCCGCAGCTCGAAGGAGACGACCGCGGCGAGCCTGCCGCCGGCCCACGCGGCCAGCCCCACCCCGCCGTTGACCTCGATCGCCGTGTACTCCAGGCCGGCCGCGAACCGCTCGGCTCCGCCGAGCACGAGCCGGCACACCTTGTCCCGGCCGTGCACCGGCCGGCGGGCCGCGCTGACCTTGCCGCCGCCGTCGCTGGTCCAGGTCACCTCGGCCGCGAGCAGCTTCTCCAGGCCCGCGAGATCGCCGTCGCGCGCGGCGGCGAGGAAGGAGGCGACCAGTTCCCGCTGCCGCTCGGGGGCCGGCTCGAACCGCGACCGCGCCTCGCCGACCCGCTGGACGGCCCGCCGGTAGAGCTGACGGCAGTTGGCCCCGCCCAGTTCCAGGACCTCGGCGATCTCCCGGTGGCCGTATCCGAACGCCTCCCGCAGCACGTACACCGCCCGCTCGGTCGGCGTGAGCCGTTCCAGCAGGACCAGCATCGCCAGCGACACGGCGTCCCGCTGCTCGGCCGATTCCAGGGGCCCGAGCGTGCCGTCGGAGGTGATCACGGGTTCCGGCAGCCAGGCGCCGACGTACCGCTCCCGCCGGGCGCGCGCCGAGGTCAGCCGGGTGAGGCAGAGGTTGGTGACGGCCTTGGCGAGCCAGGCCGCCGGGTGTTCGATCCGCGTGCGGTCGGAGCCGCTGTAGCGCAGGTAGGCGTCCTGGACGGCGTCCTCCGCCTCCTCGGCGGAGCCCAGCAGCCGGTAGGCGAGGCCGAACAGCCGGGAGCGGTGGCGTTCGAACTCGTCGGCGGTCTCGTCGGTGCTCGCGGTCGTCATACCGGTCACCCTGCCAGAGCGGTGCTCCGGCAGGGTGCGGGGGCGCGGTGCGCGCAGGGAGAGGGGGGAGAAGGACGCGGAGAGATGGAGAGACCCGGCGGCGGGCAAGGGCCGTCGTCACCGCCGCCGGGCCGGTCCGCTCGGGGTCAGCAGGCGCCGAGGTCCTGCCAGACCCCCCATTCGCCGGTGGTGCCGGGCTCCTCGCCCTTCGTCCACCACTTGGCCTTCCACGAGTGCCCCTTGTGGGACACGGTCGAACCACCGCCGTACTCGGAGGTCGCGTTCCACGCGGGCGCGGTGCACGCGCCGGGCGTCGGGGTCGGCGTCGGCGTGGGGTTCGTCGGGTCCGGCGTGGGCGAGGTGCCCGAGCCCGGCTCCACCAGCGTGGTGCCGCGCGCCAGGTCCCCGGCGAGGGCGTAGGTGGTGCCCGCGATGTTCACCGTCCAGTTCCACGGGGTGGACACCGGCAGGTAGTAGTTGAAGGACAGCTCCACCGACGCGCCGGGCGCCAGCGACTGCCAGGCCGGCAGCTTCAGCGAGACGCGGTGGAAGTCGCCCTTCAGCCCGCCGACGTTGTTCCCCGTGTGGTCGCTGCTGATCACCTTCGTGCCGAAGCCCGACTGGTCGGAGGCGTTGCCCGGGGCCGCGGTGGAGTAGTCGAACTGGAACTCCGTGCCGCCCGGCAGGGTCGTCTTCGTATTGTTGGTGATCTTCACCTTGGGGGTGATCGGGTAGTTGGAGTCGCCGAGCTTGAACTCACCGAACTCCACGCCGATGTTCACCGCCTTGGTGGGCAGCGCCTTGTTCGAGACCTTCGCGCCGTACGGGCGGGCCGACTTGAACTTCTCGTACATCAGCGAGGTCAGCGTGTCACCGGCCTCGTACTGGCCCTTGGCCGCGTTCCAGTCGTAGTCGCCCGCCAGCTCCCACACCATCGTGCCGCCGATGCCGCGGTCGACGACGTAGTCGGCCTTGGCGGCCACCGACTGCTCGTCCTCGGTGGACAGGAAGACCTTCTTCTCGGCGTTCCACAGCCACGGCGCGACCAGCGTGGAGTCGTACTTGCGGGCGTAGGTGCCGGTGAGCTTGGTGTCGGCGGGGAAGCCGTACTTGGTCACGTAGTCCCCGACGATGCCCTTCTCCAGGTTCTTGGCGTGCCACATCGGGTTGGAACCGGCCGGGGACTCCTTGCCGTTGTCGTCCTTGTCGTGCCACAGGTTGTCGATGCCGACGGCGCCGTCACCGCACTTGGTCAGCCCGGAGCCGGCCGGGCAGGTGGTCGCCGCCGCCTTGCCCCACAGGCCGTCCGTGCCGCCCTGCACGTTCTTGTGGCCGCGCGTGTAGTAGGGCAGGCCGATGTTGATGCGGCCGGCCGGCATCGAGCCGCGGAAGTAGTGGTAGGCCCAGTCGGTGTTGAGGTAGCCGATGCCGCCGTACTGCTGGCTGCCGTAGACGTTCGCCGCCGCCAGCTCGGCGTCCTTGCCGTCGTCGAAGAGGGAGGCGTTCGGCCCGACGTACTCGTTCCAGGCGCCGTGCAGGTCGTACGACATGATGTTGACGTAGTCCAGGTACTTCTGGACCTGGAAGGTCTCCATGCCGCGCAGCAGGTAGCCGGAGGAGGGCGCCGCCACCGAGAGCAGGTAGTGCTTGCCGTCGGCCGCGCCCGCGCGGTCCAGCTTCTCGCGCAGCGTCTTCATCAGGGCCGCGTATCCCTTGACCAGGCCTGCCCGGCGGGGGTTGGCGAAGGACCAGTCGAGCGGGTTGCCGGCGTCCTTCATGGTCGTCGGGTACTCGTAGTCGATGTCGACGCCGTTGAAGCCGTACTTGCGGATGAAGGCGACCGCCGAGTCCGCGAAGGTGTCGATGCCGGCCTGGTTGACCGAGCCGTCGGCATGGGTGGCCATCGCGTAGAAGCCGCCCGAGTTCACCCGCTTGCCGCTGTCGTCGAAGTAGCCGCCGGTCTCCGCCCAGCCGCCCACCGAGATCAGCGTCTTCACGTCCGGGTGCTGCTTCTTGAACTTGTTCAGCAGGTTGAAGTGACCCTTGTACGGGAACTGCGGGTCCATCTCCGCCCCGGCGACGCCCGGCCAGGTCATGCCGGTGGCCGCGTTGGCCGGCCCGTCCGTGCCGACGGAGATCTTGTGGTTCGCGTCGATGTGGGCGAAGGCGTAGTTGAGGTGGGTGACCTTGTCCCAGGGGATGTCCGGGGCGAGGTACGCGGGCGTGCCGTCCTTGCCGGTACGCCAGCCGGTGAAGTAGCCGATCACCCGGCGCTGGTGGTCGGCGCCCATCTTCTCCCGGCCCTCGGCGTCGTAGACCGAGCAGTACGGGACGTCGACGCCGGGGGTCTTGTAGAGGCCGTCGGGGCGACAGGACTCCTGGTCGGCGGCGTGCGAGACGGTCGCCGGGAGGCCGGCGAGCAGCAGACCCGCGACGGCCCCGGCGGCCGCGAGCAGGGCGGGTCTGGCCCGGTGAGGCGAGGGGGACAGCACAGTCGGTTCCTCTCCACGGAAGTTGCGCAGACCCTAGAGAGGACTAGACCAGAGCGTCAATAGGTATGGACCAATCTCAAGCGTCCGCCCGTGGGCCCGAGTTGGGCCGCACCGGGGGTCTTGTGAGCCACCCCACACCGCCCTCCCGTATGGACGACGACCGGCCGTGGCACACTGGCCCTGTACCAGAAGCAGCGCACTCCGGGGTCGGTGAAAGTCCGAACCGGCGGTTACAGTCCGCGACCCGGTCGCCTCCAGCGGCCGGTTGACCAGGTGAAATTCCTGGACCGACGGTTAAAGTCCGGATGGGAGGCAGTGCGCGGCGGGCGGGCATGCGTGCGTGCCGCCACAGGGACGCGTCCCCTTGCCGGGACGGGTCTCCTCGGCGTCGCTCCCGGTGTCCCCGCTCGTCCTTTCTGTCGTCATCGACAGCCCCGGAGTCCGTGCCCGAAGAGGCAGGAGGACCCGGGAAGTGTTCACCGGAATCGTCGAAGAGCTGGGCGAGGTCACCGCCGTCGAGACCCTCGGCGACGCCTGTCGCTTCCGCCTGCGCGGCCCCCTCGTCACCGAGGGCGCGAAGCACGGTGACTCCATCGCCGTCAACGGCGTCTGCCTCACGGTCGTCGATCACGAGGGCGACGAGTTCACCGCCGACGTCATGGCCGAGACCCTCAAGCGCTCCAGCCTGGGCGTCCTCACCCCCGGCTCCCGCGTCAACCTCGAACGGCCCACCGCCGTCGGCGACCGCCTCGGCGGCCACATCGTGCAGGGCCACGTCGACGGCACCGGCACGATCCTCGAACGCACCCCCTCCGAGCACTGGGAGATCGTGAGGATCTCCCTCCCCGGCGACCTCGCCCGCTACGTCGTAGAGAAGGGCTCCATCACCGTCGACGGCATCAGCCTCACCGTCGTCGAGGCCGGTGACGACCACTTCACCGTCAGCCTCATCCCGACCACCCTCGCCCTGACCACGCTCGGCATCAAGCAGCCCGGCGACCCGGTCAACCTGGAAGTGGACGTGATCGCCAAGTACGTCGAGCGGCTGCTCGGCACCCGGGGGGCCGCGCAGTGAACGCGCTCAACTCCGAGGCCTTCACCCTCTTCGGCCAGCACGTCATCTGGTCCGACATGGTCGGCAACACCTTCGGCCTGGCCGCCCTCGCCCTCGGCTGGCGGCGCTCGCTGTGGACCTGGCCGGTGCAGTTCCTGTCCGGGATCATCCTCTTCGGGGCCTTCTTCGGCCACCTCACCGGCAGCGCCGGCAAGCAGGCCGTCGTGATGGCCGTCGCGCTGTGGGGCTGGTGGCAGTGGAGCCGCGGCAGGAAGGGCTCCGGCGACGGGCAGATCGCCGTCCGGTTCGCCACCTGGCGCGAGCGCCTCGCGATGATCGCCGCGGCCGCCGCCGGCACCGTCGCGGTCGCCCTGTTCTTCACGGCTTACCCGAAACTGTCCTGGGACCCCTGGCCCGACGCCTACATCTTCGTCGGCACCGTCGTCGCCATGTACGCCCAGGCGCGCGGCATGGTCGAGTTCTGGTTCGCCTGGCTGCTCGTCGACCTGGTCGGCGTCCCCCTCAACTTCGCCAACGGCTACGCCTTCTCCGGCTTCGTCTACGTCATCTACGGCGCGCTCGTCCTGTGGGGCCTGCGCGACTGGTGGCTGCGCTCCCGCCGGGCGGGCCGGCCCGTCCCGGAAGGAGCCCCGGCATGACCACCGCCCCCCTGCTGTACGGCACCGACGGCACCGAGGACCTCGTCCTCGACCCGATCGAGCAGGCCATCGCCGACATCGCCGCCGGCCGCCCGGTCGTGGTCGTCGACGACGAGGACCGCGAGAACGAGGGCGACCTCGTCATCGCCGCCGAGAAGGCCACCCCCGAGATCGTCGCGTTCATGATGAGCGAGTGCCGCGGCCTGATCTGCGCACCCATGGAGGGCGACGAACTCGACCGGCTGCGGCTCCCGCAGATGGTCGCGGACAACACCGAGTCGATGAAGACCGCGTTCACCGTCTCCGTCGACGCCTCCGCCGAGCACGGCGTCACCACCGGCATCTCGGCCCCCGACCGCGCCACCACCCTCCAGCTGCTGGCGACCGGCACCGCCGAGCCGTCCGACTTCGTCCGCCCCGGCCACGTCTTCCCGCTGCGCGCCCAGCCCGGCGGCGTCCTGACCCGCGACGGCCACACCGAGGCCGCCGTCGACCTCGCCCGGCTCGCGGGCCTGCGCCCGGCCGGCGCCATCGTGGAGATCGCCGGCGAGGACGGCCGGATGCTGCGGCTGCCCGAGCTGATCCCGTTCGCCCGCAAGCACGGCCTGACGATCATCTCCATCGAGGACCTGATCGCCTACCGCCGCTCCCCCGAGCTCTCGACTCCGCTCGAGCAGGGCGCACCCCCGTCCGAGCCCACCGTCCGCCGCGAGGCCGAGGTCCACCTGCCGACCCGGCACGGCACCTTCACCGCGTACGGCTACCGCTCCACCGTCGACGGCGTCGAGCACGTCGCCCTCGTCCACGGCGAGATCGGCGACGGCCGTGACGTCCTGGTCCGGATGCACTCCGAATGCCTCACCGGCGACGTCTTCCACTCCCTGCGCTGCGACTGCGGCCCGCAGCTGGACGCCTCCCTGGAGCGCATCCAGGCCGCCGGCCGGGGCGTGGTGGTCTACCTGCGCGGGCACGAGGGCCGCGGCATCGGCCTGCTGTCCAAGCTGCGCGCCTACGAACTCCAGGAGCGCGGCCGCGACACCCTCGACGCCAACCTGGAGCTGGGCCTGCCCGCCGACGCCCGCGACTACGGCGCCGGCGCCCGGATCCTGACGGACCTCGGCGTGCGCAGCGTGCGCCTGATGACCAACAACCCGGAGAAGTCCGACGCCCTCGTCCGCCACGGCATCGAGGTCGTCGCACGCGAGCCCATGCCCGTGACCGCGGGCGAGCACAACCTCCGCTACCTGCGCACCAAGCGCGACCGCATGGGCCACGACCTGCCCTGGCTGGACACCCCCGCGGTGCCGGCCACCTGCGGCGACCAGTAAGCGAACACCCCAGGAACACCGAGGAGAGGCGAGAACGTGAGCGGCAAGGGCGCACCGGAGCTGTCCGTACGCAATGTGGGTGACCTGCGGGTCGCCGTGATCGCGGCGCAGTGGCACGAGAAGGTGATGGACGGCCTGGTGGACGGAGCCCTGCGCGCCCTGCACGACCTGGGCATCGACGAGCCGACCCTGCTCAGGGTCCCCGGCAGCTGGGAGCTGCCCGTGGTCGCCAAGGTGCTCGCCGGACGCGGCTACGACGCGATCGTCGCCCTGGGTGTCGTCATCCGCGGCGGCACCCCGCACTTCGACTACGTCTGCCAGGGCGTCACCCAGGGCCTCACCCAGGTCTCCGTCGACACCGGCGTCCCCGTCGGCTTCGGCGTGCTCACCTGCGACACCGAGGAGCAGGCCCTGGACCGGGCCGGCCTGGACGGCTCCAGCGAGGACAAGGGGCACGAGGCGGTCACCGCGGCGGTCGCCACCGCGGCCACCCTGCGTTCAGTATCCGAACCGTGGCGCTGAGCGGTGCCGGGAACCGCGTAGGGTAAGGACCACCATGTCCAAGAAGACGTTCGAGGAGCTCTTCACCGAGCTCCAGCACAAGGCCGCCCACGGCGATCCCGCCACCTCCCGCACCGCGGAACTGGTGGAGAAGGGCGTCCATGCCATCGGCAAGAAGGTCGTCGAAGAGGCCGCGGAGGTCTGGATGGCCGCCGAGTACGAGGGCAAGGAGGCGGCCGCCGAGGAGATCTCGCAGCTGCTGTACCACGTCCAGGTGATGATGGTCGCCCGCGGCATCTCCCTCGACGACGTCTACGCCCACCTGTAAGCACCCCGCACCCGTTCCCGTAACACACCACGCAAAGGAAGCCGACCTCATGCTGCGCATCGCCGTTCCCAACAAGGGTTCACTCTCCGGCCCTGCGGCGGAGATGCTGCATGAGGCCGGCTACCAGCAGCGACGCGAGTCCAAGGAACTGCGGATCGTCGACCCGGGCAACGAGGTCGAGTTCTTCTACCTCCGCCCCCGCGACATCGCGATCTACGTCTCCTCCGGCAAGCTCGACATCGGCATCACCGGCCGCGACCTGCTGATCGACTCCGGTGCCAACGCCGAGGAGATCCTGCCGCTGGGCTTCGCCCGCTCCACCTTCCGCTACGCCACCAAGCCGGGCACGGCGAACGGCGTCGAGGACCTGAGCGGGATGACGGTCGCCACCTCCTACGAGGGCATCGTCGCCAAGCACCTCGCCGACAACGGCATCGACGCCTCCGTCGTCCACCTCGACGGCGCCGTCGAGACCGCCATCGAACTCGGCGTCGCCGAGGTCATCGCGGACGTCGTGGAGACCGGCACCTCGCTGCGCAACGCCGGCCTGGAGGTCATCGGCGAGCCGATCATGCAGTCCGAGGCCGTCGTCATCCGGCGCACCGGCGCCGACGCCGAGGAGGAGAAGGTGCAGCAGTTCCTGCGCCGCCTCCAGGGCGTCCTGGTCGCCCGGACGTACGTGATGATGGACTACGACTGCCGGGTCGAGCAGCTGGAGAAGGCCGTCGCCCTCACCCCGGGCCTGGAGTCGCCGACCATCTCCCCGCTGCACAACGAGGGCTGGGTCGCGGTCCGCGCGATGGTGCCCGCCAAGGACGCCCAGCGGATCATGGACGACCTGTACGCCATCGGGGCGCGGGCCATCCTGACCACGGCCATCCACGCCTGCCGGCTCTGACGAAGGCGCGCACGATGTCGGAACCCGCACCCCTGCCCGAGCTTCCCGTCACCTTCCGGCCCACCCGGACCCGGGCCGTCCTGCTCACCGCCGCCGCCGCGATCTTCGTCACGGTGTCGCTGGTCGCGCTGCTGCTGGAGCGTCTCAGCCCGGCCGAGAAGCTGAGCTTCGTCTTCACCGCCGCCCTGCTGGCCTGGGTGCTGCTGCGGCTGGCGCGGCCCAAGGTCGTCGCCGAGGAGTCCGGTGTGACGGTCGTCAACTTCGGCAGCGTCCGCCGGCTGGAGTGGGCGGAGATCATCCAGGTCAACCTGCGGGTCGGTGACCCGTGGGCGTTCCTCGACCTGAGCGACGGCACCAGCCTGCCCGTCATCGGCATCCAGCCGGGCATCGGCAAGGAGCAGGCCATCGCCCACGCCCGCACCCTGAGAGCCCTCGTCGAGGCCCGCACCGGCCGGCAGCAAGGCTGACCGGGGGCCTGCCACCCGGGACCGCCCCGCGCCTGCTCCGGGCCGCCTCAGGGGCGGACCGGGGGCGACTCGGGGGCACAACCGGGGGAGCTCACCCTGCCGTACCACCCCCTGTCTTGATTAATCTGTGAGGCGGAGGCGCGTTCCCTGCGCCTCCGCCCCTGTCGTGCCCCCGGCGCGCCAGGGGTTCCTGCTACCCGAGGAGTGACCCTCTCCGGCGATGGACGGATCGTCCTGTAGTACCTGCGCCGCCCCCTGCCGACATAGCGCGGACCGCCTCCCCGAGGCCCGCGCCCGTGCGGAGGCGGCGGCATCATGACCATCCCCCTGCTGCTCCTGGCAGCCGCGTTCCTGCTGATCCTCGCCAACGGCTTCTTCGTGGCCGCCGAGTTCGGCCTGGTGACGGTCGAGCGCCCGGAGGCCGAGAAGGCCGCCGCCGAAGGCGACCGACGGGCCCTCAGGGTGGTCGCCTCCCTGAAGGAGCTGTCCTTCCAGCTCTCCGGCACCCAGCTCGGCATCACGATCACCTCCCTGATCGTCGGCATGCTCGCCGAACCGGCCCTCGCCCAGCTGCTCGACGGACCGCTCACGGCCGTCGGCATCCCCGACGGCGCGGTGTCCGGCGTGTCCGTGGTGATCGGCATGCTGCTGGCCTCCGCCGTGCAGATGGTGGTCGGCGAACTGGTCCCCAAGAACTGGGCGGTGTCCCGCCCCCTGCAGGTCGCGCGCTTCGTCGCCGGCCCGCAGCACGCCTTCGCCCGCCTGTTCCGCCCGGTGATCGCCGCCCTGAACGGCGTCGCCAACCGGCTGGTGCGCGCCCTGGGCTTCGAGCCCGCCGAGGAGCTGGCCTCCGCCCGCACGCCGGGCGAGCTGGTCTCCCTGGCCCGGCACTCGGCCGAGGCCGGCGCCCTGGAACAGGACACCGCCGACCTCTTCGTCCGGACGCTGTCGCTGGGCGAGCTGACCGCGCAGCATGTGATGACCCCGCGCGTGAAGGTCAGCGCCCTCCAGTCGTCGGCGACCGCCGAGGACGTCGTCAACCTGACCCGCGCCACCGGCCTGTCCCGCTTCCCCGTCTACCGGGAGCGGATCGACGAGGTCGTCGGCATGGCCCATCTCAAGGACGCCCTGGCGATACCCGCCCACGAGCGGCTGCGCACCCCGGTGTCCCGGATCGCCCGGCCGGCCCTGCTGATCCCCGAGACGCTGCCCGTGCGGCCGCTGCTCGCCCGGCTGCGCAGCGAGCAGCCCATCGCGGTGGTCGTCGACGAGTACGGCGGCACCGCCGGGGTCGTGACCCTCGAGGACATCGTCGAGGAGATCGTCGGCGAGGTCCGCGACGAACACGACGACGTCCTCGACGCGGCACCCGACCTGGCCCCCGCCCCGTCCGAGGACGGCAGGCCCGCCTGGGACGTCGACGGCAGCTGCCGGGTCGACACCCTGCAGCGGATCGGCCTGGAGGTCCCCGAGGGGCCGTACGAGACGGTCGCCGGGCTCGTCGCCGACCTGCTCGGCCGGATCCCGGCCGTCGGCGACCGGGCGGAGCTGCCCGGCTGGCGCCTGGCCGTGCGCCAGGTCGGCCACTACCGCGCCGAGCGCGTCCGCCTGGTGCGCACCGCCCCCGCCCTGGAGGCCGCCCGATGAGCGTGCTCCAACTGCTCTTCGCCGCGCTGCTCGTGCTCGCCAACGGCTTCTTCGTCGGCGCCGAGTTCGCGCTGGTCTCCGTGCGCCGCAGCCAGATCGAACCGCTCGGCACGGCCCGCGCCCGCCAGGTGCTCTACGGCCTGGAGCGGCTGCCGCAGATGATGGCCGCCGCCCAGTTCGGGATCACCGTCTGCTCGCTGACGCTGGGCGCGGTCGCCGAACCGACGGTCGCGCATCTGCTGGAGCCGTTCTTCGCGTGGATCCATCTGCCGCACGCGATGATCCACCCGCTGGGCTACGTCATCGCGCTGGCCACCGTCGTCTTCTTCCACCTCGTCATCGGCGAGATGGTCCCGAAGAACCTGGCGATGGCCGCCCCGGAGAAGGCCGCGCTGTGGCTGAGCCCCGGACTGGTCGCCTTCGCCCGGCTGTGCCGGCCGATCACCGTGGCCCTCGGCGCCTGCGCGCAGGGCGTGCTGCGGCTGTTCCGCGTCGAGCCGAAGGACGAGGTGGAGGCCGTCTTCACCAGCGAACAGCTCAACCGGCTGGTGGAGGACTCCGGCCAGGCCGGACTGCTCGACCCGGAGGAGGCCGAACGTCTGGAGGACGCCCTGGAGCTGGGCTCGCGCCCGGTGACGGACGTCCTGCTGACGCGGGAGTCGCTGGTGACGGTGGACCCGTCGGTCACCCCCGGCCGGATCGTCGAGCTGACCGCGCGCACCGGCTACTCCCGGTTCCCGGTGGCCGCGGACACCGGTGCCTTCATGGGCTATCTGCACGTGAAGGACGTCCTCGACCTGGAGGACTCCGACCGCGCGGTGCCGCAGCAGCTGTGGCGCCCGATGACGACCCTGCGCCCCGAACTGCCCCTGGACGACGCCCTGACCGTGATGCGCCGCGCCGCCACCCACCTCGCCCAGGTGGCCGACGCCTCCGGCCGGGTGCTGGGCCTGGTGGCCCTGGAGGACGTCCTGGAACTGCTGGTCGGGGAGGTGCGCGACCCGGCGCACCGCGAGCCCGTGCCGACGGTGACCGAACCGCGGTCGGGGTCCGTACCGCGGTCGGGCGAGGAGGTGCTCACCGCCTGACGAGCGGCCCGGACGCCGGACCGACCGCGGCAGACTCGGCACCCGGCCGCACGCCCGCGCCATGTGGTGTGGCGCGGGCGGGGCGGCAGGGCGCTGATCGCCTGGCGGTCGGCAGGCGGGGCGGAGGGCTGCTGATCGTCTGGCGGTCCGCGGGCGGGGCGGAGGGCTGCTGATCGTCTGACGGCCCGCGGGGGCGGCCGCCGGGCGCGTCACAGCGCCGACGGATCCTGCGGCCCCCGCCCGGACAGCACCTCGCCGTACGCCTGCATCAGGTCCGGCAGGCGCAGGGTCGCCAGGTCCTCCCGGGTCAGCGTCCCCGGATACGTGGACAGCCGCAGATCGCGGTACGCGCAGCTCTTCTCGTACAGCGTCCGCAGGAACCGCCCGTTGCCCAGCTCGTCGATCCAGCCCTGGTCCACCACGTGCCCGGCGATCGACCGCAGCTCCTCCAGCGACTCCTCGTCCCACACGTCGCCGTTCTCCGCGGCCAGCACCTCGCCGATCGCGGTCAGCTCCGCCGGCCGGTACGAGGGGAAGTCGACCCGGGTGGTGAAACGTGAGGAGAGACCGGGGTTGGCGGCGAGCAGCCGGTCCATGCCCTCCGGGTAGCCGGCCAGGATCACCACCAGGTGGTCGCGGTTGTCCTCGGCCCGCTTCAGCAGCACCTGCAGCGCCTCGTCGCCGTACGCGTCGCCCTTGCCGTAGCCGGAGTTGGAGAGCGCGTACGCCTCGTCGACGAAGAGGACCCCGCCGAGCGCGGAGTCGATCAGCTCGTTGGCCTTCACGGCCGTCTGCCCCAGGTACTCGCCGACCAGGTCGGCGCGCTGGGCCTCCACCAGATGGTCGCCGCCGAGCAGGCCGAGCGCGTAGAAGACCCGGCCGAGGATGCGGGCGACCGTGGTCTTGCCGGTGCCGGACGGGCCGGAGAAGACGAAGTGCCGCTTGGGCGGCTGGACGGGCAGCCCTTGACCGGCCCGCAACCGCGCCATGTTGAGCTGGGCCGACAGCGCCTTGACCTGGCGTTTCACCGGCTCCAGGCCCACCATGCGCTCCAGCTCGGCGAGCGCCTCCTCGAGGAGGTCGGGGTCCGTGGGCCCGGTCGGCAGCGGCTGCACGGACAGCACCGTCTTCTCGCGCACCGCCGGATCGCCCACCGACGGCAGCGGACCGGCGGGCGGCGGCCCGGGGTCGGACAGCTTCAGGTTCCGGTCCTCGGTGCCGTAGAGGGGATCGAGTCCGTCGGTGCCGTCGAGGCCGTCCGGACCGGCGCCGGAGAGGCTGAACGCGGTGAGGCCGTCGCTCTCGTCGTACCCGTCGCCCTCGGCGATGGCGGCGAGCCGCGCGGAGGTGTCCATGAAGGCGGGGTCGACGCGGTGCACCGCCCGGTACAGGGGGAGCGCGGCCGCCGAGCGGCCGGTGCCCTCGTGCGCCCGCGCCAGCCAGTAGCGCAGCTCCTTGCGCTGGGGCTGCTCGCTGCGGCAGCGCATCAGGGCGGTGGACAGCAGGGGCTCGGCCTGCCCGTACATCTCCAGCCGGACCCGGGCCATGCCGCCGAACAGGCCCGCCTCGATACCGAGCAGCGGATCATCGAGCAGCGGGTCGGTGTGCCGGACCAACTGCTCCCAGTCCTTCACCAGATAGGCCCGGCAGGCGTGCAGGAAACGCACCTGCGGATCGGTGTCGACCGGTGGCAGTCCGGCGAGCGCCCGGTCCAGCTCGGGGACGTGCCGGCCGTCCAGCCAGTGCGAGGCGTGCGCGAGCAGCAGATCGCGAGGGCTCTCCAGTACCGGCTGCACCCACCAGCCCAGCCAGTACCAGGAGTTGAGGGTGCGCCGGTGGCGGGCGCGCTGCTCGCCGAAGCGGTCCCGGTGGCGGAACATCCGCAGCAGGGCGGTGGTGGTGTCGACGCGCAGCGCGTGCAGCCCCAGCCAGCCGTCGGCCATCGAGGGGTCGAGGCGCACCGCGGTCCGGAACTCCTCCTCCGCCTGCGGATAGGCGCCCATGGTGTAGGCGTCCACGCCTCGCAGCCAGGCGAGGTCGGCCGGGGCCTCGGGGCCCTGCGCGGCGAAGTCCATCACGTCCCCCCACAAACCGTGCCCCCGCTGGTTCACCGCCGGGCCGTCACCCGGCGGCCGCTCGGTCGAACCGCTGTGCAGCGGACCGGAGTTGCGACAGTGGGCATCGTACCCGCGGGCCGGGGGCCTGCCGTAGGGCGCCGCAGGGCACGTTCGGCGAGGTGGGAGCAGAGGGGGCGCACACCACGTGGTGACCGAGGGTGAGCGAACCGGAGCGCGCCGGGGCCGGAAAAGGCGATATGGGCAGAACGAAGCCCCCGGTCACGGGGGAACAACCGGGGGCTTCGCGTCTTTTCGGCGGCTCCGTTGGCCGCACATTGAGAACGTAAGTCCTGTACGACCCCTGGGTCAAGCCGAGTTGGAGCACTCGGCCAAGTTCGCACGCAAGGGTCTTCACAGGTTCACCACATCGAAGACGAACCATCACTGAGCGTCACGTGCTGGTCCCCGCCCGGCCGTCTCACCGGCCCCGGAAGCACCTCGTACCCCGCTGTCACCTGACGCACCAGGAGGTCGGCGTACGGCCGTGAGGGGTCGTCGGCGAAATGCCGCCGTTCCGCCTGAACCCAGCCGTCCCAGAACTCCCGCTGCTCCACCCCGTCCCGCGAGCGGCCCCGCGCCCACGACTCCTCGCGGGGCAGCTCCATCCACAGCAGGCGCGCCAGGAACGGGCGCAGCGCGCGGCGTCCGGCGCCCACGCCCTCGATCAGCGTCACCGGGGCGGGCGGCAGCGGGCGCGGCGGGCCGAAGCGGCGGGCGCGCCAGTCGTAGGGGGCGTAGCGGGCGGTGGCCCCGCGGCGCAGCGGCTCGATCACCTGGTCCAGCAGCCGCTCCGTCCAGTCGAACAGCTCCTCGTGGCTCGCGATGTCGTCCAGGTGCAGCACCGGGGCCCCGCCGAGCGCGGCGGCCAGCCGCCCGGCGAAGGTGGACTTCCCCGAGCCCGCGTGCCCGTCGACGCCGACGAGACGGACCGGGCCGCAGGAGGGCGGCAGACGGCGCAGGGCGCGGGCGAGGTCGTTCAGGGGGTGGGACACGTGCCCATCATCCCGCGCCGCCGGGGCCGGGCCGCCGGCGGCACCGGCCGGAGCCGTCCGCGGGCCATCCGCAGACCCACCCGAGCCGTCCGCAGGCCGACCCGAGCCGTCCGCAGGCCGACCGGAGCCGACCGGAGTCGACCGAAGCCGTCCGCAGGCCCGGCCATGGGGCCGACCGGGTCCGTCAGAGGTGTCGACCAATATTTGTGGGCGTGGCATGCCCCGAAGTGCTGGCAGGGCGGTCCACGCGCGTCCATAGTTGGCGGACACAACCCCCCACAGCCGTGCAAGGACCTGCCCGTCTCGCACCCCTGGGAGTCACGCGCCCATGAGCAGAGCCGAACAGCCGTCCCGCCGAACCGTCCTGGCCGCGGCCGTCGTCGCCGCGGTCACCGGCGGCGCGGGCACCGCCCTGGCCGACAGCACCACGACCGCCGGCGGGGCCCGCACCGCGGCCCCGGCCCGCCCCATCGACCACCGCGCCTGGACCACGTACACCGACTGGCGCTCCGGCACCGCCAAGGGCACCCGCGCCGTCGCCGGCGCCCGTCCCGGCCTGGCACTGGCCACGCCCCTCGGCGCCCTCGACTACCAGGACCCGCACACCGGGAAGACCTCCCGCTGGGAGTACGCGACCTGGACCTCGCCCGTCCACCGCCTCTCCGTGCCCGCCACCGAGGCCGTCCCGTCCTGGAACGCGCACACCCCGGACGGCACCTGGATCCAGATCGAGCTCAAGGGCACCTACTCCGACGGCACCGACACCCCCTGGTACGTCATGGGCCGCTGGGCCGCCGGCGACCAGGACATCCGGCGCACCTCGGTCGACGACCAGGGCGACGGCAAGAGCAGCGTCTGGACGGACACCTTCGCCATCGACACCCCGGCGTCCGGGCTGCGCCTGGTGTCGTACCGGCTGCGCCTGACCCTGTACCGGCGGCCCGGCACCCGGCTCACGCCGACCGTGTGGCGGGTGGGGGCCATGGGCTCCGACATCCCCGACCGGTTCACCGTCCCCGCCTCCACGCCGGGCCTCGCCCAGGAGCTGGCCGTCCCGCGCTACTCGCAGGAGATCCACGTCGGCCAGTACCCCGAGTACGACAACGGCGGCGAGGCCTGGTGCAGCCCCACCTCCTCGCAGATGATCATCGAGTACTGGGGCGGCCGGCTGACCCCCGAGCAGCTGTCCTGGGTCGACCCTGACTACGCCGACCCGCAGGTGTGCCACGCGGCCCGGTACACCTACGACTACCAGTACGCGGGCTGCGGCAACTGGCCGTTCAACGCGGCCTACGCGGCCACCTTCAAGGGTCTCCAGGGCGTGGTGACCCGGCTGGCGTCGCTCACCGAGCTGGAGACGCTGATCGCGGCGGGCATCCCGGCCATCACCTCCCAGTCCTTCCTGAAGGAGGAGCTGACCGGCGCGGGCTACGGCACCGCCGGGCACCTGATGACGGTGATCGGCTTCACCGCCGACGGCGACGTGATCGCCAACGACCCGGCCTCGCCGAGCAACGAGGCGGTGCGGCGGGTCTACAAGCGGCGGGAGTTCGAGAACATCTGGCTGCGGACCAAGCGGTACAACGCCTCCGGCAAGGTCGTCTCCGGCACCGGCGGCGTCTGCTACCTCTACTTCCCGGCCCGTCCGACCCCGCGCCAGCGGGCGGCGCTCGCGGCGGTCGGCGTGCGCTGAGACCTGCGGGAGCGCCCCGCGGGGAGCGCCCCCGGAGCGCCCGGGCGCGAGCCGGGAGCACCGGGGGCGCCGGGGGAGCGGCCGGGGCTGTGAGCAACGTCTCGGCCGCAAAGGCCGCGCGCGGTGGCAAGGTGGACAGACCGGTGGGGAACGCCCACCGCTGTCCCCGGTACGCACGAGATCAGCGAGACATACATGACCGCCACTTCGCTCACCGCCACCCGCGTCCGCACCGGCGGCCCCCAGGACGACGGCCCGGAGATCGTCGAGCATGTCATGGGCTGGGTCCTGGTGGCCGTCGTCGCCATGCTGATCACGCAGCTCGGGCTGCTGTGACCCGCGGCACAGTCGCCCTGTGACCTGACACATACCGCTCGGGCCCGACCTGCCATACTGCGGATGTCCCGCCGCCCGTTGGAACCAGGGTCGAAAGTGAAGATCAGTGAACAGCGCGACGCCGTCCGTCCCCGGGCGCGCGGAACCGAGCGCTCCGCCGCGCGCCGCGCCGAACTCATCGCCATCGGGCGGAAGCTGTTCGCCGACACCTCCTACGACGCGCTGTCGATGGACGACATCGCGCGCCAGGCCCACGTCGCCAAGGGACTGATCTACTACTACTTCCAGTCCAAGCGCGGCTACTACCTGGCCATCGTCCAGGACTCCGTAGCGGACCTGGTCACCTTCGCGGCGAGCGGCATCGAACTGCCCGCGCGGGAGCGGGTGGAGCGCACCGTCGACGGCTATCTGCGCTACGCCGAGCACAACCAGGCGGCGTACCGCACCGTCGTCAGCGGGGGCGTCGGGTTCGACACCGAGGTGCAGGCCATCCGGGACGGGGTGCGCGAGGCGATCGTCGCGACCATCGCCGAAGGGGCGTACGGCCGCCGGGAGATCACTCCGCTGGCACGGATGGGGCTGCTCGGCTGGGTGTGCGGCGTCGAGGGCGCCACCCTCGACTGGATCGACCGGCCCGGCCTGTCCCGCGACCTCATGCGGGAGCTGCTGGTCAAGACGCTCGGCGGCGCCATGCGGGCCATCGAGGAACTGGACCCCGCCTACCCGGCGCCGCGGCCCGCCCGCCGCGACGGCTGAGGGCGACGGCCGGTGACCGGCCGCCGCCCCTCGTGCCCGCTCGTGCGGCCGGCTAGTTGATGGCCTTGATCAGCTCGCCGTTCGCCGTGTCCCCGCTCAGCTCCCAGAAGAAGGTGCCGCCGAGGCCCTGTTGGTTCTTGTACGTCATCTTGGTCGCGATGGTGGCCGGGGTGTCGTAACTCCACCAGTCGCTGCCGCACTTGGCGTACGCGGTGCCGCCCACGGTGCCGGTCGGCGGGCACTTGGTCCTCAGCACCTTGTAGTCGTCGATGCCCTGCTCGTACGTACCGGCCGCCGGGCCGGTCGCGGTGCCGCCGGGCGCGGACTGGGTGACGCCGGTCCAGCCGCGGCCGTAGAAGCCGATGCCCAGCAGCAGCTTCTGGGCCGGGATGCCGAGGCCCTTGAGCTTCGCGATCGTCGCCGAGGTGTGGTTGGCCGCCTTCGGGATGCCGGAGTACGAGGTCAGCGGCGAGTGCGGGGCGGTCGGGCCGGTGGCGTCCCAGGCGCCGAAGTAGTCGTACGTCATCGGGTTGTACCAGTCCACGTACTGCGCGGCGCCCGCGTAGTCCGCCGCGTCGATCTTGCCGCCGGTGGTGGCGTCCGCGGGGATCGCCGCGGTGACCAGGTTGCCGGACCCGAACTTGGCGCGGACCGCTGCCATGAGGTTCTTGTACGCCGCCCGGCCGCTGGTGTCGCAGGTGGCGCCGCAGGCGTTCGGGTACTCCCAGTCGATGTCGATGCCGTCGAAGACGTCCGCCCACTTGGGGTTCTCGACCAGGTCGTAGCAGGACTGGGCGAACGCGGCCGGGTTCTTCGCCGCCTCGCCGAACCCGCCGGACCAGGTCCAGCCGCCGAACGACCACAGCACCTTGATGTGGGGGTGCTTCCTCTTCAGCTCGCGCAGCTGGTTGAAGTTGCCGCGCAGCGGCTGGTCCCAGGTGTCGGCCACGCCGTCGACGGACTCGGCGGCGGTGTAGGTGCGGTCGGTGGCCGCGTAGGCGTCGCCCATCACGCACTTGCCGCCGGAGACGTTGCCGAAGGCGTAGTTGATGTGGGTGAGCTTGGCCGCGGAGCCGGAGGTGTCGATGTTCTTGACCAGGTACTTGCGGTCGTAGGTGCCCCATTCGGTGAAGTAGCCGACGACCTTGGAGCCGGCCGCGGCCTGCGCCTCGGGGGCGGCGGTGGCGGTGGTGGCACCCGCGCCCGCGAGGAGTCCGGCGCCGAGGACGGTGGTACAGGCGGCGGCGACGAGCGCCCGGGTGCCGCCTGCTCGAACGAAGCGGAGAGCCCGGGGCAGGGCGCGGGGACGGTGGGAAGTTCGCATCGGGTGTCTCCTCGTGGGGGAGAGGGGAACGCACGCCGGTTGGCATGAACGCGAAAAACGCGCTCGGTGATGCGACACCGTAGGAGGACTAGACCAGTTGGGTCAATGGTGCGGACCAATTTCCGCCCGGGCGGACTGCCGGGAGGGCCGCGCGGGAATTCTTGAAGTGAGCGGTCGTTAACCGGTGACGCGGAGGCGCCGATCGGGCATACTCACTGCGCACAGCCGCTGGTCAGCGACTTCCGAGACCCGGAAGCCCGTCCCCGCGGCCGGCCCTCAGTACGACCGGCGGAGCCGCCCCACCCGACGGCGCCCGTCCGCCGATGTGCCCGACACGGGAGGAGAGCGTCGCCATGCCCGACCACGCCCCGCAGCCGGTGGACCGGCAACTGCCCACGGACGAGGCCCGGGACCTGATCTCGCTCGTCCGCGACATAGCGCAGCGCGAGATCGCACCGAAGGCGGCCGAGGAGGAGGACGCCGGCCGCTTCCCGCGCGAGGTCTTCGCCCTCCTGTCCGAATCCGGCCTGCTCGGACTGCCCTACGGCGCCGAGTACGGCGGCGGTGAGCAGCCGTACGAGGTCTACCTCCAGGTCCTGGAGGAGCTGGCCGCGGTCCGCCTCACCGTCGGCCTCGGCGTCAGCGTGCACACCCTCGCCTCCCACGCGCTCGCCACCTACGGCACCAAGGAGCAGCGGGTCGAGCACCTGCCCGCGATGCTCGGCGGCGGCCTGCTCGGGGCGTACTGCCTCTCCGAGCCCGCCTCCGGCTCCGACGCGGCCTCCCTGCGCACCAAGGCCGTCCGGGACGGCGACGACTGGGTGATCACGGGAACCAAGGCCTGGATCACCCACGGCGGCATCGCCGACTTCTACACCGTCATGGCCCGCACCGGCGAGGAGGGCCCGCGCGGGATCACCGCCTTCCTGGTGCCCGGCGACGCCGAGGGGGTCAGCGCGGCGGCGCCCGAGAAGAAGATGGGCATGAAGGGCTCGCCCACCGCCCAGGTCCACTTCGACGGCGTGCGCGTCGGCGACGACCGGCGCATCGGCGAGGAGGGGCAGGGCTTCGCGATCGCCCTGTCCGCCCTCGACTCCGGGCGGCTCGGCATCGCCGCCTGCGCGATCGGCCTCGCCCAGGCGGCGCTGGACGCGGCGGTGGACTACGCGCGCGGGCGCCGCCAGTTCGGCCGGCCCATCGCCGACTTCCAGGGCCTGCGCTTCATGCTCGCCGACATGGCGACCCAGATCGAGGCGGGCCGCGCCCTCTACCTGGCGGCGGCGCGGCTGCGCGACGCGGGCCGGCCGTTCGCCAAGCAGGCGGCCATGGCCAAGCTGCACTGCACCGACACGGCGATGCGGGTCACCACGGACGCCGTCCAGGTCCTCGGCGGGTACGGCTACACCGCGGACTTCCCCGTCGAGCGCTACATGCGCGAGGCCAAGATGCTGCAGATCGTCGAGGGCACCAACCAGATCCAGCGGATGGTCGTCGCCCGGCACCTCATCGGTCCGGAGACCCGCTGAACTGTCCCGGCCTGACCAGGGGCGCCGCCAGCCGGACCCACTCCGGGTCGTGGCGCCCCGGCAGGGTGCGGCCCCGCGTCGCCCAGGCGTGCAGCAGGTCCCGGTAGATCGGCGGGTCCTGCAGGTGCGGCGGAGCCGCCGTCGGCGGAAGCGGAACCGATTCTGCGACGCTCGGGACGAACAGGGTGCGCTGACGCCCGGTCGTGGAAGAGGTGGGGGCCATACCGGGGCAACGCGCCACCGGCCGGACAGGTCACCGGTGCGCGGAATCGGGCGTACGTTCCGGATGGCGCCCGGCGCCCGGAGGCTTCACCGGCGCGCGGGCGCGCGGGTCGCACTCCGGAGCGGATGTCACTCGTACGGCGCATCCGGGCGCGCCGAACCGCACCGGCCGAGCCGCACCGCGGCAGCCGGGGGCCGGTGCCGCGGTGCGGAGCGGTGAGACGGGAGTGCCGGTGCGGCCGGACGGCCGGACGGCCGCACCGCGAACGAGCGGCGCGGCGACGCCGCCGGACCGTGCGGCGGCGCGCCCGGTCCGTTCGGCGAGCCTGCGGACCGGGTGGCGGTGCTGGGGACCGAGCGGCGGTGCTGCCGGGGATGCGGCGGTGCTGCGGTCAGAGTGACGGTGCTGCGGTCCGCGCGGCGGTGCTGCCCGGATGTGACGGCGGGGCCGGTCCACGCGGGGATGCTGCCGTCCGCGCGGGGATGTCGCCGTCCGCGCGCCGGTGCTGCCGGGGGCGCGCCGGTGCTTCAGGGCGGCGCGCCGGTGCCGGCCGGCGGTGTGGTCAGGCGGCGCGGCGGCGCAGCGACGGGACGCGCATCGGGCGGGAGCCCGGGCCGCCGACGTGCGAGAAGGGCTGCGTCCGCCAGTCGAGGCCCTGAGGCAGGGTCAGCAGCAGGGCGGTGTCCTGCTCCTGCGGCTCGAACGACTCGTCCGCCGGCCGGGCGTCGGAGGCCCGGCGGCCGGTGCCGGGGCAGACCGTGAGGCCGAACGGGTTCCACGGCGAGGCGCACAGCGCGTGCTCCGGCAGGACCTCCTCGTCCGCCAGCAGGGCGATGGGCTGCGCGCAGTCCGGGCAGATCACCCGGAACATCTCGAAGGTGTCGTACGCGTCGAACTCCTCGGCGTCGTCGAGGACGTCGGGTTCGACACCCTCCGGCTCGGGCTCGACGACCGGCTGCTGCCGCTTGGGCACGGTACGACCAGGGCGCTTAAGACTCTGCATTGGGATTCTCCCCCTCGGGCTGGGCCGTTCGGGCACTGCGGCCTCGACCACACCAAGCACTGCCCAGCGGGCTCGGGGGGTAATCACGAGAACATCACGGAGACGCCCCGGATCTTGTGGTGTTCGTCACATGCCATGCGCAGGTGCCCCACCCGGCGCCCGTACCGCCCGGATGGCCCAACGTCCAGGCCACCACATCACGAACCGGGTATGACCTGCGCCGCTCGGCTATCCGTGGAGATCAGCCGCACTGTAGGTTCTTGCGCCATGGAGGAGCTGGACCGACAGATCGTGCAGCTGCTCGTCAAGGACGGGCGGATGAGCTACACCGACCTGGGCAAGGCCACGGGCCTGTCCACCTCGGCCGTGCATCAGCGGGTGCGCCGGCTGGAACAGCGTGGCGTCATCCGCGGGTACGCCGCCGTGGTCGACCCGGAGGCCGTCGGGCTGCCCCTGACCGCCTTCATCTCGGTCAAGCCGTTCGACCCCAGCGCACCCGACGACATCGCCGACCGCCTCGCGGGCGTCCCCGAGATCGAGGCCTGCCACAGCGTCGCCGGCGACGAGAACTACATCCTCAAGGTGCGGGTGGCCACCCCGCACGAACTGGAGGAGCTGCTGGCCCGGCTGCGCAGCCTCGCCGGGGTCTCGACCCGTACCACCGTGGTCCTGTCGACGCCGTACGAGGCCCGGCCCCCGCGTATCTGAGCACCTGGGTGCGGGGCGGCGCACGCGGGGCGCGAGACTGTTCCCATGAGTGAGCGCACCGCCCCGACGAAGACCGTCCTCCTCCGCCGCGGAGAGGTCCACAGCCCCGCCGACCCGTTCGCCACCGCCATGGTCGTCGAGCACGGCCAGGTCGCCTGGGTCGGCTCCGAGGGCGCGGCCGACGCCTTCGCGGACGGCGTCGACGAGGTGATCGACCTCGACGGCGCCCTCGTCACGCCCGCGTTCACCGACGCCCACGTCCACACCACCGCGACCGGCCTCGCCCTCACCGGGCTCGACCTGTCCGCCGCGCCCGACCTCGACCATGCTCTCGCCCTCGTACGGGACTTCGCCGCCGCCCGCCCGCACGACCGGGTGCTGCTCGGCCACGGCTGGGACGCCGCCCGCTGGCCCGGCGGCCGCCCGCCCACGCGCGCGGAGCTGGACGAGGCCACCGGCGGGCGCCCCCTCTACCTGAGCCGGATCGACGTCCACTCGGCGGTCGTCACCACCGCCCTGCTCGACCTCACGCCCGGCCTCGGCGCCGTCGGCGACGGCCCGCTGACCGCCGACGCCCACCACGCGGTCCGCGCCGCCGCCCTCGGTGCCGTCACCGCGCGGCAGCGCACCGAGGCCCAGCGCGCCGCCCTCGCCCACGCCGCCTCCCTGGGCATCGGCTCGGTCCACGAGTGCGGCGGCCCGGAGATCTCCTCCGAGGACGACTTCACCGGCCTGCTCCGCCTCGCCGCCGAGGAGCCCGGCCCGCGCGTCGTCGGCTACTGGGCCGAACGCGACGTGGACAAGGCGCGCGAGCTGGGCGCGCTCGGCGCGGCGGGCGACCTCTTCGCCGACGGCGCCCTCGGCTCCCACACCGCCTGCCTGCACGAGCCGTACGCCGACGCCGCCCACACCGGCACCGCCTACCTCGACGCCGAAGAGGTCGCCGCGCACGTCGTCGCCTGCACCGAGGCGGGCCTGCAGGCGGGCTTCCACGCCATCGGCGACGCCGCCGTCACCGCCGTCGTCGAGGGCGTGCGCGCGGCCGCCGAGAAGCTCGGCCTCGCCCGCGTCCGGGCCGCCCGGCACCGGATCGAGCACGCCGAGATGCTCACCCCGCAGACCATCGCCGCCTTCGCCGAACTCGGCCTCACCGCCTCCGTGCAGCCCGCGTTCGACGCCCTGTGGGGCGGCGAGGACGGCATGTACGCCCAGCGGCTCGGCGCCCAGCGCGCCCGCACGCTCAACCCGTTCGCGGCCCTGCTGCGCGCCGGCGTCCCGCTCGCCCTCGGCTCCGACAGCCCCGTCACCCCGCTCGACCCGTGGGGCACGGTCCGCGCCGCCGCCTTCCACCGCACCCCCGAGCACCGGGTCTCCGTACGGGCCGCCTTCACCGCCCACACCCGCGGCGGCTGGCGGGCGGTCGGCCGCGACGACGCGGGCGTCCTGGTGCCGGGCGCGCCCGCGGACTACGCGGTGTGGCGCACCAGGGAACTCGTCGTGCAGGCACCCGACGACCGGGTCGCCCGCTGGTCCACCGACCCGCGCTCCGGCACGCCCGGCCTGCCCGACCTGACCCCCGGCGCCGACCTGCCCGTCTGCCTGCGCACGGTGGTCGGCGGGCGGACGGTCTTCGTACGGCCGGGCGAGTGATCTCCGGGGGCGGCGCCGGAGCGCAGCGCGCCCGGCGCACCGTCGCGCGACCTGCGCATCCTCCGCTCCGACCTGCGGTTTCGAGGGAAACCCGCAGGTCAAACGGCTGTTGACAGGCGGCGGCCCGGGGCCGGTAGGTTCGGCCGGGTCCACCACCGGACACCCGACCGGGGAACGTTCGCACACGCGTCGCGGCGCCGCTGGGTCAGGGATGGCGTACCGCACCGGGGCACCGTCACTGGGAGCCAGGCTCAGCGTCCGCACCGCACGCGGGAGAGCGTTCCGGCCGGTCGGGAAGGTGTGACCCGGGTGGGGCCCGGGCGCTCAGTAGACAACGGCTTTCGGTAGACCCGCAGCCAGCGGGTCCCTGGTCGGCCCGAAGGGCGCCGGGCCCCCATCCGCCGCACCGGTGGCCGGTGGGGCCGGTCAAATCCGCGCATCTGCCCCGCTGGCGCGGAGCCGACACCACCGTCCGCACGCCTTGTCGCATCCGCGCAGGCCGCGGCCACTATGGTGGACCTCTGCGTACGGACATGAAGGGGCAGCAGTGAACGACGGCGACGGGACCCGCGCGGCCAAGGCCCAGGGGAGGCGCTTCGGCCCGCTCGGCACGGCCTTGGTGATCATTCCGACCTACAACGAGGCGGAGAACATCAAGACGATCGTCGGCCGGGTGCGCGAGGCGGTCCCCGAGGCGCACGTTCTGGTGGCCGACGACAACAGCCCCGACGGCACCGGCAAGCTCGCCGACGAGCTCGCCGCCGTCGACGAGCAGGTCCACGTGCTGCACCGCAAGGGCAAGGAAGGCCTCGGCGCCGCCTATCTCGCGGGCTTCCGCTGGGGCCTGGAGCGGGACTACGGCGTGCTGATCGAGATGGACGCCGACGGCTCCCACCAGCCCGAGGAACTGCCCCGGCTGCTGACCGCGCTCAAGGGCGCCGACCTGGTGCTCGGCTCCCGCTGGGTGCCGGGCGGCCGGGTGGTCAACTGGCCCAAGTCCCGCGAGTTCATCTCCCGCGGCGGCAGCCTGTACTCGCGCCTCGCGCTCGACCTGCCGCTGCGCGACATCACCGGCGGCTACCGGGCCTTCCGCGCGGAGACCCTGCGGGGCCTCGGCCTGCAGGAGGTCGCCTCCCAGGGCTACTGCTTCCAGGTCGACCTCGCCCGCCGCGCGATCAAAGCCGGTTACCACGTCGTCGAGGTGCCGATCACGTTCGTCGAACGCGAGCTGGGCGACTCCAAGATGAGCCGCGACATCCTCGTGGAGGCCCTGTGGCGGGTCACCTCCTGGGGCGTGGAGGAGCGGGTCGGCAAGCTGCTGCGGCGGGGCGGCGGGGCACCGCGGCGGTAGGGCGTCCCCCGCCGGTCACGGCCCTTATCCCGTGCTGAGCCCCGTGCGGGCACACTGGACGCATGACGACTGGCGCTTCGACCCCTCCGCCCCTCACCCGGCCCCGGCGCTCCCGGCTGCGCACGGCGCTGCCGCTCGCCGTGGCGGCGTGGCTGGTGCTGGAGATCTGGCTGCTCACCGTGGTCGCCGAGGCTGCGGGCGGCTTCACGGTGTTCCTGCTGCTGCTCGCCGGGCTGGTGCTCGGCTCCGTGGTCATCAAGCGGGCGGGCCGGCGCGCCTTCCGGAATCTCAACGAGGCGCTGCAGAGCGGCACCGCGCCCTCCAGCGGAGGCGGCAGCGGACTGCTGATGCTGGGCGGGCTGCTGCTGATGCTGCCCGGTCTGATCTCGGACGTCGCCGGTCTGCTCCTGCTCGTCCCGCCGGTCCAGAAGGCCCTCGGCCGGTACACGGAGCGCACGGTGGAGCGCAGACTGCGCCGGACCGCCCCCGGCTCCCTGGGTGACGTCTTTCAGCAGGCCCGCATCTACCGCCCCGACGGCAAGGTCGTCCAGGGCGAGGTCATCCGCGACACCCCGGCGGACCCGCCGCGCGAGCAGTACCCGCCGCTGAACCGCTGACCGCCCCGCGCACCGGGCGAGTCCATCAGGGCAGCGCGACGACCGCGGGCGCCGTACGTGAGTTCACGTACGGCGCCCGCGGTCATGTGCGTGCGCTGGAAATCGGGCCGGGCCCCGCGGGGACTAGGCCGACTTGCGGCTGTCCCGCGGATGAACGGCGATGTTCATCGCGCCGGAACGCAGCACGGCGAGCCGCTCCTCGAGGACCTCTTCGAGTTCCTCACGGGTGCGGCGCTCCATCAGCATGTCCCAGTGCGTACGGGCCGGCTTCGCCTTCTTCTCCTCCGGACCGTCACCGTCCACCAGGAGTGCCTGGGCCCCGCAGACCTTGCACTCCCACTCCGGCGGGATCTCCGCCTCGACCGAGAAGGGCATCTCGAACCGGTGCCCCTTCTCGCATGCGTACTCCACGGCCTGGCGCGGGGCCAGGTCGATGCCGCGGTCCGTCTCGTAGCTGGTCACCACGAGGCGCGTGCCGCGAAGAGCTCGCTCACTCATGAATCGTGCCTCCCGGGCTTGTCGCCCACAGGACAGGTGTCGCTGTCGTCGTCATCCGGTCAACGTCCGGTCGGCGGTAAAGATTCCCGTTCGGAGTCCCGTTCCGGGTCATGCGTCGCCGTCGTAGCCGCAGCCTTGTCAACCAGTGCAGTACCCACAGGCGCCCGGTTTGTCACATCTGATCTGAGATGTCACCCGGCGTTTCATCATCTTTGACGCGCAGTAACGGTACGCCTGGCAGGCCAAACGCGTACACTACAGCCCTTTCGCGCCGAGTGCTAAATCCTTTCGGGAACCGGGTTGCCGGCGTCCCCGATCGCCCGTCGTACCGGTACCCGCGCGAGGAGCACGAAACCCAGCACGAAGAAGGCCACCAGCGAGATGATCGCGTCCCGGTAGCTCCCGGTCAGCTGGTAGGTCAGCCCGAACAGCAGCGGGCCCAGCCAGCTCATCCCGCGGTCGCTCAGCTCGTACGCCGAGAAGTACTCGGCCTCCTTCCCGGGCGGGACCAGGTGCGAGAACAGGGAGCGGGACAGCGCCTGGCTGCCGCCGAGGACCAGGCCGATCGCGGCGGCCAGCGCGAAGAACCAGACCGGCTCCCCGGCCGGCAGGAAGTATCCCGTGGCGAGAATCACCGTCCACGCCACCAGAGACCCCAGCACCGTCCGTTGCGCCCCGTACCGCCGCGCCAGCCGGCCCAGCGCCAGCGCGCCCGCCACCGCCAGCACCTGGACCAGCAGTACCGCCGCGATGAGCGTCGACTGGCCGAGCCCCAGCTCCTTCGAGCCGTACACCGATGCCTGGCTGATCACGGTCTGGATGCCGTCGTTGTAGACGAGGTACGCCAGCAGGAAGCCCAGGGTCAGCGGGTGGCGGCGCATGTCGCGCAGGGTCGCCAGCAGCTGCCGCCGGCCGGTCACGGCCGGCGCCGGCCCGGGCGCCGGGCGGTCCCGCAGGCGGCGCAGCGGGATCAGCGCGAACGCGCCCCACCACAGCCCCGCCGAGGCCAGACAGACGCGCACGGCCTCGCTCTCCGAGAGGCCGAACGAGTCGTGGGAGAGGTAGAGCACCAGATTGCCGACCAGGACCAGCGCTCCCGCCGCGTATCCGAAGGCCCACCCGCGCGAGGAGACCGCGTCCCGCTCCTCGGGCGGCGCGATCTGCGGCAGATAGGAGTTGTAGAGCATCATCGCCACCGACTGGGCCGCGTTCGCCACGACCAGCAGAGCCCCGCCGAGCAGATAGCGGTCGCCGGAGAGGAAGAACATGCCCGCGGTGGCCGTGGCGCCCACGTACGCGGCGGCGGCCAGCAGGGGCTTCTTGCGGCCCGTGCGGTCGGCGGCGGCGCCCACCAGGGGCATCGCCAGGACGGCCGCGATCACCGACAGGGAGACCGCGTACGCGAAGAAGGCCCCCGCGCGGACCGGGATCCCCAGCGGGTGCACGAACCCGTCGGCGTCCGCCGCCGACTCGGCGACCGAGGTCAGATAGGGGCCGAGGAACACGGTGAGGACGCTCGTCGAGTAGACGGAGCACGCCCAGTCGTAGACGTACCAGCCACGCTGCTCACGCCGTCGCGCGGCGGACTCGCCGTCCGCCTCCCGCGCGCCGGTCCGCCCGGTGTCCGTGCCCACCCGTGCCCCGCTTCCCCGCCGATGCCGCGCGCAGGGCCGGGCGGCGGCGGGCCCGGCGGGTCACACCCAGAGGCCGCGGTCCTCCATGACCCTGCGCAGTGTGTCGATGTGATCGGTCATGATGCCATCGACGCCCAGGTCCAGGAGCCGGTGCATCCGCTCCGGTTCGTTGATCGTCCATACGTGCACCTGGAGCCCGCGCGCGTGGGCGGCGCGGACGAAGCGGCGGTCGACCACCTGGATCCCCGACTGGGACTCGGGCACCTGCGCGGCGACGGCCGAGCGGCGCAGCGCCGCCGGGACACCCCACGAGCGCAGCCGCAGATTGAGCACGCCCCGGGTGCCGTACGACGTCGCCAGGCGCGGTCCGGCCAGCCGCTGGGCGCGGACCACGCGGGCCTCCGAGAAGGAGCCGACGCAGAGCCGGTCCCAGGAGTCGGTGCGCGCCACCAGGTTCAGGAACGGGTGCAGCGCCGACTCCGCCTTGAGGTCGACGTTCCAGCGCACCTCGGGGAAGGTCTCCAGCAGCTCCTCGAACAGCGGCACCGGTTCGCGGCCGGCCACGCGCGCGTGCCGTACCTCCGCCCACGGCAGCTCCGCGATCCGGCCCGTGCCGTCGGTCACCCGGTCCAGCGTCGTGTCGTGGAACGCCACGAGCTTGCCGTCCCGCGTGGCGTGCACATCGGTCTCGATGTACCGGTAGCCGCGCTCGACCGCGCGCCGGAACTGGAGCACGGTGTTCTCCAGGCCGTCGGCCGCCCCGCCCCGGTGGGCGAACGGGATGGGGCCGGGATGGTCGAGATAGGGATGGCGTATGCGCGTGCTCACCGTCGCAGTATCGCGCGCCGCGGTTGCCCCTCGGCAACGACCGTGCTGCCGTCGGATGCCGACGGGACGGCGAACACCCGCAGGAAGAGCTGGGCGAGCGGGCCGATCGAGACCGCGTACAGCACCGTGGCCACGCCGATGGTGCCGCCCAGCGCGAAACCGCTGACCACGACCGCGACTTCGACGGCCGTGCGCATCAGCCGGATCGACCGGCCGGTGCGCCGGTGCAGCCCGGTCATCAGCCCGTCGCGCGGCCCCGGCCCGAAGCGGGCGGCGATGTACAGACCGGTGGCGACGCCGTTGAGGAGGACGCCGGCCAGCATCAGGGGAACCCGGACGAGGAGGGAGTGGGCCTCGGGGACGAGGGCGAGGGTGCCGTCCATGGCGATGCCCACCACGAACACGTTGGAGACCGTGCCGAGTCCCGGGCGCTGGCGCAGCGGGACCCACAGCAGCAGCACCACGGCGCCGACGATGATCGACACGACGCCGATCGTGAGGCCGGTGCGTTCGGCCAGGCCCTGGTGGAGCACGTTCCACGGCTCCAGGCCGAGCCCCGCCTCCACCAGGAGGGCGGAGCTGGCGCCGTACAGCGCGAGACCGGCGTACAGCTGGATCAGCCGGCGCGGGAGGTGGCGGTGTCCGGGCCCGCCGGGTTCCGTGGTCGCCGTGGACGGTGTGGAGTCTGCGGACCGGTGCGTCGACAAGAGGTCCCCCCCTGGTGGTGATCGTGGCCTGACGCATGACACTCTGTGGCTTGGGATGGAACGTCATCCAGGGCCAATCCCGGGAAGGTGGACTGGTAATCATGGCGCAGTGGACCTCGGCGGTGGGGGCCGCGCAGCTCGCCCGGCTGCTCAAGTCCCAGCAGGACCGCCCCGCGGGCCCCGGCACCCGCCGCCCGCCCGCCTACCGGGCGCTGGCCGACGGGATCCGGCTGCTGGTGCTCGAGGGGCGGGTGCCGGTCGCCGCGCGGCTGCCCGCCGAGCGCGAGCTGGCCCTCGCCCTGTCCGTCAGCCGTACGACGGTCGCCGCCGCCTACGAGACGCTGCGCACCGAAGGATTCCTGGAGTCGCGGCGCGGCGCCGGCAGCTGGACCGCCGTCCCGGCCGGGAACCCGCTCCCCGCGCGGGGCCTCGAACCGCTCCCGCCCGAGGCGCTGGGCTCGCTGATCGACCTCGGCTGCGCGGCGCTGCCCGCGCCCGAACCGTGGCTCACGCGCGCGGTGCAGGGCGCCCTGGAGGAGCTGCCGCCGTACGCGCACACGCACGGCGACTATCCGGCCGGGCTGCCCGCCCTGCGCGCGACGATCGCCGAGCGGTACACCGCGCGGGGCATCCCCACCATGCCCGAGCAGATCATGGTGACGACCGGCGCGATGGGCGCCATCGACGCCATCTGCCATCTCTTCGCCGGGCGCGGCGAGCGGATCGCCGTGGAGTCGCCGTCGTACGCCAACATCCTCCAGCTCATGCGCGAGGCGGGCGCCCGGCTGGTGCCCGTCGCGATGGCCGAGGGGCTGACCGGCTGGGACATGGACCGCTGGCGCCAGGTCCTGCGGGACGCCGCGCCGCGCATCGCCTATGTCGTCGCCGACTTCCACAACCCCACCGGTGCGCTCGCCGACGAGGACCAGCGGCGCCGTCTGGTGGAGGCGGCCCGGTCCGCCGGGACCGTGCTGGTCGCCGACGAGACGATGAGCGAGCTGTGGCTCGACGCGGACATGGCGGGCGCGATGCCGCCGCCGGTCTGCTCCTTCGACCCCGCCGGGTCCACGGTGATCACCGTCGGGTCGGCGAGCAAGGCGTTCTGGGCGGGGATGCGCATCGGCTGGGTGCGGGCGGCCCCGGACGTGGTCCGCAGCCTGGTGGCCGCGCGCGCCTACGCCGACCTGGGCACGCCCGTGCTGGAGCAGCTGGCGGTGCACTGGCTGTTCAGCACCGGTGGCTGGGAGCAGGCCGTGGAGCTGCGGCGGCAGCAGGCCCGGGACAACCGGGACGCGCTGGTCGCGGCGGTACGGCGGGAGCTGCCCGAATGGGAGTACGAGGTGCCCAAGGGCGGGCTCACGCTCTGGGTGCGCGCCGGGGGTCTGTCCGGGTCCCGGCTCGCCGAGGCGGGTGAGCGGGTCGGCGTCCGGGTGCCGTCCGGGCCGCGGTTCGGCGTCGACGGGGCGTTCGAGGGGTATGTGCGGCTGCCGTTCACCGTCGGCGGCGCGGTGGCGGAGGAGGCGGCGGCGCGGCTGGCCGCGGCGGCGCGGCTGGTGGAGAGCGGGGGGACGGCGGGAGCGGAGGCGCCGCGCACGTTCGTCGCGTGAGGGGGGGCTTCGCGCGGCATCGCGTGTGACACGCGTGACGCGTACCTCCGCGTGGCGGGGTGCGTGGCATCGCGTGTGACATGGCGTGCGACACGGGAAAGGGCGGGCCCGCGCGGGCCCGCCCTTTCCCGTGCCGGTGAGTCTCGTGCCGACCGGTGACTCTCGTGCCGGCGGGTCACTCCTGCGGTCAGGACGTCTCCGCCGCGACCGCCTTCGCGGAGACCGGCTCGGCCACGCCGTCCGTCTGCCCGTCGGTCTCGGCGGCCGTCTCGGGCTCCACCGCCTCCGGCCGCACCCTCTCGGGCTGCTCCACCGCCTCCGGTTCCTCGTCCGCCGGAGTCGTGCGCGGGGGCAGCAGGTCGAGGACGGCCTGGCGGTGGGCGTCGCTGGTCGCGTCGTCGTACGGGTCGGGCGTCGCCGGGACCTGGAGGCGCAGCACCGGGCCCGCGCCGAGACGGGCGTAACCGCGGCCCGGGGGGACGTGGGAGGTGGGTGTGGTGTGCGGCGGGGCGCCGAGGACCGCCTCCAGCTGCGCGGCGCCGGCCGGTCCGAGGGCGACACGCGCGCGTGTGTGCTGGCGTACGGCGTCGGGGAGGGCGTCCAGGCTGTCGAACTGCTCGGCGACGACCACGGTGACGCCCGCGGCGCGGCCGTGCCGCAGCGGGACCTGGAGCAGGGACAGCGGGTCCTTGTCACCGTCCGCCTCGGTGACATGGCCGAGCGCGGTCGGCCGGTCGAGCAGCAGCCACAGCGGGCGCTTGGTGTCCTCCGGCGGCGGGTTGCCCTCCTGCCGGGCGCGGTTGAGGGCGATCAGCCGCCGCTCGGTCTCGGCCGCGGCCCATTCCAGGCCGGCCAGCGCCCCGGCCAGGGAGCACTCGACCGCCAGCACGCCGTCGCGGCCGGTCAGGCAGGCGTACTCGCCGGTGCCGCCGCCCTCCACGATGAGGATGTCGCCGTGCCGCAGGGCCTGGAGGGCGATGGAGCGCAGCAGGGTGGAGGTGCCGGTGCCCGGCTGGCCCGTCACCAGCAGATGCGGCTCGGTGGAGCGGATGCCGGTGCGCCAGACGACCGGCGGGACGTCGCGCCGCTCCTCGCCGTGGGTGAGGGGGAGCGTGCGCTGGACCTCGGAGGGGTCGGTGAAGCCGAGGACCGTCTCGCCGGGGGCGGTGACGAAGCGCTGGGCGGCGATGTCGGTGGGCAGCGGGGCGAGGACGGTGACCGTGAGCTGGTTGCCCTCCTCGTCCCAGGCGAAGTGGTACTCCCGGCCGCGGCCCGACTTGGCGCTGAGCAGGTGCTCCACGCGCGCGCGTGCCTCCGGTTCGCCGTCCGGGAAGTAGGCCGGGTAGCGGATCGCCAGCTGGGCGACCCGGCCCGAGCCGTCGAACTCGTACTCGGGGAAGGCCTTCTCCCAGTCGCCGCCGTGGGTGTACAGCGGCTCGGGGTCCTCGGCGGTCGAGAAGTAGGGGACCAGTGCCTCGTAGAGCGACTTCAGCCGCTCCGTCTGGGACGCGTCGGGCCCGTCCGGCACGGCCGGGGAGCGGTCCCGGCCCTGCCAGGCTGCCGCCGCCATCAGGCTGATGACGGCGAGCAGCGGGCCGTACGGCGCCAGGGCCACGACCAGGATCACCGAGGCCACGAGGAACAGCAGGGGGCCGCGCTTGTCCTTCGGGGTGTCGGCCCACTTGCGCCGTCCGGCCCCCGCCAGCCGGCGCAGACCGCGGGTGATCGTGATCAGCGGATGGAGAACGTCGGTGGCGCTGTCGGCCGCCGTCCGGGCCAGCTCCCGGCTCCGGGCGATCTGCGCGCTGCCTGTGCTCAGGATGCGGGGAAGGGGGCGCCGGGCCACTGCTGTCTCCTGAAGGTGCGTACGGGCGGGACGGACGTCAGAACTTGATGCCGC
Organism: Streptomyces sp. NPDC052687; assembly: GCF_040678395.1. NCBI lineage: Bacteria > Bacillati > Actinomycetota > Actinomycetes > Kitasatosporales > Streptomycetaceae > Streptomyces > Streptomyces sp. NPDC052687. Next base: position 16,089 of record NZ_JBFATR010000036.1, on the reverse strand, counting down.
CGAGGAGGCTCGCGAGGCTCTCGCCGCCGGCCTTGATGCTGGGTGCGATGGCCGTGCTCGCCAGGTAGAAGCCGAACAGGACCGAGACCAGGGCGTGCGACGCCTTGAGGCCGTCCTTGCGGAAGAAGATGAAGACGACCACACCGAGCAGAACGACGCCTGAGATGGAGAGGATCATGTGAGTGCTCCTGGTTCGTGGGGACAGTCACCATGAGTACTTCCAGGCTCACAGGATGTATCCATACGATAAAAGGTGCAACTGGGTGAAATTCGGGCGATTTCCCCCGATTGGTCGAGCTGTCTTCCGCTGGTCGAGCTCGGCAATCGGGCCCGACCGCGGCTGTGGTGATCTTTACCTCCGGCAGATCGGGTCATGTGCGGCGCGAGCCAGTACCCTTGCGATTCACCTGAACGGTTGCAGTGAGAGGCGGTCCGGCCGATGAGTGAAGCCCCCGACCCCGAGGTCGTGGAGCTGGCGACGAAGATCTTCGATCTGGCCCGGCGGGGACAGACCGAGGCCCTCGTGGCGTATGTCGACGCAGGTGTTCCGGCCAACCTCACCAATGACCGCGGCGACTCCCTGGTGATGCTCGCCGCCTACCACGGCCACGCGGAGACCGTACGGGCGCTGCTCGCGCGCGGGGCCGAGGCGGACCGCGTCAACGACCGAGGCCAGACCCCCCTCGCCGGAGCGGTTTTCAAGGGCGAGGAGGAGGTCATCAGGACGCTGCTCGAAGGCGGAGCCGACCCTTCCGCCGGCACGCCGTCGGCCGTGGACACGGCCCGGATGTTCGGCAAGGCCGAGCTGCTCGAGCTCTTCGGCGCGGATTGATCTCACAGCGTCTGATCAGGTAAAACGCACGTTCCGACCAGGCAGGACGACGACCACGGGGGAGGCGGTACGCGGCCGCCGGAAATTTCGGTCGCGGCATCGAGAACCGCCGAGTCATCATGACGTCGTGATTCACGGACGCGATGGCTGGGCAAGTGTTGCCGCACCGCGCGGGCCGTGACTCGGTCCGCGAGGGCCACCGACGAGAGGCAGAGGAAGATGGTCTACAGCAAGCATGAGACGGCGGGCGCCCCGACGTGTTGTCACGCGGCCAGGTAGTGCGTGTTTCCCGGTTGCGTCGACGCTTGATGTGAGGCTGTGTTTCCCATGTTCGATCCGGTCATAGCGCCCAGCGGTACGCTGCTCGGCCTGCTCCAGCGGGGCCGCGGCGACGGCACGCTGCACGCGCTCACCGCCCCCCGTGACGAGGCCCTGACGGCCCTGAACCACTGTGTGCTGCGCGACCCCCGCCACGACTGGCAGCTGGAGAACCGCTCCCTCTACTACGCCCGTCTCTACCTCGACCTGAACGGCGAGCTGGACGCCATCGAGGCACACCTCTTCGACCCCGAGGACGTCCTCGACCCCGAGGAGTCCCGCACCGGGCTCGCCCTGGCCGTCCTCGGCCACCTCGCCTCCTACGGCAGGCGGGACGCCCTGATGCTGTTGCGCAGGTACGCCGCCCACGGCTCCAACTGGGCCTGGGCCCTCGACGAACTCGCCCTGCGCGACGACGACGCCGGTCTGCGCGCCCTCGCGGCGCCCGTCCTGGCGCGTTTCCCGGCCGGTGCCGAGGGCGACGCCGAGCTGGCCGCCGCCGTGCGGGACGCCTTCGAGCCGCGGCCCTGGCGGCTGTGGGCCGAGGATCCGCGCGCATGGATCTCCGGCCGCGTCCGGGCCGCCCACGAGACCGGCTGCTTCGACCGCTGGCAGCGGCAGATGCGGCCCACCGGGCCCCGGCCCGGCTGGAGCGTGCGCGCGGTGTTCGAATGGGCCCAGCAGGGCCTCGACCGCGGCGCGGCCCTCCATGTGCCCGCCGCCCGCTGTCTGACCGCCGTCGCCGGGCCCGAGGACCGGCCCGAGATCGTCCAGGCGGCCAAGGACGGCACCGACGGCGCCCGCAGCACCGCGTTGCGCTACCTCGCCGACAGTGACGATCCCGACGCCCTCGACCTGATCGAGGCCGCCGTGAGCACCGGATCACCGGCCGTCGTGGAGGCCGCCGTCGACGCCTTCGAACGGATGCGCGGCGTCGCCGCCGTCGACCGGGCGCGCGGCTGGGCCCGCCGCCCCGACCCGCTGGGCGCCGCCGCCGGCCGGGTGCTCGCCTGCCGGGGCGGCACCCAGGACAGCGACCTCGTCCTCGGCGCCCTGCGCGAGGCCGTCCGGGGCGAGGGCCCCGACGCGCCGACCCTGTGGACCCTCGTCGACGGCGCCGGACGCCTCGGCATCGCCTGCGCCGCGCCGGTGCTGCGGCACGTCTACCGGGAGACCGCTTCCTCCCACCTCCGCGGCCGCGCCGCCCGCGCGCTCGCCGCCACCGATCCCTCCTTCCCCGCAGGATTCGCCGTCGAGTGCCTGTGGGACTGCGAGGAGTCCACCCGCGAACTGGCCGCCCGGCACGCCGAGACCGGCGACACCCGCGTCGTCGAACAGCTGCGCAGGCTGGCCGCCGACCCGGCCGAGGAGGCGGAGGTCCAGACGGCCGTACGCAGCCGGATCGGACCGGACGCGCCGGCGGTGTGAGCCGGCCGTGGTGGCTCGAGGGTGAGTCGGCAGGGCGCCCGAGGGTGGAGTGCGCGGGAGGCGGGGTCGGCGATGTGAGCCGGTACGGGGCGCGCGCGGGGGTGAGCCGGCGTGGCGCCTGTGCTGTGAGCCGGTACGGCGTTCGCGGCCGAGTCGGCCTGGCGCGGTGCGAGGGCCGTGACGAGGCCGGCGGACGCGGACGGGTGCCGATGACGGCCCCCTGGGACCGGAACGGAAGACCGCCGTCGCCGCGGGCCTGAACCGGAACGGAGGACCGCCGTCGATGCGGACCGGAACCGGGACGGAGGACCGCCGTCCGGCTCGTCCGGTGAACTCCGGGTGACCCGCCGGGCAGAGGCGCGTGGCCGGATTCTGACCCGCGCGGGTGCGCGTACCAACGCTCATGGGACGTTCCTCGTCCGGAAAGATCCACGTTGACGCGGCCACGTCCAGCGCGGCGACAACACCCGTATGCGTGTCGTCATCGTGACCGAATCCTTTCCCCCCGATGTGAACGGCGTGGCCCACTGCGCGCTCCAGACCGCCCGGCACCTCGTCGACCGCGGTCACGCGCCCCTCGTCGTCGCACCGGCCCCCGCTCCCGGACAGCGGCCCGACGCCCTCGCACCGTGCCCCGTCGTCCACGTCCCCTCCCTGCCGCTCCCCGGCTACCCGCAGGTCCGGGTCGCGCTGCCCAGCCGGCGCCTGGCCGCCGCGCTGATCGAGCACCGCGCGGACCTCGTCCACCTGGCCAGCCCTTTCGTGCTCGGCGTGCGCGGCATGGCCGCCGCCGCCCGGCTCGGCATCCCCGCCGTGGCCGTCTACCAGACCGACCTGGCCGGATACGCCCGCACCTACATGGGCGCCGGCGAGGCCGCGGCCTGGCGGCGCATCCGCGCGGTGCACACCGCCGCCGACCGCACCCTCGCGCCGTCCACCGCCTCCCTGCGTGACCTGGAGGCGCACGGCGTGCCCCGGGTGCGGTTGTGGCCGCGCGGGGTCGACACCGTACGTTTCCGGCCGGACCGGCGGGACGAGACCCTGCGCCGCGAACTGGCCCCGGACGGTGAGCTGATCGTCGGGTACGTCGGACGGCTCGCCCCCGAGAAGCACGTCGAACTGCTCGCCGGGGCCTGCGCGCTGCCGGGCGTGCGGGTGGTGGTCGTCGGTGACGGGCCCAGCCGGCCCGGCCTGGAGCAGGCGCTGCCCGGCGCGGTGTTCCTGGGCCGCCGTACCGGCGACGACCTCGCCCGGATCTTCGCCTCGCTCGACGTGTTCGCGCACACCGGACCCTTCGAGACCTTCTGCCAGACCGTGCAGGAGGCCATGGCGAGCGGGGTGCCCGTCGTCGCGCCCGCCACGGGCGGGCCACTGGACCTGGTCGGCCACGGCCGCACCGGACTGCTCGTCCCGCCGCGCGACCCGGACGCCCTGCGGGACGCGGTGGCCTCCCTCGCCGCCGCTCCCGCCCTGCGCGCCGCGTACGGGGCCGCCGCGCGGGACACCGTCGAGGGCCGCACCTGGGCGGCCGTCGGCGACCGGCTGATCGAGCACTACGAGGACGTGCTCGCCGCGCGGAAGGCGGTGCTGGCGGCATGACCACGCCACGCGGGACGGACGGCCCGCTGCGGATCGTCCGGCTGGCCAACTTCGTCACACCTGCCTCCGGGGGCCTGCGCACCGCCCTGCGCGAACTGGGCAAGGGCTTCCGGGCGGCCGGGCACGAGCCCGTGCTGATCGTGCCGGGCGAGCGGCACACCGACCGGGACACCGAGCAGGGGCGCGTCATCACCCTGCCCGGTCCGCTCCTGCCCGGCACCGGCGGTTACCGCGTCCTCACCGACCGGCGCCGCGTCGCCGCCCTCCTGGAGGACCTGGCACCCGACCGCCTGGAGGTCTCCGACCGGACGACCCTGCGCTGGACCGGCCGGTGGGCGCGGCGCGCGCGGGTGCCCGCCGTATGGTCTCCCACGAGACCGCCGACGGGGTGCTGCGCACCTGGGGGCTGCCCGAGGCGGCGGCCCGGCGCGCGGCCGACGCGCTCAACGTGCGCACCGCGCACGCGTACTCCCGCGTCGTGTGCACGACGGAGTTCGCTGAGCGGGAGTTCGTGCGGATCGGCGCCCGCAACGTCGTACGGGCGCCGCTGGGCGTCGACCTGACGAGCCGCCACCCCTCGCTGCGCGACGCGGGAATACGCGGCCTCCACGCGCGCGTGGACCAGGACCTGCTGGTGATGTGCTCGCGGCTGTCCGTGGAGAAGCGGCCCGGCACCGCGCTGGACGCCCTCGCCGAGCTACGGCGGCGGGGCAGGCGCGCGGTGCTGGTGGTCGCCGGGGACGGGCCGCTGCGGGGGCGGCTGGAACAGCGCGCACGCGAGCGGAACCTGCCGGTCACCTTCCTCGGGCACGTCTCCGAACCGGGACTGCTGGCCGCGCTCCAGGCCAGTGCCGACGTGTGCCTGGCGCCGGGGCCCGCGGAGACGTTCGGGCTGGCCGCGCTGGAGGCGATGGCCTGCGGCACGCCGGTCGCGGTGAGCGCGTCGTCGGCGCTGCCCGAGGTCGTCGGGGCCGCCGGCGCCGTCGCGGCGGACACCGGGGAGGGCTTCGCGGACGCCGTCGAGGCGCTGCTGGCGCGGCCCGAGCGGGAGCGGCGGGAGGCGGCACGCGCGCGTGCGGAGCTGTTCGGCTGGGACGCGGCGGTGGCGGCGTTCCTCGCCGCGCACGACGCCACGGCACCCAGCCGTCCGGTCCGGGCTCCGGACTCCGACGCCGCCCCGCGCGGGGAGAGCGGGCAGGGCGAACGAGCCCGGACGGCCACCAGGGTCCCGCGGCACGGGGTGGGTGTCGCCGAGGGGGCTGCGCGATGAGACCTCTGACGTTCGTCGCCCTCGGCGACTCGCTGACGGAAGGAGTGGGCGATCCCGCCGGGAACGGGTGGCGCGGCTGGGCCGCGCTGCTCGCCGCCGGGCTCTCCCCGCAGCCCGTGCGGTTCACCAACCTCGCGGTCAGCGGGGCGCAGACCCGGGACGTCCTGGAGACCCAGCTGCCCGCCGGGCTGGCACTGCGGCCGGACCTCGTGTCCGTCGTCGTGGGCGTCAACGACACGCTGCGCCGCACCTTCGACATCCAGGCCGTCGCCGCCCGCCTGGACGAGGTCTACGGCGCCTTCGCCGGGCAGGGCGCGGCGCTGCTCACCGCCTGTCTGCCCGACCCCGGCGCCATACTGGGCCTGCCGGGCGCCCTGGCCCGCCCCCTCGCCCGGCGGCAGCGGGCGGTCAACACCGTGGTCCACGCGCTGTCCGAGCGGTACGGGGCCGTGCACCTGCACGCCTGCGAGGGGGACTGGCTGCGGGACCGGGCGATGTGGAGCGCGGACCGGCTGCATCCGGGCGAGCGCGGCCACCGGCAGTTCGCTGTCCGCTGCCACGCCCTGCTGGCCCGGGCCGGCCTCGCCACCGGGACCCCGCCCTCGCCGGATCCGGACTCCCCGGCGCCGACCAGAGCGGCCGCCCTGTGGTGGCTGGCCACGGCGGGCACCGGCTGGGTGGCCCGCCGCTGCACCGACCTCCTGCCCCAGCTGCTCCGCCTCGCCGCCGACGAGATCCACCACCACGCGCGTGGCACGAGCGCCCGCCTGGACCTGCGAGCCACCCACGCGGTGACGGCGGCGCTGGCCGCGTTGCCGGTGGGGGAGAGGAGGGAGGCGGCGTAGGGAGACGGGGCGGGGGACGGGCCGACGACGGGTTCGGGGGTGGCGGGCTCGGGGGTGGGGCGTTGCCGCGCGCGTGGGGCGGGCGGGGCCGGCGCCCGGTTCAGCGCCCGGTGCCCGGTTCAGCGCCGGCGTACCGCCACGAAGCGGACCGGTGTCCCCGGGAGGGCCTGGGCGGCCGCCGGCAGGTCGGCGGGGTGGACGACCGCGATCACCGGATAGCCGCCGGTGGTCGGGTGGTCGGCGAGGAAGACCACCGGGCGGCCGTCCGGCGGTACCTGGACCGCGCCCAGCACCATGCCCTCACTGGGCAGTTCCCCGGGCCGGGCCCGTTCCAGCGCGGGGCCCTCCGTGCGGAGGCCGATGCGGTTGCTCGACGCCGACACCCGGTACGCGCGGGACGTGAAGTCGCGCAGGGCCCGCCGGGTGAACCAGTCGTCGCGGGGGCCGAGCGTCACCCGCAGCACCAGCTCGGCGGGCGGGGCGGGCTGCGGAGCGGTGTCCACGCGCGCGTGGGGCGCGCCGGGCGTGCCCAGGGGCAGTACCGCCCCGTCCGTCAGCGGCACCGGGCCCAGGCCCGACAGCAGGTCCGTGGAGCGGCTGCCGAGCACCGGCTCGACGGCGACGCCCCCGGACACGGCGACGTAACTTCGGACGCCCGCGCGGGCCGGTCCCACGTCGAGCAGGGCCCCGGCGGGTACCAGCACCGGGGCGCCCCAGGCCGCCGGCCGCCCGTCGACGGTCACCGCGCAGGGGGCACCGCCGACCGCGACGGTGACGGCGCAGCGGGGCCGCAGCGCGCACCCGGTGAGCGTCGTCTCCAGCACGGCCGCCGCCCGCCGGTTGCCCACCAGCCGGTTCACCAGGGCCGCCGCGGGCGCGTCGAGCGCCCCGGAGCGCGGTACGCCGAGGTGGGCGTACCCGGGGCGGCCGAGGTCCTGCACGGTGGTCAGGGCTCCGGCGCGGACGACGGCGAGGGCGCGGTCGGTCATCGGGCGGCCACCTCCGCCTCCGGCACGAAACGCACCCGCGTGCCCGGGACGAGCAGCGCGGCCGGCTCCCGCGCGGGGTCCCACAGCACGGCGTCCGTGGTGCCGATCAGCTGCCAGCCGCCGGGCGACGACCTCGGGTAGACACCGGTGTACGGCCCCGCCAGCGCCACCGAGCCCGCCGGCACCGAGGTGCGCGGGGTGGCCCGGCGCGGGACGTCGTAGCGCGGCGGCAGCCCGGTGAGATAGCCGAAGCCGGGGGCGAAGCCGCAGAACGCGACCCGGAACTCGGTTGCCGCGTGGACGCGGGCGACCTCCTCGGGGGAAACGCCCCAGTGTGCGGCGACGTCGGCCAGGTCGGGTCCGTCGTAGCGCACCGGGACCTCCACGACCGTCTCCGGGAGCGGCGGCGCGGGCGGCACGTCGGCGGCGGCCAGGTCCGAGGCCACCCGGTCCGGGTCGGTCAGTCCGTCGAGGAGGACCGTCCGCGCGGCGGGCACGATCTCCCGCACCGTCAGCGAGCCCTCCGCGCGGCGGCGCAGCAGCTCCGCGTGGAGCGCCTGCGCCTGCTCGCCCGAGTCCACCTCGACGAGCAGCGCGCCGGTCCCGACGGGCAGCACCTTCATGCGAAGGCCTCCACCCGCACACCCGCGGCCTCCAGGCGCCGCCGCACCCGCCGGGCCAGCTCCACCGCGCCGGGGGTGTCCCCGTGCAGACACAGCGACCGCGCGCGGACCCCGACCGGGGTGCCGGCCAGGGAGGGGACCGTGCCGGAGCGGGCGATGCCGACCGACCGTTCCTCGACGGCCTGCGGGTCGGTGACCACGGCGCCGTCCTGCCCGCGCGGCACCAGCGTGCCCTCCTCGGTGTACGCGCGGTCCGCGAACGCCTCCGGCACCGCCGGGAGCCCCGCCTTCCCGGCCAGCTCCAGCAGCCGCGACCCGGGCAGGCCCAGCACGGGGAGCGAGGCGCCCGCCAGCAGCACCCCCTCGACGACGGCGGCGGCCTGCCGCTCGTCGCGCACCACGCGGTTGTACAGCGCGCCGTGCGGCTTGACGTAGGCCACGCGGGAGCCCGCCGCGCGCGCGAAGACCTCCAGGGCGCCGATCTGGTAGGCCACCTCGGCCGCCAGCTCGGCGGGCGGCACGTCCATCGCGCGCCGCCCGAACCCGGCCAGGTCCCGGTAGGACACCTGTGCGCCGATCGTCACCCCGCGCGCCACCGCCAGTTCGCACACCCGGCGCATGGTGACCGCGTCCCCCGCGTGGAAGCCGCAGGCCACGTTGGCGCTGGTGACGACGGTCAGGAGCTGCTCGTCGTCGGTCAGCCGCCAGCGGCCGAAGCCCTCGCCGAGGTCGGCGTTCAGATCGATCGCGGTCATGGTTCCCCCATTGTCTCGCTGGGTCACGCCACGCGGTACTGCTCGTCGCGGGCGTCGGTGAGGAGCATCCGGCCCGGCGCGTGAGTGATCGCGAACGGCGGGCGGGAGGCCATCACGGCGGCCTGCGGGGTCACGCCGCAGGCCCAGAACACCGGGATGTCGTCCGGTTCGGCCGTCACCGCCTCGCCGAAGTCGGGCCGGTTGAGGTCGGCGATGCCGAGCGCCGACGCGTCGCCGCAGTGTACGGGGCCGCCGTGCACGGCCGGGAGCAGGCTGGTCTCCCGGATGGCCGTCTCCAGGTGGCGCGGCGGGACCGGGCGCATGGACACCACCATCGGCCCGTGCAGCCGTCCGGCGGGCCGGCAGGGGCGGCTGGTGACGTACATCGGGACGTTGCGGCCCTGCTCGACGTGGCGCATCGGGACGCCCGCCGCGGTCAGCGCCCCCTCGAAGGTGAAGCTGCACCCGATCAGGAACGACACCAGGTCCTCGCGCCAGTGCGCGCGCACGTCCACCGGCTCGTCCACCAGCTCGCCGTGCTCCCAGACCCGGTAGCGCGGCAGGTCGGTGCGCAGGTCCGCGCCGTCCGCGAGGACCGTGGTCCAGGAGCCCGCGTCGGTCACGTCGAGCACCGGGCAGGGCTTGGGGTTGCGCTGGCAGAACAGCAGCGTGTCGTACGCCCAGTCCGCGGGCACCGCGATCAGGTTCGCCTGGGTGTGGCCCGCCGCGACGCCCGCGGTGGGGCCGGTGAGCCCCGCGCGGATGCGGGCCCGGGCCTCACGGGGGGTCCACGCGTGCGCGTGCGCGTCGACGACGGTCAAGGGGCGGTCGTCGCCGACGGGGGCGGCGAGCGGGTGGCTCTCGACGGGCGGGCGGGTCATGTGAGTTCCTTTCCGCGGGTCTCGGGCAGTCCGAGCAGGGTCAGCGCGGCGAGGCCGTAGCCGATCGCGCCGAAGACCAGCGCGCCGCCCACGCCCCAGCTGTCGGCGAGGAAGCCGACCGTCGTGGGGAAGACCGCGCCCACCGCGCGGCCGGTGTTGTAGGTGAACCCCTGCCCGGTGCCGCGCACGGCCGTCGGGTACAGCTCGCTGAGGAAGGACCCGAAGCCGCTGAAGATCGCCGACATGCAGAACCCGAGGGGGAAACCGAGCACCAGCAGCAGGGAGTCGGCGCCGCTGGGGATGTTCGCGTACGCCAGGATGCACACCGCCGACAGCAGGGCGAACAGCCAGATGTTGCGCCGCCGGCCCAGCCGGTCCGTGAGGTAACCCCCCGTCAGATAGCCGGTGAACGCGCCGGAGATGAGGAACGTCAGGTAGCCGCCGGTGCCGACGACCGACAGGTCGCGTTCCGTCTTGAGGTAGGTCGGCACCCACGTGGCGAGGGTGTAGTAGCCGCCCTGGACGCCGGTGGACAGCAGTACCGCGAAGACCGTGGTGCGCCGCAGGCCCGGCTTGAAGATGGCGGTGAAGGAGCCCTTGGCGGGGCTGTGTTCGCGTACGGCGACGGCCTGCGGGGCGTCCTGTACCCGGCGCCGCATCCAGACCACCAGCAGCGCGGGCAGCGCGCCGGTCCAGAACATCACCCGCCAGGCCAGGCCGTCGTCGAGGACGGAGAAGACCAGCGTGTAGACGATCACCGCGAGGCCCCAGCCGACCGCCCAGGAGCTCTGGATGGCGCCCAGGGTGCGGCCGCGGTCCTTCGCGCTCGCGTACTCGGCGACCAGGATGGCGCCGACCGCCCACTCGCCGCCGAAGCCGAGGCCCTGAAGGGCGCGGAAGACCAGCAGCGTCTCGTAGTCGGGGGCGAATCCGCAGGCCACCGTGAAGACGGCGTACGTGATCACCGTGATCATCAGGGCCTTGACGCGGCCGATCCGGTCCGCCAGCACGCCCGCGAGGGCGCCGCCGACGGCCGAGACGACGAGCGTGACCGTGGTGAACAGGCCGGTCTGGCCGCTGTCCAGGCCGAAGTACGCGGCCAGCGCGACCATGCTCAGCGGCAGGGTGAAGTAGTCGTAGGAGTCCAGGGCGTAGCCGCCGAACGCTCCGGCGAACGCGCGCCGGCCGCGCGGTCCGAGCGCGCGCAGCCAGCCGAACGGGCCGTCGTCGCCAGGGTGTTCACCGGTGGCGGGGCCGGTCGTCCCGCCGGTCACGGCCTTCGGTGGAGGGGTCGTGCTCATGGGCACCTCACAGGAAGAGGACGGTGCTTGAGAGTGAGCCAACACACAGCAACGTAGAGGATCGTTCAACGATCCTTCAATACCCCTGTTGTCTCGTTCTGATGTCTGCGCTTGAATTCCGGGCATGGCAGAGCAGTTGACGGACCTCGCCGACGACCGCGCGCTCCTCGGGCGCACCAGCACCGCGGAGCGGGTCGCGGACATCCTCCGCAGCCGGATCGCCGACGGGTACTTCCCGCCGGGCACCCGGCTGTCGGAGGAGAGCATCGGCGGCGCGCTCGGGGTCTCCCGCAACACCCTGCGCGAGGCGTTCCGGCTGCTCACGCACGAACGACTGCTCGTCCACGAGCTGAACCGCGGCGTCTTCGTGCGGGTCCTGACCGTCGAGGACGTCGAGGACATCTACCGCACCCGCCGGCTCGTCGAGTGCGCCGTCGTCCGGGGGCTGGGCGAGCCGCCCTACGCCGTCGACGCGCTCGCCGCGGCCGTCGAGGCGGGCCGGCGGGCCGCGCGCGAAGGCGACTGGAAAGCGGTGGGCACGGCCAACATCCACTTCCACCGGGAACTCGTCGCGCTCTCCGGCAGCGAGCGCACCGACGAGCTGATGCGCAGCGTCTTCGCCGAACTGCGCCTCGCGTTCCACGTGGTGGACGAGCCACAGCAACTGCACGAACCGTACATCGCGCGAAATGTCCAGATCCTGGAGGCTCTTCAGGCAGGCGACCCCATCCGCGCCGAGCACCTGCTCGCGGGTTACCTCGACGACTCCCTGGAACGCGTGGTGGAGGTCTACCGGCGCCGGGTCGGCAACGACGGTGCCGACGAGCGCCTCTGAAGCGACACGGGGCCACCGTCTGCCACTGCCGGGGCGCCGCCGGGCCACCGCCTGCCACCGCCGGGGCACGGTCGGCCGCTCCCGCCGGACGGTCCCCGCCCCCGGTACCCTCGCGCGGACGCCCGTCGTTTGGGCCGTTGTCAGACCGAGGACCTAGTCTGTGCACCGTGACTTCGCCTGCATCGACGGACAGCGTTCCGCCCCAGCTCAGCGCGGGGCCGCGCCCCGCCATGGGCCCGGCCGCCGACGAGGGACTGGCGCGGCGGCTGCGCGCGCTCGCCTGCACCGCGCCGCTGCACGACCTCGACGCCCGCAAGGCGAATCTCGCCGGTGAGTACTCGGTGTACGGGATGGCGGAGATCGCCCTCGCCGCGATCGACCTCGTCACGCTGAACATGGACTTCGACACCGGCGCCGACCACGAACAGGTCGTCGCCCGCCTCGTCCCGCGCATCGCCGCCCAGGCCCCGCAGCGGCCCGCCGCCGAGCACGAACGGGTCGCCCGCTGGGTCCTGGAGAACCTGATCAACGTCGGCAGCGTGGACCGCGGCTTCCGCGCGGTCTACGGCACCTTCGGCCCGGACGGCACGTACGTCCGCCGGGACTACGACTTCAAGCTGATCGAGGAGGTCCCCGGCCCCGGCGGCAGCGTCTACCTGCGCACCACCGACGAGGCGGTCAACGTCCTCGTCGGCGCCCTCGACACCGATGTCACCAGCGCCCAGATCGCCGCCGAGGTCAAGCTGGAGGTGCTGATCAGCCGCGGCCGCCTCGCCGACGCCCAGCTCGCCGCCGAACAGGCCCGGTACCGCACCGTGCAGTACTCGGAGACCCTGCGCAAGGCCCTGGACGCCACCCGCCGCAACGTCCGCGCGGTGGACTGGCTCAACGCCGTCCCCGACATGATCGCCGAGGCCCTCGACCACGTCGCCGACCGCTACCGGCACGAGAACGCGATCCTCACCAACATCCGCAAGGCCCGCGACGAGTCCGAGGACCCCGAGCACAAGCGCCGCGCCGCCGAGCTGGTCGACATCGTCAAGGACTGCATCCGCCGCCACACCCAGCTCCAGTCCCGCCTGCTGGAGGCCGGCCCCCTGTTCCGCGCCGAGCAGGACCGCCAGGCCTTCGCCACCCCGGCGTCGACCGCGGGGATAGACGTCTACGGCCACCTCCTCGCCCCCGTCCTGCCGCTGCCCCTGGAGCAGGCGACCCGCGTCACCGACGCCTGGTTCGCGCAGGGCACCGGCCTGCGCACCCCGGTGTCCGTCCGCGTCGGCGACCTCGTCGACATCCTGCTCACCCCGCCCGTCGAGCGCGAGCACCTGGGTGCCGAGATGCCCGAGCCCGACCTCATCGCCACCCCGGACGACAGCCGCTTCAGCGAGGAACAGCTCGCCGCGGCGACGGAACTGCTGGACCTCCCGGCCGACGCGCCCCGCCGGCTCTCCGGCCTGCTGGCCGAGGCCAGGCGTACGCACCCCCAGGACCCCGACCTGCCCTATCTGATCGCCCTGCTGGCCGTCCACGCGGCCAGCCCGCCCGTCGGCACCGCCTACCGGCAGGGCGAGGAGAAACTCCTGTTCGCCGTGGACGACGGCACCGAGCTGGACGACCCCGAGTTCGGCGGCGCCGACCTCATCGTCGGCACGGCGCTGCTGGACGCGGCCGGGATGGCGGCCGGCAGGACGGAAGCAGCATGACCCAGCACCAGCGCAGCAAGGAGCACCGCCCGTGACCGAGCACGCCGAGTGGAGTGAGCCGGAGGCACCCGCCCCGTCGGCGCAGGCCCCCGCCACCCCCGCCGACGCCGCCGACGCGGCGCGGCTCGTCGCCTTCGGGCTCCAGCCCAAGCTGCTCCCCGCCCGAGACCAGGAGTACGCCGACCTGCTGCGCCGCTACCGGGAGGACCCGCCGTTCGCCCGCCTCGCCGACGCCGTCGCCGCCGGTCTCGGCCTCGTCGTGCTGGAGGTGTCCCCGCGCGCGGGCATGGCCGTGACGGCCGCCGAGGACTCGGTGTTCGCCGTACGCATGGGGGACTACGCGCGTCGCACCTCCGCCGACTCCGGCGACCGCTTCCTGCACGGCCTCGCCCACCTCGCCGTCGCCGCGATGGCCTTCCCGCGCCCCGAGGACCTCGCCGACGACGGCTACATCGGCCGCGTCACCGTCAACGGCGTCGACGCCTTCGTCCGGCAGGCCTGCCGCCGCCTGGAGGAGCGCGCCGCCGAGCAGGGCGAGAACACGGACCCGGCCACGGACGCACCCGGTCTGGAAGCCGCCTGGCGGGTCTGGTCGAGACGCAGCGCGACCGGCGCCACCAAGGACGCGCGCCGGCCGGCCGCCTCCACGACGGGCATCGTCGCCAAGGCCGTCACGTTCCTCACCGACTCCGGCTTCCTCCAGCGCACCGGCGACGACAACGGCGGCACCTACCGCACCACCGCGCGGTACCAGCTCCAGGTCCGCGACATGGCGGGCAGCGCGGCGCTGGCCGAACTGCTGGAACTGGGCGTCGTCCCGGTCACCGACGGCACACCGACCCTGCTGCCCGCCGAGGAGAGCGACGACCTGGACCTGGTGGCCGACGCCGGACTGCCCTTCCACTCCTCCTGAGCCGCCGCACCTCCCCGCACTCCCCGTTCCTCCCGATCTGCCGAAGCGTTACGAGAGTCCGCCATGTACGAGCTGTCCCGGGTCCGCCTCTACTCCATCGGGCCCGCCGGTGCGCGCTACGCCGACACCGTGCTTGACCTGCGCGGGGTGGGCGCGCCCGTGCCCGATCCCGCGCCCACCCAGGCGGAGTTCTTCGAGGAGGAGCCCGTCGGACCGCCGCGCCGCCCCGCGCCCGCCGGCGTGCTCTTCCTGGAGAACGGCGGCGGCAAGTCCGTCCTGCTGAAGCTGATCTTCTCGGTGATGCTGCCGGGCCACCGCAACACCCTCGGCGGCGCCAGCTCCGGCGTGCTGCGCAAGTTCCTGCTCGCCGACGACTGCGGCCACGTCGCCCTGGAGTGGCAGCACGTGCAGACCGGCGAGTGCGTCGTCGTCGGCAAGGTCAGCGAATGGCGCGGCCGGCAGGTCTCCAACGACCCGCGCAAGTTCGCCGAGGCCTGGTACTCCTTCCGGCCCGGCCCCGGACTCACCCTCGACAACCTGCCCGTCGCCGAGTCCACCGCCGTACGCCCGCCCGCCGAGGGCCAGTCCGGCGCCCAGGGCCGCCGCCGCACCATGAAGGGCTTCCGCGACGCCCTCACCGACGCCGGCAAGGCCTACCCGCACCTGGAGGTGCACTGGGAGGAGATCCACGAGCGCTGGACCGAACACCTCGGCGAACTCGGCCTCGACCCCGAACTCTTCCGCTACCAGCGCGAGATGAACGCCGACGAGGGCGAGGCGGCCGGCCTGTTCGCGGTGAAGAAGGACTCCGACTTCACCGACCTGCTGCTGCGCGCCGTCACCGACACCCGTGACACCGACGGGCTCGCCGACCTCGTCAGCGGCTTCGGCAACAAGCTGGGCCGGCGCGCCGAGCTGATCGCCGAACGCGACTTCACCGCCGGGTCCGTGGACCTGCTCGGGAAGATCGTCGAGGCCGCCGAGGCCCGCTCCCGCGCCCGTGACGTGCACGCCGGAGCCGAGCGGCGCACCCGCACCCTGGCCCGCCGGCTCTCCGCGCGCGGCGCCCGGGAACGCGTGCGCGCCGCCGACCTCGCCCAGCGGGTCACCGCCGCCGCCTACGCCGTCACCCACGCCGAGAGCGCCCGCGAGCGCAGCGCCCTGATCACCGCCGAACTCGCCTACCGGCATGCCTCCCTGGCTCTCGCCGCCGCCGAGAAGGCCGCCGCCGCGCAGAAGCGGGAACTCGCCGACGCGCGCACCCTGCACTCCGCCTGGCAGGCCGCCGAGGCCGTGCTGCGCCACCGCGCCGCCGCCGACCGGGTCGCCCGCGTGGCCGCCGCCATCCAGGAGGCCGAGCGGGACGCCGCCCCCGCGCTCGCCGCCCGCACCAGGGCCGCCGTCGACCTGGTGCGCGCCCTGCACGCCGCCGCCGAGAGCGCCGAGACCCTGGCCAACGAGGAGGAGGAGCGCTCCGCCGCGCTCCAGGAGGCGGGCGACCTCGCCTACCGGGACTCCACCGCCGCCGCCACCGAGGCGCAGCGCGCCCGCAGCGAGATCGGACACCTGCGGCAGCGCCTCGCCGAGGTCGAGCAGGAGACCGCCGAAGCGGTCCGCGCGGGCTGGCTCGACGACAGCGCCCCCGACGCCGACCCCGCGCGCGCCGCCCTCGCCGCCAGCGACGCCGAGAAGAGCGCCGTCGCCGCCTGGGACACCGCCCGCGAAGCCGCCCGCCGGGCCGCCGAGCACGCGCGCGAGCGACCGCCTGGAGCTCCGCCTGCGGCACTACCCGCTGGA
>NZ_JBFATR010000035.1:0-73441 GCF_040678395.1 Streptomyces sp. NPDC052687 | reverse complement strand
GCCGAACCCGTACGCGCAGCCGGCTCCGCAGCAGCCGCCCGCGCCCGCCCAGGCTCCTGCCCAGGCGCCGGGCCAGGGTCCGGCGGCCGCGCCCGCCGCCGCCCCGGCGCCCGAGGCGCCCGCGCCGCAGGCCTCCGCCCCCGTCTCCGACCCGACCCAGTCCGAGGACGCCCGATGAGCACGCCCCAGACCCCGCCGTCGCCGGCCGCGCCCGGCATGCCGCCGTACTCCGGTTACACCTCGCCGATCCCCGTCGTGCGCACCCACCTCGGGCACGCCATCGCCTCGGAGTGGACGAAGATCAAGTCGGTGCGCTCCACGATGTGGACGCTCGGGGTGTTCGTCGCGCTCGTCGTCGGCATCGGCCTGCTGACCGGAACCGTGGTGGGCAGCTCGGCCTCCGAGAGCGACCTCGGCTCGGAGAGCGCGCTGGCCCTCGGCTTCTTCGGGCTGCTGCTCGGCAGCATGTGCGTCATCACGCTCGGCGTGCTGACCACGGCGTCCGAGTACGGCACGGGCATGATCCGCACCACGATGACGGCCTGCCCCTCGCGCGGGCGGGTGCTGACGGCGAAGGCGATCGTCTTCTTCGCGGTCGCGTTCACCGTGACGCTGCTCTCGTCCTCCCTGGTGGCCGTCGCCCAGGTCGGCATGGTGGACGCCCGGGACCCCTCGGGCGGCGAGTGGCTGAAGGCCACGGTCGGCGTCTCGCTCTACATCGCGCTGCTCGGCCTGCTGTCGCTGGTCGTCGGCTCGATCATCCGGCACTCCGCGGGCGCCATCACCATCATGATCGGCGCGGTGCTCGCCCCGCTGGTGGTCGCGCTGTTCATGTTCTCCTCGTCGCTGGAGGACGTGCGCACCTTCCTGTTCGAGTACTCGATCCCGAACCAGCTCAGCGTCTTCTACGCCAACTCCCTCAGCGACTCCGGCCCGACGGGCTGGGACCCGCTGTGGATCATGCTGGGCGTCACCGCCGTCGCCTTCGCCGGTGCCTACGCGCTGCTGGAGCGGCGCGACGTCTAGCGACGACTGCCGTCAGAACCTCGGCGCGTTACGGGACCGCTGCACCCGCGTGGTGCGGCGGTCCCGTGCGTTCCAGCACGACTTGTGCCAGTGGCGGCGGTCGTCGACGCCCGCGTACTGCGGCCAGACGACGACGTGCGGGACGCCGTCGGGGATCAGCTGGTCGCAGCCGGGGCAGCGGTAGCTCTTGCCCTGCGCGCTCGCGCCCGCGACATGGCGCACGCTCCACTCCTCGCCGGCCCAGTCCTCGCTGGACTGCCAGCCGCCGTAGCGGCCCGGCCGGTCGTCCTCGGCGCCCCGGCCGGAGGAGACGGCATTCTTCGGGCCCTTGGGTCGGTTGCGACGCGGGGACACGGAACACCTCACGGAGCTATACAGGGAGCGGGTCCTGTCCAGCCTACGCGTCCGTGACAGGGGTATGCGGAACCCGGGGGAACCCCCACAAGTCCCCCGCCCGGGCGGGCATTCTGCAGACAATCGGCAAATTCGGCCGCGAGGCCGTGTCCTCGGCACGTGTCAGACGGTTATGCCGGGTGGGGGAGCTCCGTGTCGGAGCCAAGGAAGCAGGAAGAGCGATGCGCGTAGGAAGTTTCGTGTTGGCGGCCCAGTTCCCGGGTCAGGGCCAAGGAGAGGCGCTGCACCGCGCGGTCCGCTCGGCGGAGGTCTCCGAGGAAGCGGGGCTCGACTCGGTCTGGCTGGCCGAGCACCACTTCGTGCCGTACGGCACCTGTCCGTCGGCCATCACCCTCGCCGCGTTACTGCTCGGCCGCACCCGGCGCATCCGGGTCGGCACGGCGGTCAGCGTGCTGCCCACCACGCACCCCGTGGCGCTCGGCGAGCAGGCGGCGCTGCTCCATGTGACGAGCGGCGGACGGCTGTCGCTGGGCGTGGGCCGGGGCGGTCCGTGGGTGGACCTCGAGGTGTTCGGCGCGGGCCTGGAGGCGTACGAGAAGGGCTTTCCGGAATCACTCGATCTGCTGGTGCGCTGGCTGCGCGAACCGCGCGTCGAGGCCGCCGGGGAGCGCTATGCCTTCCGTGAGGTGCCGGTCGTGCCGCGGCCCTCGGAGTCCCTGACCGAGACCGACGGCCCGGAGGTGCTGGTCGCCTGCACCTCCCCCGCCAGTGTCCGGACGGCGGCCGAGCGCGGGCTGCCGATGCTGCTCGGCATGCATGTCGGGGACGAGGAGAAGGCCGAGATGGTCGGCCTGTGGCGCCGCCTCGCCCGAGCCGCCGGCCGGCCCGCGGAGCAGCTCGCCGATCCGGGCCATGTGTCGGCCGGCGTCTGCCAGATCGCCGACCGGCGGGTCGACGCGGCCGAGACCCTGACCAAGGCGATGCCAGGCTGGCTGAAACAGGGTCTGGACGCGCATGTGACGGTGGACGGCCGGGAGCGCCGGATGCGCGATCCGCTGGCCTACACCGAACTGCTCTGCGGGCTGCACCCGGTGGGCACCCCGCGGCTGTGCGCCGACCGGCTCGCGGCGACCAGCGAGCGGACCGGCATCTCCCGCTTCGCCCTGCTGGTCGAGGGCTCGGGAGACCTGGCGGCGACGGAGGAGAACGTACGGCGGCTGGGCGGCGAGGTGCTGCCGCAGCTGCGGTGAGCGGCGGCCGGAGCGGGGCGACCGGGCCGGGAGGGCCGGAAGCGACGGGGGCGACGGGGGCGACGGGCAGCGCGGGACGACCGGCGGTGCGCCGAGACGGGTGGTGCGGGGAGCTTGCCGCCCCGGTAGAGATCGCACCTCCCGTGGACGAGAGCGGCAAGCCGGTGCCTCGCTGCGTCAGCAGTCCCGAAGCTCCGGGGACTGGTTGAGCAACTGACCGCGCACCGAGGTGAAGCGGGCCAGCGTCTCGTCCGCCGAACCGTCCAGCGGGAAGACGGCCACCCGGTGGCAGTTCTGGAAGGCCAGGCGCACCCCGAAGTGCCGCTGCAGCGCACCGCGGATGGCGTCACTCGCGAGCGCGCGCAGGAGCTGACCACGTGCCTGCTCGTCCGGCGGGGGCGTCTGGTTGTCGGCGAACTGGCCGCCGTCCACCTTCAGCTGGGCCACCAGGGAGCTGATCATCTCCCACGCGTAGGGCAGGGAGGTCCGGACGCAGTCGACGAAGTCAGCTTCGTCGACCTCGCCTCGCTCGGCCTGTTCGAGTAGGGCCGGTGAGACGTCGAGCGACATGGGTACTCCTCTCGCACCCCCGACCAGCAGGGGTTGCCGGACAGATGAGGGAGCTCGCGAACACCGGACACCCGGACACCCTGTGTACACGCGCCGCGACCTCCCGTTCCCTACGGTAGGCAACAGACCGTGACGGCACCAGGAGAATGGGGATACAGGCGGACCCCGGTGAGCACACAATCGGCCACGACCGAACACGAGTGTTCTGGATAAACAGGACGCGAATCGCGTGCGCCCCTGGGTGTCGAGTAGCGTTGCCGACCATGCGTCTCGTCATTGCCCGATGCTCGGTCGACTACGCCGGCCGGCTCACCGCCCATCTCCCCTCGGCACCCCGTCTGATCCTGGTGAAGGCGGACGGCAGCGTCTCCATCCACGCGGACGACCGGGCGTACAAGCCCCTCAACTGGATGTCGCCGCCCTGCACCCTGAAGGAGGGCAGCGGCGAGGACGAGGGCGTGTGGACCGTCACCAACAAAGCGGGCGAGAAGCTGATCATCACCATGGAGGAGGTCCTCCACGACTCGACGCACGAACTCGGCGTCGACCCCGGCCTGATCAAGGACGGCGTGGAAGCACACCTCCAGGAACTGCTCGCCGACCGCATCGAGACGCTCGGCGAGGGCTACACCCTGATCCGCCGCGAGTACATGACCGCCATCGGCCCCGTCGACATCCTCTGCCGGGACGCGGAGGGCCAGACCGTCGCGGTGGAGATCAAGCGGCGCGGCGAGATCGACGGCGTGGAGCAACTGACCCGCTATCTGGAGCTGTTGAACCGCGATCCCCATCTGGCGCCGGTGCGCGGCATCTTCGCCGCGCAGGAGATCAAGCCGCAGGCCCGCGTCCTCGCCACGGACCGCGGCATCGGCTGCCACGTGCTGGACTACGACGCGCTGCGCGGCATCGAGGACGACAAGCTGCGGCTGTTCTGAGCGTCACCGTCGTGGCGAGCGTGACTGCCATGGCAGGCAAAGGCCGGGTCCCGGAGAAGGGACCCGGCCTCTTTCGTGCCGTCCCAGGCCTCAGATGACCGACTCGGCGCTGCTGGGCGTGCCCGCGTCGCTGCTCTGCGGGGCACCGGCGGAGCTGGTCGTCTCGGCCGGGGCGCTCGCGGAGTTGGAGGTGGACGGGGGGTCCGTGGGCGTGCTGGTCGGCGACTCCGTCGGAGTCGTCGGGGTGGTGGTCGGCGTCTGCGTGGCGGTCGGCGACGGCGGCCTGGACGGCGATGTCGGCCGGTTGGACGGTGACGTCGGCGGCTTCGAGGCCGACTCGCTCGGCGAGCCGGATGGGTCCTCGGGGTCCCGCGTGCCGCTCGGGTCGTCCGACGGCTCCCCCGACTGCGAACCGGTCGCCGCGTCCGTCGGGGTCGGGTCGTCGGAGGTACCCAGGGTGCCGTCGGGGCCCGGGTCGGTCGGGCGGCTGGTCGCGCTGCCGGTGTCCGGGGCGCCGTCGCCGTCGCGGTCCGCCTCGTCCGCGCCCAGGCTGTCGTCGCCGGCGCCCTGGCTGGCCGACGGGTTGACGCCGACCTGGCCGGAGGGGCTGTCGGCGTCGTTGTTCGAGGTGGCGCCGAGCGTGACGACCGTGCCGAGCACCGCCACGAGCAGCGCGCCCGCACCGGCCGCGACCAGGTTGCGCCGGGCGAGGCCGCGCAGACCACCGCGGGCCTTGCGGGGCGTCGTACCGCCCGCCGCGGTGCCGTGGGTGACGAGCGTGTCGGCGGGGCGGGGCAGCTTCGGGAACGGCATCGGGGCCGCCGGGGCCCCGCCGGACGGGGAGGCGGACTCCTCGTGCCGGGCGGCGGGTACCTCGTGCCGGGCGCCGGGCACCTCGTCGCCGGCTCCGGCGCCGAACACCGGGGCCGCGCTCACCGAGCCGACGCCGGGGGTGTTGCCCGAGCGGTCGTCGACGAGCGCCAGGGCGCGGCGGCCGGCGACGGTGCCGCGCTTGTCGGCGAGGGCGCCGCGCAGGCCGATGGAGGCCTCCAGTTCGGCGCGGGCCCGGTCGAGGCGGCCCTCCAACAGCGCGAGGATGCCGAGTTCGTGGTGGAAGTAGGCCTGCTCGGCGACCTCTCCGGCGAGCCGGGAGGCCTTCGCGCCGGCGCGCAGGCTGCGCTCCCAGGCGCTCCAGTGCAGGCCCGCGGCGAAGGCGGGGGCCGCGGTGCGGGCCAGCCGCACGGCGGGGCTCTCCTCGTCCTCGCCGGGCGGGGTGGTGACCGGCACGACGACGTCGAGCGCGGCGAGCAGGGCGTCCGACTCGGCGCAGACCCGCTCGGGGGTGACCGAGGGGTGCCCGGCCCACCAGGCGTAGTGCCGGGCGGCGGCGAGGGCGGCGTCCTGGACGTGGTCGGCGTATCCGGCGGCCTCCAGCTGGGTGCGCACGCCGGCGGCGAGCCGGTAGCGGCCGCCGACCGGGGTGACCAGGGCGCAGCCGAGGAGTTCGCCGAGGGCGGCGTCGGCGTGGGTGTCGCCGACGAGCGCGGGCAGATGCGCCTGGTGCGGGACCTCGCCGCCGAGGGCGACGGCGAACCGCAGGGTGGCGCGCGCCGACTCGCTCAGCCGGGAGGCGAGCAGGGCGGCGGGCGCGGCGCCCTCGGCGAGGGACGGCAGGGGTATCTCGTCGCGGGCGTCGGCGTCGAAGGGGGCGTCGGCGGGGGGCTCCTGGAAGACGCCGAACTCGTCGAAGGCGTCGGCGCCGTTGCGCAGCCGGTCGCGCTGCCGGAGCAGGGCGCCGGCCTGGACGAAGCGCAGCGGCAGGCCCTCGGACTCGAACCACAGGTCGCCGGCCCAGTTGGCCTCGTCCTCGGTGAGGGTGCGGCCGACGGCGTGACGCAGGAGTTCCAGGCCGCCGGCGCGGTCGAGGCCGCCGAGGAAGACCTCTTCGAGGGCGGAGTCGGCGGACGGCGCGGGTACGTCGGGGGTGGCGCTGATGAGGAAGGCGCACTCGGGGGTGGCGTCCAGCAGCTCGTCGAGGGCGGCGCCGCCGAACTCGATGTCGTCGAGGACGACGACGGCGCCGATCTGCCGGACGGCTTCGAGCAGTTCGTCCCGTTCCGGCCGGTGCAGGGGCGCGCTGTGGACGGCGTGGAAGAGGTCGTGGAGCAGTTCGCCGGCGGTGCGGTGGAAGCCGCTGAGGCGGATCACGCCGTCGGGGGCGAGGTCCGCGCAGTCCTCGGCGACGGTGTCGAGGAGGCGGCTGCGGCCGGAGCCGCCGGGGCCGGTGAGGCGGACCGAGCGGCCGCGGGCGAGGAGGCGGACGAGGCGTTCGCGTTCCTCCTGGCGGCCGAGCAGGGGCGGCTCGGGCAGGGCGGGTCCGGGCGGCGCCGGCGGGCGGGCGGCGCGCGCGGCCTCGGCGCGTTCGGCCGCGGTCAGCTTGGCGGGCCGGCCGGGGCGCTCGGCCGGCGGGCAGAGTTCGATCTCGCTGCCGTCGACGGGGTTGACGGTGAGCAGGAAGTCGCCGGAGACGAGCTGGACCGTGCGGGCGAGTGCCGGCGCGTGCTGGCCGAAGTCCGGTGCGAGGGGATCCCTGGGCGGGCGCTGGCGCGGCGCGTGGCCGTCGTCATGGCCGTGGCCCTCGGGTCCCCGGGTGGTCGGGTCCATAGGTTCAAGCCCCCCAAAAGCGTCGAGTGCGTCCAGCCCCTCCCGGCCGTGTCGCACACCGCGCTGTCGCTTCTGGTCCGGGCCCGCTCGAGGGTGGTTCTGGACAGCGGGCGACCGAACCCTAAACCGTTGCTCAGTATCCAGGACAGCCCGGGGTACCGCGCCGTCCGAGACGTCACACTCTCATGAGGATTGGGCGCGACGTGCGGTTCCGGACCGGAACGTCCGGCTCCGAAACCGTACCCGGACCGGTGTGCCCGAGGGGACTCGTGCCGGTGTGTCCCCGGGCACTCGTACCGGTGTTCCCGCGTCGGCCGCCCCCATGCCTGCGCCTCACACGCGCGGCAGGGACTCCACGCCGATGCCGCCCTCGATGGCCAGGATGCGGTGCAGCCGGGTGGCCACCAGCAGGCGCTGCATCTGCGGCGGTACGCCGCGCAGCACCAGCCGGCGGCCGCAGCGGCCCGCCCGCCGGTGGGCGCCCATGATGACGCCGAGCCCGGTGGCGTCCCAGGAGTCCAGCGCGGACAGGTCGAGGACGAAATCGCCGGCTCCGCCGTCGACGGCCGAGTGCAAAGCCGCACGGGCGTCCGCCGCGGTGCGGACGTCGAGGCGGCCCTCGACGACCACCTCGGCGTGGTCGCCCCTGATGTGCATATGCGCTCCCCGTGCGTTCGGTGATGTGCTCCATGACATGACGGTGGCCGTGCAACGTCGAACATGGCCGGTGGCTTGCACCGTCTGACTGCTTCGGTGGCGGTGCGGTTGCTGCTTGTAAGCGAACCGATACCGAATTCACCCCTAGGTGTGATGCTCCTGGGGCGGGTGCCGTCTCAGTGCTTGTAGAAGCCCTGCCCGCTCTTGCGCCCGATGTCACCGGCGTCAACCATCCGGCGCATCAGCTCCGGCGGGGCGAACTTCTCGTCCTGGGTCTCGGTGTAGATGTTGCCGGTGGCGTGCAGCAGGATGTCGACGCCGGTGAGGTCCGCGGTGGCGAGCGGGCCCATGGCGTGGCCGAAGCCCAGCTTGCAGGCGAGGTCGATGTCCTCGGCGCTGGCGACGCCCGACTCGTAGAGCTTGGTGGCCTCGACGACGAGGGCCGAGATGAGCCGGGTGGTGACGAAGCCGGCCACGTCGCGGTTGACGACGATGCAGGTCTTGCCGACGGACTCGGCGAACTCCCGCGCGGTGGCGAGGGTCTCGTCGCTGGTCTTGTGGCCGCGCACCAGCTCGCACAGCTGCATCATCGGCACCGGAGAGAAGAAGTGGGTGCCGACGACGCGTTCGGGCCGCTCCGTGACGGCGGCGATCTTGGTGATCGGGATGGCGGAGGTGTTGGAGGCGAGGATCGCCTCGTCCTTCACCAGCTTGTCGAGGGCACGGAAGATCTCGTGCTTGACCTCGAGCTTCTCGAAGACGGCCTCGACGACGACGTCTGCGTCGGCGGCGGCGTCCAGGTCGGTGGTGGCGGTGATCCGGCCGAGGGCGGCCTCGGCGGCGTCCGCCTCCAGCTTGCCCTTGGCGACGAACTTGTCGTACGAGGCCTTGATGCCGTCGGTGCCGCGCCTGAGCGCCTCGTCGGTGACGTCGCGCAGAACGACGTCCCAGCCCGCCTGGGCGGAGACCTGGGCGATGCCGGATCCCATGAGACCGGCCCCGATGACGGCGAGCTTCCGTGCCACTGTGCGACTCCCCTGATACGCGCTGTCCTTGTTCCTCTCGGGCGGACACTAGCGCTCGTGACGGGCTGTGTGACCGGTAAGTAACGCGCGTCACGTCTCAGATGACGGACATCACACCGGCAGGGGTCACGCGGCGCCTCGTACGGCGTAGTTGAGCACCTTCTCGCTCAACAGCCCCTCCATCTCGTCGAGCAGCAGCAGCACCTCGCGTGACACCTCGGCGGGTCTGCCGCCGGCCATCATGCGGCGCCCGATCTCGGCCATCACGGTCTGGTGCAGCCAGTTGACCTGACCGGCGATGAGGGTGGGCATGGGGTCGTCGTCGGCGGCTCCGGTCTCCTCGCGCAGGGTGCGCTCCAGGTTGTCGACGACCTCCTGGCCGATCGCCCAGAGCCGGGAGCGCAGGGCGGGCGAGTCATGAATCACCGTCATGAACCGGGCATAGCCGTCCATGAGTCCCATCTTGGGCGAGACCGCCTCGACCTCCTCGCGCAGTTCGCGCAGGACGGCCCGGGCGGCGGACTCCCCGTCGCCCCGGCCGCGCACCCACCGCGAGAGCCGGTCCACGACGCCCTTGGAGCGGTCGAGGAAGAGGTCTTCCTTGGCCGGGAAGTAGTTGTAGACGGTGTTGACGGAGACGTTCGCGGCGTCGGCGATCTCCGCGACCGTGACGGCGTCGAAGCCCCGTTCGATGAACAGGCCCGTGGCGACATCGGAGATGTACTGCCGGGTCTGCCGCTTCTTGCGCTCCCTGAGTCCCTCGGCCATGCCCGCATGCTACCGGCCTCACTTGGTACCGCTGAAAACTTGGGGTCATTGCAAAATGTCAGCGCCTCTGTTTTTCTGGGGCCATGGACATCATCAGCGCGGCCGGCCTGGCCCGCACCTTCCCGGCGAAACACGGCCCCGTGCACGCCGTGCGCGGCATCGACCTCACCGTCCGGCAGGGCGAGATCCTCGGCTTCCTCGGCCCGAACGGGGCGGGCAAGACCACCACCCTGCGGATGCTGACCACCCTGCTGAAGCCGACCGGCGGCACGGCCACCGTCGCGGGCCACGACCTGGCGACCGATCCCGAAGGAGTGCGCCGGGCGTGCGGATACGTCGCCCAGTCGGGCGGGGTCGACGGACAGCTCCCGGTGCGCGAGGAGCTGGTCACCCAGGGGCGCCTGTACCGGCTGACCCGGACCCGGGCCCGGGAGCGCGCGGAGGAACTGGCGCACGAGCTCGACCTCGTCGGCCTGCTGGACCGCAAGGCCGCCGCCCTCTCCGGCGGTCAGCGCCGCCGCCTGGACATCGCGATGGCACTGACCCACCGCCCCCGGGTGCTCTTCCTCGACGAGCCGACCACCGGCCTCGACCCCGGCAGCCGCGCCGCCCTGTGGGACCTGGTGCGCCGGCTGCGCGACGAGCACGGCACGACCGTCTTCCTGACCACCCACTACCTCGACGAGGCCGACGCCCTCTCCGACCGCCTGGTGATCGTGGACCGGGGCGTGGTGGTGGCCGAGGGCACGCCGAGCGCCCTGAAGCTGCGGTACGGCGGCTCGCTCGACGCCACCCTCCAGGACACCTTCCTCGCCGTCACCGGCCGCCCCGCCGCCCCGGCCGGCACCGCCCCCGTCGCCGTCTAGGAGCCCCCGGATGCTGTTCCACGACACCGCGCTGATCTTCGGGCGGTACGCCCGCCAGACCCTGCGCTCCCCCTTCGCCCTGTTCTTCGGCGTGCTGATGCCGCTGCTCTACCTGCTCTTCTACGGTCCGCTGCTGACCGGTCTGCCGCTCGGCGGGGACGGCGGCTCCTGGCAGGTGCTGGTCCCCGGACTGCTGCTCCAACTCGGCCTGTTCGGCGCGCTCTTCGCCGGCTTCATGATCATCGTGGAGAACGGCCAGGGCGTCGTCGAGCGGATGCGCGTCACCCCGGTCAGCCGGTTCGCGCTGCTGCTGGGCCGGGTGCTGCGGGACACCGCCGTCTTCCTGTTCCAGGCGGTGCTGCTGGTGCTGGCCGCCCTGCTCATGGGTCTGCGGGCCCCGCTCGCCGGGGTGCTGATCGGCTTCGCCTTCGTCGCCCTGCTGTCCGTGTCGCTCGCCTCGCTGTCGTACGCGCTGGGCATGAAGGTGCGCAGCCCGCAGGAGTTCGGGCCGCTGGTCAACGCCGTCAGCATGCCCTCGATGCTGCTGTCCGGCGTGATGCTGCCGATCAGCCTCGGACCGGCCTGGCTGGACGTGCTGTCGCACTGCGTGCCGTTCCGCTATCTCGTGGACGCGATGCGCGACGCCTACGCCGGGCAGTACGCGACCGCGCACATGCTGTACGGCGTGCTGGTGGCCGTCGCCATGACCGCGCTCTCCGTGACGGTGGGCACACGGGTCTTCCGTACCGAGGGGGCGTAGGCGTCACTACGCTGGCCGCATGGTCAACCTGACACGCATCTACACCCGGACCGGCGACCAGGGCACCACCGCCCTCGGCGACATGAGCCGGGTCGCCAAGACCGACCTGCGGATCGCGGCGTACGCCGACGCGAACGAGGCCAACGCGGTGATCGGCACGGCGCTCGCGCTGGGGAACCTGGAGGAGGAGATCGCCAAGGTCCTCACCCGCGTGCAGAACGACCTGTTCGACGTGGGCGCGGACCTGTCGACGCCGGTCGTGGAGAACCCGGCGTACCCGCCGCTGCGGGTCGAGCAGTTCTACATCGACCGGCTGGAGGCGGACTGCGACCGCTTCAACGAGCGGCTGGAGAAGCTGCGCTCCTTCATCCTCCCCGGCGGCACCCCGGGCGCGGCCCTCCTCCACCAGGCCTGCACGGTCGTCCGCCGGGCGGAGCGCTCGACCTGGGCCGCGCTGGAGGTGCACGGCGAGACGATGAACCCGCTGACCGCGACCTACCTCAACCGTCTGTCCGACCTGCTGTTCATCCTCGCCCGCACGGCCAACAAGGACGTCGGGGACGTGCTGTGGGTGCCCGGCGGCGAGCGCTAGCCCCCCTCCCGCCGGACCGGGCGAGCGGCTCCCGTGGCGCCTCGCGCGTCAGCGGATCCGCTCCTTGGTGAGCGCCTGCCCGCTCTCCTCCCCCGCCCCGGCGGGAGCCTTCTTCGGCCAGACGAAGTAGGCCAGCGCGACCAGCCCGTGGATGCCGGCGGCGCGCAGCGCGGCCCACTGGAAGGAGCGCAGGGACGAGATGTCGCCGTCGTCGCCGACGTACCAGACGGCGCCCTGGAGCAGTCCGCAGGCGACGGCCGCGGCGAGCAGCGTACGCAGCCACAGCCCGGCCTCGTGGCGGGCGCGGGGCAGGCCGTAGCGGGGGGCGCCGGTCGGTTTCGGCGCCCCGCCCAGGCGGTGCGCGGCGTGACCGTCCAGCCAGCGGATGGTGTAGTGGCCGTAGGCCACCGTGTAGCCGATGTACAGCGCCGCCAGCCCGTGTTCCCAGCCCGGTTCGGCGCCGTTCTTCAGGTCGATGGCCGTCGCCGCGAACAGCACCAGCTCCAGGACCGGCTCGCACAGCAGCAGCACCACGCTGGTGCGGCGCCACTTCAGCAGGTAGCGGACGGCGAGGGCGAGCGCGAGCAGCACCCAGAAGCCGACCTCACAGGCGATGATCAACGCGACGATCACGACGTGCTCCCTTCGGTCACCCTTCCAGGCTCCCGGCGAAAGCGGCGCCGTTCGTCGTCGGCGGTGACGAACTCGCGGTACATCGAAAGATGCAGTCGGGGACCCTTCCCGGGGATCACGCGAGCACGGCCGGGGCCGTGTTGGATGGGACCATGGCCGCCGCGCGACTCCCCCGCCCGCACCGCTTCGACGCGTACGTCGCGCTCGCCGGGCTGCTCGGCGGGGTGCTGCTGTGGAGCTTCGGTCTGGCCACCCGCCCGAAGGGCGAGCCGATCGTGCTCTTCCCGGGCGCCTGGCCGATCCTGGTGCCGCTGGCGGTGATGGCCTGCTGCGAGCTGATGCGGCGGGCCGCCCCGCGTGTCGCGCTCCCGGTCGCCACGGCCGCGCTGGTCGCCGACACCGTCACCCAGGGCAACCTGTTCACGCTGGTGATGTTCACGGACGTGATGTACGCGGCGGTGCTGTACGGCACTCCCGCGGCGGCCCGCCGTATCCCCTGGATCACCGGACTGCTGTCGGTGGCGGCGACGGTCGTGCCGTTCGCGGTGTGGCGGGTGCCGGAGGCGCTGCTGATCGGTGTGGCCGTCGGCATCGTGTCGTTCGCGCCCGCCTCGACCGGGCTGATCGTCCGCAACCACCGGGACGCCGCCGAGGCCGCCCGGCTGCGCGCCGAACAGACCGCCCTGCTCGCCGAGATGGACCGCGTCCAGGCCGTGGGCGCCGAGCGCGCCCGGATGGCGCGCGAGCTGCACGACATGGTCGCCAACCACCTGTCGGCGATCGCCATCCACTCCACCGCCGCGCTCTCCCTCGACGACCCGGCCACCACCCGGCAGGCCCTCGGGGTCATCCGGGAGAACAGCGTCGCGGGGCTGGCCGAGATGCGCCGGCTGATCGGCATCCTGCGGGACGCGGGCGCCGGGACCGAGCCGTCCGCCGCGCCCACCCTGGACGGTCTCGGCGCGCTGGTCGACACGGCCCGCGCCAATGGTCTGGACGTCATCCTGGACGCCGCGTACGACCGGGTGCCCACGCCGGTGGAGCTGGCCGCCTACCGGATCGTGCAGGAGAGCCTGACGAACGCCCTCAAACACGCCGCGCCCGGTCCCGTCACCGTGCGGCTCGCGCAGCGCGACGGCTCGCTGACCCTCACGGTCACCAGCCGGTACGGCGACCGGGACGCGCCCCGCGCACCCGGCTCGGGAGCCGGTCTGATCGGTATGCGGGAACGCGCCACGCTGCTGCACGGCACGCTGGAGGCCGGACCCGAGGACACCCCGGACGGCCGGGTCTGGGCCGTCCGCGCGACCCTGCCGGCCACCGAAGGAGACACCCCGTGACCCCGACCGCAGAAGGAGCCCCCGCATGATCCGCGTCCTCGTCGCCGAGGACCAGTCCGCCGTCCGCGCCGGGCTGGTGCTCATCCTGGGCAGCGCCCCCGACATCGAGGTGGTCGGCGAGGCGGCGGACGGCGAGCGGGCGGTGGCGCTGGCCCGGGAGCTGCGGCCCGACCTGGTGCTGATGGACGTGCAGATGCCGCGCCTGGACGGGGTGTCGGCGACCCGCCAGGTGGTGGCCGAGCAGCTGGCCGACGTGCTGGTGCTGACCACCTTCGACCTCGACGAGTACGTCTTCGGGGCGCTGCGCGCGGGCGCGGCCGGGTTCCTGCTGAAGAACACCGACGCGAAGGACCTGCTGGCGGCGGTGCGGACGGTGGCGCGCGGGGAGGGGCTGATCGCGCCGGCGGTGACCCGGCGGCTCATCGCCGAGTTCGCGGCCGGGCCGGCCCGCGAGCCGAAGGCCGATCCGGCGGTGCTGGAGCAGCTGACCCGGCGGGAGCGCGAGGTGCTGTCGTGTCTGGGCGAGGGGCTGTCGAACGCGGAGATCGCGGGGCGGCTCGACATGGCGGAGGCGACGGTGAAGACGCACGTCAGCCGGTTGCTGGGGAAGCTGGAGCTGCGCAGCCGGGTGCAAGCGGCCGTACTGGCGCAGGAGTTGGGGATCTGACCGGGGCGACCGGCGAGCGGCCTGGGTAGTGGTCCAGACCTATTGACCTATGGTCCAGACCTTTCTATTCTCGCCGCACCGTGGGCGTGAAGGCTCAGTCACGCCTGCCCCCGACATCCCCACAAAGGAGGCGCAGCATGCGCTTCAGACACAGAGCAGCGGCGGGGTTCGCGACCCTCCTGCTCCCCTTCGCCGGACTGGCCGGGCTCTCCAGCCCCGCCCAGGCCGCCGCGGAGGCCACCTCGGCCACCGCCACCTACGTCAAGTCCTCTGACTGGGGCTCCGGCTTCGAGGGCAAGTGGACGGTGAAGAACACCGGCACCACGACCATCAGCTCCTGGACCGTCGAGTGGGACTTCCCCTCCGGCACCTCCGTCACCTCCGGCTGGGACGCCGACATCACGTCCTCCGGCAACCACTGGACCGCCAAGAACAAGGCCTGGAACGGCACCCTCACCCCCGGCGCCTCCGTCACCTTCGGCTTCAACGGCACCGGCACCGGATCGCCCGCCAACTGCAAGCTGAACGGCGGCAGCTGTGACGGCGGCCCGAGCGTCCCCGGCGACAACCCGCCGAGCGCCCCCGGCACCCCGACCGCCTCCGACATCACCGACACCTCGGTGAAGCTGACCTGGAAGGCGGCCACCGACGACAAGGGCGTCAAGAACTACGACGTGCTGCGCGGCGGCACGAAGGTCGCCACCGTCACCGGCACGGCCTACACGGACACCGGACTCACCGCCGGCACCGACTACTCGTACACCGTCCAGGCCCGCGACACCGCCGACCAGACCGGCCCGGTCAGCGGCGCCGTCGCGGTGCGCACCACCGGCGGCTCCACCGACCCCGGCCCGCAGCCCGGCACCAAGGTCAACCTCGGCTACTTCACCGAGTGGGGCGTCTACGGCCGCAACTACCACGTCAAGAACCTGGTGACCTCCGGCTCGGCCTCGAAGATCACCCACATCAACTACGCGTTCGGCAACGTCAAGAACGGCCAGTGCGTCCTCGACGACGCCTACGCCGCCACCGACAAGGCCTACACCGCCGACCAGTCCGTCAGCGGCGTCGCCGACACCTGGAACCAGCCGCTGCGCGGCAACTTCAACCAGCTGCGCCAGCTGAAGGCCAAGTACCCGCACATCAAGGTGCTGTGGTCGTTCGGCGGCTGGACCTACTCCGGCGGCTTCGGCCAGGCCGCGCAGAACGCCGCCGCCTTCGCCAAGTCCTGCAAGGCCGTGGTCGAGGACCCGCGCTGGGCCGACGTCTTCGACGGCATCGACATCGACTGGGAGTACCCGAACGCCTGCGGTCTGACCTGCGACACCTCGGGCCCGGCGGCCTTCAAGAACCTGTCCCAGGCCCTGCGCGCCGAGTTCGGTCCCAACTACCTGATCACCGCCGCCATCACCGCGGACGGCTCGGACGGCGGCAAGATCGACGCGGCCGACTACGGCGGCGCCGCGCAGTACCTCGACTGGTACAACGTGATGACGTACGACTACTTCGGCGCCTGGGACAAGACCGGCCCCACCGCCCCGCACTCCCCGCTCACCTCGTACCCCGGCATCCCGAAGGCCGGCTTCAACTCGGCCGACGCGATCGCCAAGCTGAAGGCCAAGGGCGTCCCCGCGTCCAAGCTGCTGCTCGGCATCGGCTTCTACGGCCGCGGCTGGACCGGCGTCACCCAGTCCGCCCCCGGCGGCACCGCCACCGGCGCGGCCACCGGCACCTACGAGGCGGGCATCGAGGACTACAAGGTGCTCAAGACCGCCTGCCCGGCCACCGGCACCATCGCCGGCACCGCCTACGCGCACTGCGGCACCAACTGGTGGTCCTACGACACCCCCGCCACCATCGGCACCAAGATGACCTGGGCCAAGAACCAGGGCCTCGGCGGCGCCTTCTTCTGGGAGTTCAGCGGCGACACCAGCAACGGTGAGCTGGTCTCCGCGATCAGCAACGGCCTGAAGTAGTCAGCAGGCCGTGACCAGAAAGCCGTAAACAGAACTACGCGACATTGACGCGCTGACCGGGCGGGGCTGCCTCAAGCCACGCGAGAAAACCGGTCAGCGCGTCTTCGCTCATGGCCAGCTCCAGCCGCGTCCCCCGGTGCGTACACGCCAGCACCACCGCGTCGGACAGCAGCGCCAGCTCCTCCTCGCCCTCGGGCAGCCGGCGGCCCAGCACCTCGATCGCCGAGCGCTCCAGCACCCGGCGCGGCCGGACGGCGTAGGAGAAGACCCGGAACCACTCGACGCGGTCGCCGTTGTAGCGGGCCACACCATAGGCCCAGCCCTTGCCGCCGGCGTCGCCCTGCTCGGGGGCGTCCCAGCGCAGGGAGCAGTCGAAGGTACCGCCGGATCGCTGGATGAGCCTGCGGCGCAGTCCGAAGACGAACAGCCCCAGCACCACCACGGCGACGACGATTCCGCACACAGTCAGAGCGAGGACCATCGGCACCGACCTCCTCGTCTCCTAGGTAACGGAACGGAAAAAACCTCTATATCTGCCTCAGCCGCGGCCGGCTCCGGATTGCTCCGGTGCCGACCGCGGCTGAGTGACGTCACTACTCGGCGCTCCCCCAGAGCCTAGACGGCCCGGGAGCGACCCTCGGGGTCAGCGCGCCGCCGCCGCACGGAGTCGGACGTCCGCGCGGCGCTGGGCGGCTTCGTCGCCCTCCGCCTTCGCGCGCTCCAGCTCCTGCTGGGCACGCTGGACGTCGATCTCGTCCGACAGCTCGGCGACCTCGGCCAGCAGGGACAGCTTGTTGTCCGCGAACGAGATGAAACCGCCGTGCACCGCGGCGACGACCGTTCCACCATCACTCGTACGGATGGTCACCGGGCCCGACTCCAGCACACCGAGCAGCGGCTGGTGACCGGGCATGACGCCGATGTCGCCGGACGTGGTGCGCGCGACGACCAGGGTGGCCTCGCCGGACCAGACCTCTCGGTCGGCCGCGACCAGCGCGACGTGCAGCTCAGCAGCCAAGGTTGGCTCCTCGGGTCACCACCCGGCTCTCCTGCCGGGTGTTAGGTACAAGTCTAATGGGCGTGACAGAGGGGGCGGGACGAGCCCGCCCCCTCACGCGTCACACAAGCACTGGGGTCAGGAGACGCCCAGCTCCTTCGCGTTCTTCTTCAGGTCCTCGAGACCACCGCACATGAAGAACGCCTGCTCCGGGAAGTGGTCGTACTCGCCGTCGCAGATCGCGTTGAACGCGGCGATCGACTCGTCCAGCGGCACGTCCGAACCGTCCACGCCGGTGAACTGCTTGGCGACGTGGGTGTTCTGGGACAGGAAGCGCTCCACGCGACGGGCACGGTGGACGACGAGCTTGTCCTCCTCGCCCAGCTCGTCGATACCGAGGATCGCGATGATGTCCTGGAGGTCCTTGTACTTCTGCAGGATGTTCTTCACGCGCATGGCCGCGTTGTAGTGGTCCTGCGAGATGTAGCGCGGGTCCAGGATCCGGGACGTGGAGTCCAGCGGGTCCACGGCCGGGTAGATGCCCTTCTCGGAGATCGGACGGGACAGCACCGTCGTCGCGTCGAGGTGGGCGAAGGTGGTGGCCGGGGCCGGGTCGGTCAGGTCGTCCGCGGGGACGTAGATCGCCTGCATCGAGGTGATCGAGTGACCGCGGGTCGAGGTGATGCGCTCCTGGAGGAGACCCATCTCGTCGGCCAGGTTCGGCTGGTAGCCCACCGCGGAGGGCATGCGGCCGAGCAGGGTCGACACCTCGGAACCGGCCTGGGTGAAGCGGAAGATGTTGTCGATGAAGAACAGCACGTCCTGCTTCTGCACATCGCGGAAGTACTCCGCCATGGTCAGACCGGCCAGGGCCACGCGCAGACGGGTGCCCGGGGGCTCGTCCATCTGACCGAAGACCAGCGCGGTCTTGTCGATGACGCCCGACTCGCTCATCTCGTCGATGAGGTCGTTGCCCTCACGGGTGCGCTCACCGACACCGGCGAACACCGACACACCGTCGTGGTTGTTGGCGACGCGGTAGATCATCTCCTGGATGAGCACCGTCTTGCCGACGCCGGCGCCGCCGAACAGACCGATCTTGCCGCCCTTGACGTACGGGGTCAGCAGGTCGATGACCTTGACGCCGGTCTCGAACATCTCGGTCTTCGACTCGAGCTCGTCGAAGTTCGGGGCCTTGCGGTGGATGGACCAGCGCTCGCCCTCGTACTTCTCGTCGACGTTCAGCACCTCACCGAGGGTGTTGAACACCTTGCCCTTGGTGAAGTCGCCGACCGGGACGGTGATGCCGTCGCCGGTGTCGACGACCGGGGCCTGGCGGACCAGACCGTCGGTGGGCTGCATCGAGATGGCGCGGACCAGGCCGTCGCCCAGGTGCTGGGCCACCTCGAGGGTCAGCGTCTTCTTCTCGCCCGCGTTGGCCGGGTCGGCCACCTCGACGTGCAGGGCGTTGTAGATCTCCGGCATCGCGTCGACGGGGAACTCCACGTCGACGACCGGGCCGATGACCCGCGCGACGCGGCCCGTCGCCGTGGCCGTCTGAGCAGTGGTGGTCATTACTTGTCACTCCCCGCGGTCGCGTCGGCCAGGGCGCTCGCGCCACCGACGATCTCGCTGATTTCCTGGGTGATTTCGGCCTGGCGGGCCGCGTTGGCAAGACGGGAGAGCGTGTTGATCAGCTCGCCCGCGTTGTCGGTAGCCGACTTCATCGCGCGCCGCGTGGCGGCGTGCTTCGAAGCGGCCGACTGGAGCAGCGCGTTGTAGATCCGGCTCTCGACGTACCGCGGCAGCAGGGCGTCGAGGACGTCCTCGGCCGACGGCTCGAAGTCGTACAGCGGCAGGATCTCGCCCTTGGCGGACGACTCCTGCGCGACCTCGTCGAGGCTGAGCGGCAGCATGCGCTTGTCGAGCGCCTGCTGCGTCATCATCGAGACGAACTCGGTGTAGACGATGTGGAGCTCGTCCACGCCGCCGTCCGCCGTGTCCTTCTGGATGGCCTCGATCAGCGGAGCCGCGACCTTCTTGGCGTCCGAGTACGACGGCTCGTCGGTGAACCCGGTCCACGACTGGGCGATCGTGCGCTCGCGGAAGTTGTAGTGGGCCACACCGCGCCGGCCGACGATGTACGTGTCGACCTGCTTGCCCTCGCGCTCCAGCCGTTCGGTCAGCTGCTCCGCCGCCTTGATGGCGTTGGAGTTGAACGCGCCGGCGAGACCGCGGTCGCTGGTCAGCAGCAGCACCGCGGACCGGGTGACCGTCTCGGCCGCCGTGGTCAGCGGGTGCTTGGTGTTGCTCCCGGTGCCCACGGCGGTGACCGCGCG
Organism: Streptomyces sp. NPDC052687; assembly: GCF_040678395.1. Classification (NCBI taxonomy): domain Bacteria; kingdom Bacillati; phylum Actinomycetota; class Actinomycetes; order Kitasatosporales; family Streptomycetaceae; genus Streptomyces; species Streptomyces sp. NPDC052687. The sequence continues at coordinate 54,022 of NZ_JBFATR010000035.1, read as the reverse complement.
GGTCAGTTCCTCCGCGTACGGCGTGGAGGCCGCCACCTTGCGCTGCGCCTTGACGACGCGCGAGGCGGCGATCATCTCCATCGCCTTGGTGATCTTCTTGGTCGCGGTGACGGATCGGATGCGACGCTTGTAGACCCGGAGCTGGGCTCCCATGAGTCAGGTCCCTTCCTTACGTCACTTGGAGGCGCTGGTCGCCTTCGGGGCCGCCGGAGCGTCCTCGCCGAGCAGCTTGCCGTCCGAGGTCTCGAACTGCTTCTTGAACTCCGCGATGGCGTCGGCGATGGCCTGGAGCGTGTCGTCCGACATCTTGCCGCCCTCCTTGATGGAGGTCATGAGGCCCTGCTCCTGGCGGTGCAGGTACTCCAGCAGCTCCTTCTCGAAGCGGCGGATGTCCGCGACCGGCACGTCGTCCATCTTGCCGGTGGTACCGGCCCACACGGACACGACCTGGTCCTCGGTGGACATCGGCTGGTACTGGTCCTGCTTCAGCAGCTCGACCATGCGCTGACCGCGCTCCAGCTGGGCCTTCGAGGCCGCGTCCAGGTCGGAACCGAAGGCGGCGAACGCCTCCAGCTCACGGAACTGGGCGAGGTCCACGCGCAGTCGGCCGGAGACCTGCTTCATCGCCTTGTGCTGCGCGGAACCACCGACTCGGGAGACGGAGATACCGACGTTCAGCGCGGGGCGCTGACCGGCGTTGAACAGGTCCGACTCCAGGAAGCACTGGCCGTCGGTGATGGAGATGACGTTGGTCGGGATGAACGCCGAGACGTCGTTGGCCTTCGTCTCGACGATCGGCAGACCGGTCATCGAGCCGGCACCCATCTCGTCGGAGAGCTTGGCGCAGCGCTCCAGCAGGCGGGAGTGCAGGTAGAAGACGTCGCCCGGGTAGGCCTCACGGCCCGGCGGACGGCGCAGCAGCAGGGACACGGCGCGGTAGGCGTCGGCCTGCTTCGACAGGTCGTCGAAGATGATCAGGACGTGCTTGCCCTCGTACATCCACTGCTGGCCGATGGCCGAGCCGGTGTAGGGGGCGAGGTACTTGAAGCCGGCCGGGTCGGACGCCGGGGCGGCGACGATGGTCGTGTACTCCAGCGCGCCGTTCTCCTCCAGCGCGCGGCGGACCGACGCGATGGTGGAGCCCTTCTGGCCGATGGCGACGTAGATGCAGCGGACCTGCTTCTTCGGGTCGCCGGTGCGCCAGTTGTCGCGCTGGTTGATGATCGTGTCGACGGCCAGGGCGGTCTTGCCGGTCTGGCGGTCGCCGATGATCAGCTGACGCTGACCACGGCCGATCGGGGTCATCGCGTCGACGGCCTTGTAGCCGGTCTCCATCGGCTCGTGCACCGACTTGCGCTGCATGACCGTGGGGGCCTGCAGCTCGAGGGCGCGGCGGCCGGACGTCTCGATCTCGCCGAGGCCGTCGATCGGGTTGCCGAGCGGGTCGACGACGCGGCCGAGGTAGCCCTCGCCCACCGCGACGGAGAGGACCTCGCCGGTGCGCGTGACCGGCTGACCCTCCTCGATGCCGCTGAACTCACCGAGGACGATGGCGCCGATCTCGCGCTCTTCCAGGTTGAGCGCGAGGCCGAGGGTGCCGTCCTCGAACTTCAGCAGTTCGTTGGCCATGGCCGAGGGGAGACCCTCGACCTTCGCGATGCCGTCGCCGGCAAGGGTGACCGTACCGACCTCCTCGCGCGAGGCCGCGTCCGGCTTGTACGACTGGACAAAGTTCTCCAGCGCGTCCCGGATCTCCTCCGGCCGGATCGTGAGCTCCGCCATCTGGGTTCCCTGCTCTCCTTGTTGGGCCCGAAGTTTCACTTTGGGGGGATGGGGACTCCCCCCAACAGGAGGTGAATCCTCTGCACGGCCCAACCAGGGCCGTAAGTAAGTACTGCGTGTTCAGTTGCCGCCGCTGCCGCGTGGCGTCAGCCGGCGAGCCGGCGCTGCGCGTCCTCGATGCGGTCCGCGACAGAGCCGTTGATGACCTCGTCACCGACCTGCACCCGGATCCCGCCGAGGACCGCCGGGTCCACGTCGAGGTTGAGGTGCATCCGGCGGCCGTAGAGCTTCGCGAGGGCGTCGCCCAGGCGCTGCTTCTGCGGGTCGCTCAGCGGCACCGCCGAGGTGACGACGGCGACCATGCGGTCCCGGCGCTCGGCGGCGAGCTTGGACAGGGACTCCAGTCCCGCTTCCAGGCTACGTCCCCGCGGCGCGGTCACGAGGCGCGTCACCAGACGCTCCGTGGTGGCCTTGGCCCGGCCGCCGAGCAGGCTGCGCAGCAGCTCGCTCTTGGCCGCCGTGGTGGCCTTGCGGTCGGTCAGCGCGGCGCGCAGCTCGGTCGAGCCCGAGACGATCCGGCCGAACCGGAACAGCTCGTCCTCGACGTCGTCGAGCGTGCCCGCCTGCTGGGCGGCGGTGAGGTCGGCGGTGTTCGCCAGCTCCTCCAGCGCGTCCACCAGGTCGCGGGACTGCGACCAGCGCGAGCGCACCATGCCGGCCAGCAGGTCCGCGGTCTCGCCGCCGACCTGGCCACCGAGCAGCCGCTGGACCAGCTGGGCCTTGGCCTCGCCGGCCTGTGCCGGGTCGGTGAAGACCCGGCGCAGCGACACCTCGCGGTCGAGCAGCGCGGTCACCGCGGCCAGCTCGTCGGCGAGCTGCGCGGCGTTCACGGACGTGGCGTCCGTCAGCGCGTCGAGACGCTCACGTGCGGCTGCCAGGGCCTCGCGGCTCGCTCCGTTCATCGCGACGCCTCGGCCTTCTCCTCGAGCTCGTCGAGGAAGCGGTCGATGACGCGGCTCTGCCGGGCGTGGTCCTCGAGGGACTCACCGACGAGCTTGCCGGCCAGCTCGGTGGCCAGCTTGCCGACGTCCTGGCGCAGCGCGGACGCGGCGGCCTTGCGGTCGGCCTCGATCTGGGCGTGACCGGCGGCGACGATCTCCTCGCGCTGCCGCTGGCCTTCCGCGCGCATCTCGGCGATGAGCACGGCACCCTGCTCCTGCGCCTCCTGGCGCAGACGCGCGGCCTCGTGCCGGGCCTCGGCGAGCTGGGCCTTGTACTGCTCAAGGACGCTCTGGGCCTCGACCTTCATGGCCTCGGCCTCTTCGATACCGCCTTCGATCGCCGCGCGGCGCTCCTCCAGAACCTTGTTGATGTTCGGAAGCAGCTTCTTCCAGAAGAAGAAGAACACGATGGCGAAGGCGATGGTGCCGACGAGCAGCTCGGGGCCCGGAGGAATGAGCGGGCTCTGCTCTTCCTCGGCCGCCAGCTGCACCAGGTTGGCGATCACATCAGTGCCTTTCGTCGATGCGTGTCAGTAAGGAAGGGAGATCACTTACCGAACACGAACGGCATAACGATGCCGATGAGGGCGAGAGCCTCACAGAAGGCGAAGCCCAGGATCTGGTTGGCACGGATCAGGCCGGCGGCCTCGGGCTGGCGGGCCAGGGCCTGGGTGCCGTTACCGAAGATGATGCCGACGCCGATGCCGGGGCCGATGGCGGCGAGGCCGTAGCCGATGGAGCCGAGCGAACCGGAGACAGCGGCGAGGGTCTCAGTGGCAGCCATGCTGATTCTTCCTTCTCTTTCATGGACCGGCGGGGGTTGGCCACCGGACGGTTGGGGGCTTGCGGGGCGGGCGGTCTCAGTGGTGCTCGGCCAGAGCGCCCTGGATGTAGGAGCAGGCCAGCAGTACGAAGACGTACGCCTGGACGGCCTGCACGAAGAGCTCGAAGAGGATCATGACGACGGTCATGACGAAGGAGACGCCGGCCGCCGGGATCATCACGCCGTTGAGCAGGTACCAGGAGGCGACGGTGAACATGACCAGCATCAGGTGGCCGGCGAACATGTTGGCGAAGAGTCGCACCGCGTGCGTGAACGGCCGGACGAGGAGGTTCGAGAAGAACTCGATGACCATGACCAGCGGCAGCACCGCGCCCAGCGACTTGTCGTAGCCGGTGACGTTCTTGAAGAAGCCGATGAACCCGTGCCGCTTGAAGGTCAGCGCGACCCAGGTGATGTAGACGATCGCGGCCAGCACCATGGGGTAGGCGATGATCGACGACACCGGGAACTGCGCGAGCGGGATCACGGACCAGATGTTCATGATCCAGATGAAGAAGAACAGCGAGACCATGAGGGGGACGTACTTCTCGCCCTCACGCTTGCCGAGCGTCTCGTAGACGATGCCGCGGCGCACGAAGTCGTAGCCGGCCTCGCCGATCATCTGGAGCTTGCCGGGGACCACCTTGGCCTTGCCGAAGGCGGCCCAGAAGAAGCCGATGACGAGGACGGTGGTGATGAGCGCGAGCAGCATCACCTTGTTGAACTCGAACCCGCCGACCGTGGCGATCGGCTTGAAGAGGAACGAGTGCAGGCCAGGGGCCGGAAAACCACATCCGTTGTCGGACAGGATGCGGCAATCCCAGCTGAATGAGGCGAGCTGGGTCTGGTCAGCACTCACCGCGGGCTCCTTCGACGTGACGCATGGGTTCGGCAACCTCGTTGTGTCGGCGCGGCGCGCAGCCGCGGATCGGCACCGGACTGGTGTTACGGATGTGGGGGCGGCTGAGGGGCATCGAGCCTCGCGATCGAACAGGCGTCAGCTCAGATGCCCGCGCCCGCGATGCCGCAGTTGGCACCGGACGATAGCAGGAGTTCCCACTGCTCTTTATCCCGCCCCTACCCCTCACGACGGCGGCCCCGTCTTCTCGGGCTTCTCACTCTTCGCGGAGTCGGGATCGACGTAGAAGATCTTGGCCTTCATGTACGCGCGGGCCTGCGCCGCCATCCATACGACGGTGGCGACGACCAGGGAGATCGCGAACGCCTTGGCGTTGAAGAGAGAGGTGTCCTTGAAGAGGGCGACGAAGATCAGAAGCAGCAGGAGCTGAGCGACATAGAGCATCAGCCCCATGGCCTGGAACAGCTGCGGGAGCGTTTTTGCCGTCCACTGCAGGACGTAGAGGCCGATCCCCATGAACAGGATGGCCAGCACCGCGCCGACGGCGGCTCCCAGCGCACCCTTGCCGCCGGCCACTCCACCGCTGACGGCGACGGCGACCACACCGGCAGCGGCCGTGGGCACGGCACACTGCACAAGGTTCCGGACGTCGTTGGACGGCATGGCGGCAACTCCGCTTTCACAGGGGGCAGGGGTGTCGTCATGGACGAGCGTAGTCCCGGGGTGAGTGAGAACCTCACGCGAAAAGACCGTCGCACTACGGCCCTTCGGCTCTGTCCGGGGTTCTCGTGAACGGTATCACAAACTATTTGATGAGGTCTTTACCTGCTGGGTGTGCTGGCTGTCACACATGAGAGTGACCCTGCGCGTCTGTGCAAAAAGCGCGCCCACTTGTCTGGTATTGGGGCGGTTCGTTCCCCCATGAGTTGGCAATGCTCTAGTCAGATTCTTACCTTGACAGCCGCGATCGGGGGCCGACGGCCGTCGCGCCGTTGACCCCGGAGACCCCGGCGGCCACGGGCGTGCGCGGCTCCTGCTCGGCCGGCCCGTCGGTGAGCGGCGGCTGTGAGGCGGCGACGACCGTCTTGCGGCGCCGGTAGCGCGGCGGCACGAAGCGCTCGGCCCAGACGGGGGCGCGCGGGGTGAAGCGCGGCAGGAGCAGCAGGACGAGACCGATCGCGCTCAGTACCACGACGCCCAGCACAATCCACATGGACGCACTGTTGACGGAGTACGCCAGGGCGCCGAAGGCGATCAGCGCCGACCAGAAGTACATGATCAGCACCGCGCGGCTGTGCGAGTGGCCGATCTCCAGCAGCCGGTGGTGCAGGTGCCCGCGGTCCGCGGCGAACGGCGACTGGCCGCGCCAGGTGCGGCGCACGATCGCCAGGATCAGGTCGGCGGCCGGGATGGCGATGATGGTCAGCGGCAGCAGCAGCGGGATGTAGACGGGGACCGTCTGGTGCACGGTGTTGCGCTCGGAACCGGAGAACAGGTTCATGACGTCGGGGTCGACCTGCCCGGTGACGGAGATCGCGCCGGCCGCCAGCACCAGGCCGATCAGCATGGAGCCCGAGTCGCCCATGAAGATCCGGGCGGGGTGCATGTTGTGCGGCAGGAAGCCCAGGCACATGCCCATCAGGATCGCCGCGAACAGGGTGGCGGGGGCGGCGGCCTCGATGCCGTACGAGTACCAGATGCGGTAGGCGTACATGAAGAACGCGGCGGACGCGATGCAGACCATGCCGGCCGCGAGGCCGTCGAGTCCGTCGACGAAGTTGACCGCGTTGATGGTGATGACGACCAGGGCGACGGTCAGGAGCGTGCCCTGCCACTGGGTGAGCGCGACCGTGCCGACGCCCGGCACCGGCAGCCACAGGATCGTCAGACCCTGCATGACCATCACGCCCGCGGCGATCATCTGGCCGCCCAGCTTGATCAGGGCGTCGATCTCGAACTTGTCGTCCAGGACGCCGATCAGCCAGATCAGGGCGGCACCCGAGAGCAGCGCGCGGGGTTCGTTGGACTTCTCGAAGACCTGGTTGAGATTGGTCAGGTGGTCGGCGACCAGCAGGCCGGCGCACAGTCCGAAGAACATGGCGATACCGCCGAGCCGCGGAGTCGGTTCCCGGTGCACGTCCCGGGCCCGGATCTCCGGCATCGCTCCGGCCACGATCGCGAACTTCCGCACCGGCCCTGTCAGCAGGTACGTCACCGCGGCCGTGATGCAGAGCGTCAGCAGGTATTCACGCACGGGCTTCCCCACAGGTCTCGCTGGCCATCTCAGCCCCACACCCTAGCGAGGCACGCATATGTGTGGGGACTTACGGGTGGCGACGATGGTTGCACGACAGGCTGTGCGACGAAGAGCGCCGGCCCCCGCTCAGTGCGGATACGGCGGAAATCGGCCCGTCAGCTCCCGCACTTCCTCACGCACCGCCGCGGCCCGCGCGGGCGCGCGCAGCGCGGTGCCCATCAGGGCGGCGATCCGGTCCATCTCCGCCTCGCGCATGCCCTGGGTGGTCACGGCGGCCGTGCCCAGGCGCAGGCCGCGGACGTCGCCGTGGGGCAGGGCGCAGCAGTCCAGGTTCACCCCCGCCGCGGCGAGCAGGCCGCGGGCGGTGCGGCCGTCCACGCCGAGCGGGGCGGGGTCGGCGGTGATCAGGTGGGTGTCCGTGCCGCCGGTGGTGATCACCAGGCCCTGGGCGGCCAGCGCGTGGGCGAGAACCCTCGCATTGACGACCACCTGATGGGTGTACGCGGTGAACGCCGGTGTCGCCGCCTCGCCGAAGGCGACCGCCTTCGCGGCGATGGTGTGCATCTGGGCGCCGCCCTGGGTGAACGGGAAGACCGCCCGGTCGACGCGCTCGGCCAGTTCGCCGCCGCACAGGATCATCCCGCCGCGCGGGCCGCGCAGCACCTTGTGGGTGGTGGCGCACACGATGTCGGCGTACGGCACCGGATTCGGCGCCGCTCCCCCGGCGACCAGGCCCATGGGGTGCGCGGCGTCGGCGATGAGATACGCCCCGACCTCGTCGGCGATCTCACGGAAGAGGGCGTAGTCGAGATGCCGGGGATAGGCGATGGACCCGCACACGATCGCCTTGGGCCGGTGGGAGCGGGCCAGGGCGCGCACCTGCTCGTAGTCGACGAGCCCCGTCTCGCCGTCGACGCCGTAGCCGGCGAAGTCGAACCAGCGGCCGGAGAAGTTGGCGGGCGAACCGTGCGTGAGGTGGCCGCCGTACGGCAGTCCGAGGGCGAGCACGGTGTCGCCGGGGCGCAGCAGCGCGGCGTACGCGGCGAGCACGGCGGAGGACCCGGAGTGGGCCTGCACATTGGCGTGCTCGGCCCCGAACAGCGCCTTCGCCCGGTCGACGGCGATCCGCTCGGCCACGTCGACGAACTCGCAGCCCCCGTGGTACCGGGTGCCCGGATACCCCTCCGCGTACTTGTTGGCCAGCGGCGAGCCGAGCGCCGCCAGCACGGCGGGCGAGGAGAAGTTCTCCGCGGCGATCAGCTGGAGCGTCGTCGACTGCCGGTCCAGCTCCCCGAGCAGCACCTCGGCCAGCTCGGGGTCCTGTGCGCGCAGGACGTCGGTCTCTGGGGCAGGGATGACCGTCATGGTGGGCTCCGGTCGTCGACGCTGACGTACGACCAATGTAGGCCCACCGCGCCCGTCCCGCCCCGCGGTCAGGTCCGCGCGGGTACTCCGGTCAGCGCCGTCACCACCGGGTCCAGCGCCTGGTGTATCTCGTCGCCCACCGAGCGGAAGAACGTCAGGGGGGCGCCGTAGGGGTCGTACACCTCGTCCGCCTCGGCCGTCGGGGCCAGGAGCCAGCCGCGCAGGGCCGCGGCGGCACGCACCAGGGCGCGGGCGCGCATGACCACGCCGTCCTCCAGCGGCGGCAGGGTGGCCGGATCGATGGCCTTCACCAGGCGGGTGAACTCCTTGAGGGTGAAGGTGCGCAGGCCCGCGGAGTGGCCCATGGAGATGACCTGGGCACGGTGGTCGCGGGTGGCGGTGAGGACGAGGTCGGCCATGATGACGTGCTCGTCGAGCAGCTCGCGGCCGACGAACCCGGAGGCGTCCGCGCCGAACTCGGCCAGCACGGTCTCCGCGTTGGCCTCCATGGGCGCGCCCTCGTGGCCCCAGGTGCCGGCGCTCTCCACGATCAGCCCGCCGCCCAGCACCCCGAGCCGCTGCGACACGAAGTGCCGGGTCAGCCGCTCGGTGATCGGCGAGCGGCACACATTGCCGGTGCTGACGTGGAGGATGCGGAAGGTGTCCCTCGGGAAGCCGAAGGTCGTCGTCTCTTCCCCGCTGCCTATGCCACGCCCCGCTTCAGGGGCTGTCAATTCGCCACCTCGAGGTCGGGTACGACCTTCCGCAGCTCGTCCACCGACAGCGCGCCCTGGCGCAGCAGCACCGGCACCTCGCGGGTGACGTCGACGATGGAGGACGGCACGTTGGCGGGGGTGGGGCCGCCGTCGAGGTAGACGGAGACGGAGTCGCCGAGCATCGCCTGGGCCGCGTCGCAGTCCTCCGGCGCCGGGTGCCCGGTGAGGTTGGCGGAGGAGACCGCCATGGGGCCGACCTCGGTCAGCAGCTCGATGGCGACCGGGTGCAGCGGCATCCGCACGGCGACCGTGCCGTGGGCGTCGCCCAGGTCCCACTGGAGCGACGGCTGGTGCCTGGCGACCAGCGTGAGCGCGCCCGGCCAGAACGCGTCGACCAGCTCCCAGGCCTGCTCGGAGAAGTCCGTGACGAGGCCGTGCAGGGTGTTCGGGGAGCCGATGAGCACGGGGGTGGGCATGTTGCGGCCCCGGCCCTTGGCCTCCAGCAGGTCGCCGACGGCCTCCTTGGAGAACGCGTCGGCGCCGATGCCGTACACCGTGTCGGTCGGGAGGACCACCAGCTCGCCACGGCGGACGGCGGACGCGGCCTCACGCAGACCGGTCACGCGGTCGGTCGCGTCGTTGGTGTCGTATCGCCGTGCCATATCAGCGGGCCTCCTCGTACACGTGCTTCAGGGAGAGTTTCGGGGTGGTGCTCACGGCAGTGCCTTGCGGGCGGTGGCGAAGCGGGGGCGGTTGTTGAGGTCGGGGTGGTCGGCCGCGTCGGCCCACCCGCGTTCCTCGGTGAAGATCCACGGCACCTGGCCGCCCTGGGTGTCGGCGTGCTCGATCACGACGACGCCGCCGGGGCGCAGCAGCCGGTGCGCGGTGCGTTCCAGACCGCGGATCAGGTCGAGGCCGTCCTCGCCGGAGAACAGGGCCATCTCGGGGTCGTAGTCCCTCGCCTCCGGGGCGACGTACTCCCACTCGGTGAGCGGGATGTACGGCGGGTTGGAGATGACCAGGTCGACCTGTCCGTCGAGGTCGGGGAAGGCGGTGAGCGCGTCGCCCTGGCGCAGGTCGACGCGGGAGCCCTCCATGTTCTTGCGGGTCCACACCAGCGCGTCCTCGCTCAGCTCCACGGCGTGCACCCGCGAGCGCGGCACCTCCTGGGCGAGGGCGAGCGCGATGGCGCCGGAGCCGGTGCACAGGTCGACGATGCACGGCTCGACGACGTCCATGGCGCGTACGGCGTCTATGGCCCAGCCGACGACCGACTCCGTCTCCGGCCGCGGCACGAACACGCCGGGGCCGACCTGGAGTTCCAGGTACCGGAAGAAGGCGCGGCCGGTGATGTGCTGGAGCGGCTCGCGCTGTTCCCGGCGCGCGACGACCTCCCAGTAGCGGGCGTCGAAGTCGGCGTCCTTCACGGAGTGCAACTCGCCCCGCTTCACGCCGTGCACGAACGCGGCGAGCTCCTCCGCGTCGGTGCGCGGCGAGGGCACGCCGGCGTCGGCCAGCCGCTGGGTGGCCTGGGCCACCTCCGCGAGCAGCAGGTTCACGCTCGTCCTCCGTGTGGGTACTTGCTCGTACGCGCCTTACGCGGCTGCGAGCTTGGCGGCCGAGTCGGCGTCGACACAGGCCTGGATCACCGCGTCGAGGTCGCCGTCCAGGACCTGGTCGAGGTTGTAGGCCTTGAAGCCGACGCGGTGGTCCGAGATGCGGTTCTCCGGGAAGTTGTAGGTGCGGATCTTCTCGGAGCGGTCGACGGTGCGGACCTGGCTGCGGCGGGCGTCCGCGGCCTCCCGCTCCGCCTCCTCCTGTGCCATGGCGAGCAGCCTGGAGCGCAGGATACGCAGTGCCTGCTCCTTGTTCTGGAGCTGGCTCTTCTCGTTCTGGCAGGAGGCGACGACTCCGGTCGGGATGTGCGTGATGCGCACGGCGGAGTCGGTGGTGTTGACCGACTGGCCGCCCGGTCCGGAGGAGCGGTAGACGTCGATGCGCAGGTCGTTCGGGTTGATCTCGACGTCGACCTCCTCGGCCTCCGGGGTCACGAGGACACCGGCCGCGGAGGTGTGGATACGGCCCTGGGACTCGGTCGCGGGCACGCGCTGCACCCGGTGCACGCCGCCCTCGTACTTCATCCGCGCCCACACGCCCTGGCCGGGCTCGATCTGCCCGCGGGCCTTGATGGCGACCTGGACGTCCTTGTAGCCGCCCAGCTCGGACTCGGTGGCGTCGATGATCTCGGTCTTCCAGCCGACGCGCTCGGCGTAGCGCAGGTACATGCGCAGCAGGTCGCCGGCGAACAGCGCGGACTCGTCGCCGCCCGCGCCGGCCTTGATCTCCAGGATGACGTCCTTGTCGTCGCTGGGGTCGCGCGGGACGAGCAGCAGGCGCAGCTTCTCGGTCAGCTCCTCGCGCTGCTTCTCCAGCTCCTTGACCTCGGCGGCGAAGTCGGGGTCGTCGGCGGCGAACTCGCGGGCGGTGTCGACGTCGTCGCCGGTCTGCTTCCAGGAGCGGTACGTGGCGACGATCGGGGTCAGCTCGGCATAGCGCTTGTTGAGCTTGCGCGCGTTGGCCTGGTCGGCGTGGACCGACGGGTCCGCGAGCTTCTTCTCCAGGTCGGCGTGCTCGGCGACGAGCTCCTCGACGGCCTCGAACATCTGTGGCTCCTGTGTCGTACGGGGGTGAAGTGGGCGGCGACCAAAAACGCCGGTCCCGGCACGCCCGCGGGAGGGGGCGTGACCGTGGACCGGCGAAGAGGGGCTCGCTACTTCTTGGAGCCGGCGGCAGCCTTGCCGAAGCGGGCCTCGAAGCGGGCCACACGGCCACCGGTGTCGAGGATCTTCTGCTTGCCCGTGTAGAACGGGTGGCACTCGGAGCAGACTTCGGCCCGGATGGTGCCGGACGCGATGGTGCTGCGGGTGGTGAACGACGCGCCGCAGGTGCAGCTGACCTGCGTCTCGACGTACTCGGGGTGGATGTCGCGCTTCAAGGTGTCTCCTAGTTTCGGGAGGGCGCCGGGTCGCTGCCGCGGGCTGCGGGAGCGTGAACCGGGGCCGACGTACCAGTCTGCCAGGACTGGGGCCATCACCCAAAACCGGGGGTGGCCGTCGTTTGTTCCCCGCGGGTCGTGGTGGGTTTCCCGCGCCCACGCGGCGGAGCCGCATATCGGCACAGCCCCGCGCCCTCAGTCACGCACCACGCCCGCGGCTTCCCCTGTGGCCGTTCCCTTCGTGGCCGACCGCGGGATCGGCCGGTCGTTCTTCAGCGCCGTCCAGACCTGCTGGGCCTTGGCCTTCTCCAGCAGGACGCGGTTGGGGTCCGCCGGGTCGTAGACGACCGGCATGGTGACCATCGTCATGTCGGAGGCGCCGATGCCCCTGAGGCCGCTCGCGAAGGACATCAGGGCGTTCACCGAGCCGAGGCCGGAGTCGGTCGTCACGGTCTTCGTGGCGGTGTCGGCGAGGTCGTAGAGCCGCTTCGGGTCGCCGAACAGGTCGATGTCCTTGACCTGGTCGAGGAGGGCCTTGAGGAACGCCTGCTGGAGCTGGATGCGGCCGAGGTCGGAGCCGTCGCCGACGCCGTGCCGGGTGCGGACCAGGCCGAGGGCCTGCTCGCCGTCGAGCCGGTGCGGGCCGGCCTTCAGGGTCAGGTGGCTGTCGGGGTCCTCGATGTCCCGGGTGGTGGTGACCTCGACGCCGCCCAGCTCGTCGATGAGCCTTCGGAAGCCGCTGAAGTCGACCTCCAGGTAGTGGTCCATGCGCAGGCCGGTCAGCGACTCGACGGTCTTGACGGCGCAGGCCGCGCCGCCGGTGGAGTACGCCGAGTTGAACATCACCTGGGAGGCCGCCGGGTAGGTGTGGCCGTCGGTGTCGGCGCAGGCGGGCCGGTCGATGAGGGTGTCGCGCGGGAGGGAGACCACGGCGGCCTTCTCGTGGCCCTCGTAGACGTGGACGATCATCGCGGTGTCGGAGCGGGCGCTGCCGTCGTCGGTGCCGCCGCCGAGCTTCCTGTTGCCGCCGGAGCGGGTGTCCGAACCGAGGACCAGGATGTTCTGCGAGCCGTTGTCGGCCTTGGCCGGGCGGTCGGTGCCGAGTGCCTGGTCGATGTCGACGCTGTCGAGGTTGCCGTTGAGCGTGAAGTAGACGTACCCGAGGCCGGTGCCGCCGAGGACGACGATGCCCGCCGCGGTCCAGGCCGTGATCAGCAGCGCCTTGTGGCGCTTCTCGCGGGGCTTGCGGCGACGGCCTCCGGCCCGGCGGCGCGGGCCACTGGTGCCGGCGCCGCCCGGTATGCCGGGCTCCGGCGTGCTTGCGGCGGACATGTGCTCCCTCGGCTCTCCTGGTGCGGTTACCCCCTGCTGCGGCGGCCGGACTCGGTCGTACGGCGTACGAAACCGTACGAACCCCTACCGCTCCATCGTCACCCCGTCGGGTCAGACGGGGAAACCGGGCACAGGGTTGCATGACGCACTGTGCCCGCCCGGCGGGCGGGCGGGCACGGTGCGTAGCCGGACCGAGCGGTCGGTCTCGCCGCTCACCTGCGGGTTCAGCCGAAGATGTCGTACTGCCCGAAGCCGGTGCCGACCGAGATCCGTGTGGCGAAGATCTCGCTGGTGGCCTTGCCGGTGCCCTTGTAGAGGTAGAGCGTGCCGCCGGGTGTGCGGGCCAGGAAGTCGGCCCGGCCGTCGCCGGTGACGTCGCCGACCGCGTCGAAGGCGTCGTACGTCGTGCTGCTCCAGGTGCGCACCTTGATCCGGCCGGAGAAGGCCGCTGTGCCCGCCTTGCCGGTGCCCTTGTACAGGTACACGTCGCCGCCGCTCCTGGCGCGGGCGATCAGGTCGGTCTTGCCGTCGCCGGTGAAGTCGCCGTGGCCGCGCACGGAGTCGTACTGGTTCCAGCCGGTGCCGGCCTGGAGGCGGGCGGCGAAGGAGCCGTTGCCCTTGCCCGGGTAGATCCACAGGACGCCGGCCGAGTCGACGGAGAGCAGGTCGGGCAGGTAGTCGCCGGTGACGTCGCCCGGGGTGACGATGCGGGTGCGGGTGGCCCAGTCGTCGGCGAGCCGCTGGGTGGTCCAGGAGTTGGCCGACCGCACGTAGTGGGACCAGAAGACATCGCCGTCGCCGCGGCGGCGGTGGACGAGGTCCTGGTAGCCGTCGCGGTCGAGGTCCGTCTGGAGGACCAGGTCGGCCGCGGACCGGTCGCCCCAGCTCTCGCGGGCCGCGAACGCCGTGCCGGTGGAGTTCCTGGAGTAGCCGGTTCCGGTGGCGGCGTCACGCACCCACAGGTCGGCCCTGTGGTCGCCGCTGATGTTCGTGTCGTCCAGGCGGGGACGGGCGGCGCCGACATAGGCGCTGACCTTGGTGAAGACGCTGTAGGCGCCCTTCTCGACACAGTCCCGCACGCCCCAGGAGACGATGCCGATGATCCGGCCGCCGACCACCAGCGGGCCGCCGGAGTCGCCGTTGCAGGCGGTGGTGGTGCCGCTGTCGCCGCCGGTGGCGGGCTTGCCCGCGCACACCATGTGGCCCTTGACGAAGCCGGAGCCGTAGGTGGCCGCGCAGGTGGTGTCGGACTGCACGGGCAGCGTGGCCGTCTTCAGCGTCGGCGCCATCTCGTCGTTCGTGGAGCTGATCCGGCCCCAGCCGTAGACCTTTGCGCTGGTCCCGGCGGCGTAGGAGGCGGTGTCGCCGGACGTCGTCATCCGGATCGGCGTCGCGCCGACCGCGTACGACAGGGTGAGGACCGCGATGTCACCGTCGATGGTCACCGGGCTGTACGACGGGTGGTGCCACTGCCGCCGGACGCCGCTGCGGCTGCCGCCGTGCAGGTCGGTGATGTTGCCCTGGTCGTCGACGGACGGCAGCTGCGCGGTGCCGGTGATGACCGAGCCGTGGTTCTTCCAGTCGTACCCGGCGACGCAGTGCGCGGCGGTGAGGATCTTCGTCGGGGCGACCACCGCGCCGCCGCAGAAGAAGCCGACGTCGTCCGAGGTGTCCTCGGTGTCCCGGTCGTCGCCGTACCAGAGCTGCGCCATCCACGGCGCGGAGGTGAGGGTGGTGGTCGTCCCGCCGATGATCATCGCGTCGACGGTCGGCCCCGCGGGTTCGGAACCGTCCGCCGGCATGCCCGGGCGCCCGCCCGCGGTGCCGTCGGCGGCGATGGCGGTGGCGACCCGGCGCTCCAGCTCGGCGGCCGGCGGGGCGCTGGTGACGGGCTGGACGGCGGGCAGCGGCGGCTCGCCCGACGCGTCCGCGGAGCCGGTCAGCAGGGCGGCGGCGACAGCGGCGGCGGCACCGGCCGCGGTGACGGGCAGGGCGATGCGTATCCGGCGTCGGTGCCGGCCACGGCCGGATGTGGTCGTGGACAAGAAGGTCCCCCCAGGGGTGCATGAGTGAGAAGGGGCGGGCTGATGCGCTGGTGCGCCCCCTCCTCTCAGCGCCGAAAGGCCGGTCCCCGTCACCGAGGTGACGGGGACCGGCCTGGAGTGGACCGTCCGGGAGCGACTAGTCGCCGTTGCCCGGAGCCGGCGTCGTCTTCTGGATCTGCATCAGGAACTCGACGTTCGACTTGGTCTGCTTCATCTTGTCGAGCAGCAGCTCGATCGCCTGCTGCTGGTCGAGCGCGTGCAGCACCCGGCGCAGCTTCCAGACGATGCCCAGCTCTTCGGCACCGAGCAGGATCTCCTCCTTGCGGGTGCCGGACGCGTCGACGTCCACCGCCGGGAAGATGCGCTTGTCGGCGAGCTTCCGGTCGAGCTTGAGCTCCATGTTGCCGGTGCCCTTGAACTCCTCGAAGATCACCTCGTCCATGCGGGACCCGGTGTCCACCAGGGCGGTGGCGAGGATGGTCAGCGAGCCGCCGTCCTCGATGTTGCGCGCCGCGCCGAAGAACCGCTTCGGCGGGTACAGCGCGGTCGAGTCGACACCACCGGACAGGATGCGGCCGGAGGCGGGCGCGGCCAGGTTGTAGGCGCGGCCCAGACGGGTGATCGAGTCGAGCAGCACGACCACGTCGTGGCCCAGCTCCACCAGGCGCTTGGCGCGCTCGATGGCCAGCTCGGCGACCGTGGTGTGGTCCTCGGCCGGACGGTCGAAGGTCGAGGAGATGACCTCGCCCTTGACCGACCGCTGCATGTCGGTGACCTCTTCCGGACGCTCGTCGACGAGGACGACCATCAGGTGGCACTCGGGGTTGTTGTGCGTGATCGCGTTGGCGATCGCCTGCATGATCATGGTCTTGCCGGTCTTCGGCGGGGCCACGATCAGACCACGCTGGCCCTTACCGATCGGCGACACGAGGTCGATGATGCGGGTGGTGAGCACGCCCGGGTCGGTCTCCAGACGGAGCCGGTCCTGCGGGTACAGCGGCGTCAGCTTGTTGAACTCCGGCCGCCCGCGGCCGTGTTCGGGCGCCATGCCGTTCACCGAGTCCAGGCGGACCAGCGCGTTGAACTTCTCGCGCCGCTCGCCTTCCTTCGGCTGGCGGACCGCACCGGTGACGTGGTCACCCTTGCGCAGGCCGTTCCTGCGGACCTGGGCCAGGGAGACGTACACGTCGTTCGGGCCCGGCAGGTAGCCCGACGTACGGATGAAGGCGTAGTTGTCGAGGATGTCCAGGATGCCCGCGACGGGGATCAGGACGTCGTCCTCGGCGATCTGCGGCTCGGAGGCGATCTCGTCGCGCCCGCGACGGCCCCGGCGGTCGCGGTAGCGGCCGCGACGGCCGCGGCGGCCGCCCTCGAAGTCGTCCCCGTCCTCATCGGCCCGCTGCTGGCGGTCGCGGTCGCGGTCCTGGCGACCGGCGCCGCCCTGCTGCTGGTTCTGCTGCTGGCGCTGCCCGCCCTGCCCCTGCTGGTCGTCGCCCTTGCGGCGGTCGCGGTCACGGTCCCGGCCGCGCTCGCGGCGGTCGCGACGGCGGCCCTCGCCGCCCTCACCGGCGTCACCCCGGGCCTCGCCCTGCTGCGGCTGCGACTGCTGCTGCGCGGACGTGTCGGCCTTCGGCTCGTTCTTCGCCTCGGCGGCGATCGTCTCGGGGGCGCCGGCCTCGGCGGTGGCGCGACGGCGACGGCGCTCGGCCGGCGCGTCCTCGGTGGGGGCACCGCCCTGGTCGAGCGAAGCCGAGACCTTGGGGGACGGCTGGCCGGGGATCTCGATCTGCTGCTGGGCCACGGCCTTCTCGGCCGGGGCCTCGGACTTCTCCGCCTTCTTCGGCGCGGGGGATTCCTCACCCGTACGGGCCTTGGAGGTGGCGCGGCGCTTCGGCTTGGTCTCGGTGGCGGTCTCGGCCTTGGCGGGGGCTCCCCCGGCGGCCTGCGCCTCCTTGATGACCTCGATCAGCTGGCTCTTGCGCATCCGCGCGGTGCCCCTGATGCCGAGGCCGGATGCGACCTGCTGCAGCTCGGCCAGCACCATGCCCTCGAGGCCGGTACCGCGGCGCCGCCGGGAGCCGGCACCGGTGGCAGGCGCGGAGGCGTCCGTGGCGGGCGCGGCAGCGGTCTCCTCGACACGTGCGCCCATCAGATCGGTGGTGTCGCTCACGAAGGGTCCTTCCCTGGAGCGGACGTCGGCCTGTCTGGCTCGGCGACCGGTTGTGCTGTCCGGCTTCGGTCCTTGCTGTGTGAACCGTGCCGGGGCGGTGGTCCGCCTGCTAAGCGGCGGAAGAGATATCTGGTGATGGCGCTTCCTCGAGCCGTGGCACCTGGTGTCACGTGGCGTGGTCGCACCGGTTCCGGAGCGTGCCCGGCGGGCCGCTCAGTGTCGACGTACGACGTACTGCCCGCATACGAGGTACGAGACACAGTGCGACTTGGGGGGCTCCCGGAAGAATGTCTGTCCCGGACGGGGACACGAGGCACCTCGCCATGGTGGGGTCGGGTGCAGACTTGAGGTTAACACTACCGGATCCAACAAACATTCCCCCTCTCCACATCCGGCAATCGCCCGCTCTTTTCGATCCGCTGTCAGTCCGCGACGTCAGCGCTATGGGTGCCGCCGTTCGCGCCGCCGTTGGTGTCGCCGCCGGTGCCGCCGTTCGCGCCGCCGGTGGCCAGCGGCAGCACGCTGGCTCCGTGCAGGTCGAGGGCCAGCCGGTTCGCCGCCCAGTCCGCGCCGGCCAGCGCTTCCACCTTGTCGGCCGTCTCGGCGTCGGCGAGGGCCATCACGGTCGGTCCGGCGCCGGAGATCACGGCGGGGATGCCGTCGGCCCGCAGCCGGTCCACCAGCGCGGCGCTCTCCGGCATGGCGGGGGCGCGGTACTCCTGGTGCAGCCGGTCCTCGGTGGCGGGCAGCAGCAGCTCGGGCCGCCTGGTCAGGGCCTCGACGAGCAGCGCGGCGCGGCCGGCGTTGGCGGCGGCGTCGACGTGCGGCACGGTACGCGGGAGCAGGCCGCGCGCGGTCTCGGTCAGGACCGGCTTCCCGGGCACGAAAACCACCGGAACGATGGAATCCGCAGGGTGCGTCCTGATGGCCCGGGCGGCGCCGTTCTCCATCCAGGAGAGGGTGAAGCCGCCGAGCAGACAGGCCGCGACGTTGTCGGGGTGGCCCTCGATCTCGGTGGCCAGTTCCAGCAGCGCCGCGTCGTCGAGACGGGCCTCGCCGCCTATGGTCACGGCGCGCGCCGCGACGATGCCGGCGCAGATGGCGGCGGAGGAGGAGCCGAGGCCGCGGCCGTGCGGGATGCGGTTCGCGCAGACGATCTCAAGGCCGCGCGGCTGTCCGCCGAGGACGTCGAAGGCGGCGCGCAGGGAGCGGACGAGCAAATGCCGCTCGTCGCGGGGAAGTGTCTCGCTTCCCTCGCCCGCGATGTCGATGTGCAGCCCGGAGTCGGCCACCCGGACGACCACGTCGTCGTACAGACCCAGCGCGAGGCCGAGGGCGTCGAAGCCCGGGCCCAGATTGGCGCTGGTGGCGGGGACGCGCACCCGGACGGCGGCGGCGCGGAACGCTGGACCGGCCATCGCTCGTTGACTCTCCTTGAGCTGCGTGATGGTCGAAGACACTCGATGACGTACGAAACCCAGGGGCCGCTGGGGGCCACCGGCGGGGCCGCTGATCACGAAGACGGCGCGGCACCGCGGCATATGCGGCGGGCGGGTTCGGTACAGCCTATCGAAGGAAGGTTCTGTGGCGACATAGGGCGCACAGGAGGCGCACGATGCGTGTCGCAAGCCCCCTGTGCACCCTCCGTCAGGGACGTTTCCCGGCCGAGCGCCGTCTTACGCCTGACGTGGCGCTGATGACACCGGCACGCGGCCGGCCGCCAGGGCGCCGGGCGGGCCGGCGTCGGACGCGCCGGCGTCGAGTGGACGGGGTGCCGCCGCGCTGGATCCGGGCGTACCGGACCCGAGCACATCAGGTCCCGGAGCACCGGACCCGAGCCCATCAGGTCCGGCCCCACCCACCAGGTCCGGGCGGCCGGATCGGGCCGCACCAGGTCCCGGCGCGCCCGATCAGGACGCGTCGGACACGGCCGCAACAGACCCTGCCGCAACAAAGCCGGCCACACCAGACCCGGCCACAGCACATCCGGGCACCCCGGCGCTCACACCAGGCCGAGCCGCTCCGCCGCCGTCGCCGCGTCGACCGGGACGGTGACCGGCTGCGGGGCGCCGGCGACGGCCCAGTCGGGGTCCTTCAGGCCGTTGCCGGTGACGGTGCAGACGATCCGCTGGCCCGGGTCGACCTTGCCCTGCTCGGCGGCCTTGAGCAGACCGGCCACCGAGGCGGCGGAGGCGGGCTCCACGAAGACGCCCTCCTGCGCGGCCAACAGGCGGTAGGCGCGCAGGATCTCACGGTCCGTCACCTCGTCGATGAGGCCGCCGGACTCGTCGCGGGCGGCCAGCGCGTGCTGCCAGGAGGCGGGGTTGCCGATCCGGATGGCGGTGGCGATGGTCGACGGGTCCTTGACGACCTCGCCGCGCACGATGGGCGCGGAGCCGGAGGCCTGGAACCCCCACATCCGGGGCGTACGGGACGACACGCCGTCGGCGGCGTACTCCTTGTAGCCCTTCCAGTAGGCCGTGATGTTGCCCGCGTTGCCGACCGGCAGGACGTGGATGTCGGGCGCGTCGCCGAGCATGTCCACGATCTCGAACGCGGCGGTCTTCTGACCCTCGATACGCACCGGGTTGACCGAATTGACCAGCGCGACCGGGTAGTTGTCGCTGAGCGCGCGGGCCAGCGTCAGACAGTCGTCGAAGTTGCCGTCGACCTGGAGGATCTTCGCGCCGTGCACGAGGGCCTGGCCCATCTTGCCGAGCGCGATCTTGCCCTGCGGGACGAGCACGGCCGACACCATGCCGGCGCGCACGCCGTACGCGGCGGCGCTCGCGGAGGTGTTGCCGGTGGAGGCGCAGATGACGGCCTTCGCGCCCTCCTCCTTGGCCTTGGAGATGGCCATGGTCATGCCGCGGTCCTTGAAGGACCCGGTCGGGTTCGCGCCCTCCACCTTGAGGTGGACCTCGCAGCCCGTGCGCTCGGAGAGCACCTGCGCGGGCACGAGGGGCGTGCCGCCCTCGCGGAGCGTCACGACCGGCGTGGTGTCGGATACCGGCAGCCGGTCCCGGTACTCCTCGATGATTCCGCGCCACTGGTGGGTCATTGCTGGTTACTCTCCTTCAACCCGCATGATGCTGGCGACACCGCGCACGGTGTCGAGCTTGCGCAGCGCCTCGACGGTCCCGGTGAGGGCGGCGTCGGACGCGCGGTGGGTGACGACGACGAGGGAGGCCTCTCCGTCCTTGCCCTGCTGGCGGACGGTGTCGATCGAGACACCGTGCTCGGCGAAGACCGTCGCGACCTGGGCGAGCACGCCCGGTTTGTCGGCCACGTCGAGGCTGATGTGGTACCGGGTGACGACCTCGCCCATGGGCGAGACGGGCAGCGCCGCGTACGCGGACTCGCCGGGGCCGGTGGTGCCGCTGAGCCGGTTGCGGCAGACCGCGACGAGGTCGCCGAGGACCGCGGAGGCGGTGGGCGCGCCGCCCGCGCCGGGGCCGTAGAACATGAGCTGCCCGGCGGCGTCGGACTCGACGAACACGGCGTTGTACGCGCCGCGCACGGAGGCGAGCGGGTGGGTCAGCGGGATCATCGCCGGGTGCACGCGCGCGGTGACGGACTCCCCGTCGGCGGCCCGCTCGCAGATGGCGAGCAGCTTGATGGTGCAGCCCATCTCCTTGGCGGAGGCGAAGTCCGCCGCGGTCACCTCGGTCATGCCCTCGCGGTAGACGTCGTCGAGGCGGACCCGGGTGTGGAAGGCGATGCCGGCGAGGATCGCGGCCTTGGCGGCGGCGTCAAAGCCCTCGACGTCGGCGGTCGGGTCGGCCTCGGCGTACCCGAGCGCGGTGGCCTCGTCGAGCGCCTCCTGGTAACCGGCGCCGGTGGAGTCCATCTTGTCGAGGATGAAGTTCGTCGTGCCGTTGACGATGCCCATCACCCGGTTGATCTTGTCGCCGGCGAGCGACTCGCGCAGCGGCCGGATCAGCGGGATGGCGCCGGCGACGGCGGCCTCGTAGTAGAGGTCCCGGCCGTGCTCCTCGGCGGCGGCGTGCAGGGCGGCGCCGTCCTGGGCGAGCAGGGCCTTGTTGGCGGAGACGACGGACGCGCCGTGCTCGAAGGCGGTGCCGATGAGGGTGCGGGCGGGCTCGATACCGCCGATGACCTCGACCACGACGTCGATGTCCCCGCGTTTGACCAGGGCGGTCGCGTCGGTGGTGACGAGGGTGGGGTCGATGCCCTCACGGACCCGGTCGGGCCGGCGCACGGCCACGCCGGCCAGCTCGACCGGTGCGCCGATGCGGGCGGCGAGGTCGTCGGCGTGCGTCGTCATGATGCGCGCCACCTCTGAGCCGACCACTCCACAGCCCAGCAGCGCCACCTTCAGCGGACGCGTACGCATCATCCGACCTCGTTTCCTCATACCGTCTTCGGTTGCACCAGTCTCACTCACCGGACCGCAGTTTCTGCCACCGGTCCGGATCGTGAGACGTCTATTTCATTTTCGCAGGGGCGCCGGACAGGAGATCTTCCGCCGACGGCTCCCCCGCGGGGATCAGCCCACGTCGAGCCGGAGCAGATCGTCCTCGGTCTCCCGGCGGACGATCACCCGCGCCTCGCCGTCCCGCACGGCGACGACCGGGGGACGCGGTACGTGGTTGTAGTTGCTGGCCATGGAGCGGCAGTACGCCCCGGTCGCCGGCACGGCGATCAGGTCGCCGGGCGCGAGGTCGGCCGGCAGGAACGCGTCCCGGACGACGATGTCCCCGCTCTCGCAGTGCTTGCCGACGACCCGGGCGAGCATCGGCTCGGCGTCGGAGGTGCGGGAGACCAGAGCGACGCTGTACTCGGCGTCGTACAGCGCCGTACGGATGTTGTCGGACATGCCGCCGTCGACGGAGACGTACGTCCGCAGCCCGTCGAGCGGCTTGACGGTGCCGACCTCGTAGAGCGTGAAGGCGGTCGGGCCGACGATGGCGCGCCCGGGCTCGACGGAGATCCGCGGCGTGCGCAGCCGGGCGGCCTCGCACTCCCGCGTCACGATCTCGGTGAGCGCCTTCGCGATCTCGTGCGGCTCGCGGGGGTCGTCGTCACTGGTGTACGCGATGCCGAGCCCGCCGCCGAGGTCGATCTCGGGCAGTTCGACGCCGTGCTCGTCACGGATGTCCTTCAGCAGTCCGACCACGCGGTGGGCGGCGACCTCGAAGCCGGACATGTCGAAGATCTGCGAGCCGATGTGACTGTGGATGCCGATCAGCTCCAGCCCGTCGAGCCGGAGAGCCCGCCGCACGGCCTCGGCGGCCTGCCCGCCCGCGAGCGGGATGCCGAACTTCTGGTCCTCGTGCGCGGTCGCGATGAACTCGTGCGTGTGCGCCTCGACGCCGACGGTGATACGGATCTGCACCCGCTGCCGCTTGCCCAGTTCCTGCGCGATGTGCGCGACCCGGACGATCTCCTGGAAGGAGTCGAGCACGATCCGCCCGACCCCGGCCTCGATCGCCCGGCGGATCTCGGCGGGGGACTTGTTGTTGCCGTGGAAGGCGATCCGGTCGGCGGGCATCCCGGCGGACAGCGCGGTCGCCAGCTCACCGCCGGAGCAGACGTCCAGGTTCAGCCCCTCCTCGTGCAGCCAGCGCACCACGGCGCGGGACAGGAACGCCTTGCCCGCGTAGAACACGTCGGCGTCCTGCCCGAAGGCGCTGCGCCAGGCCCGCGCGCGGGCCCGGAAGTCGGTCTCGTCGAGGATGTAGGCGGGGGTGCCGAACTCCTCGGCGAGGGTCTTCACATCGATCCCGCCGACGGCGGCGACGCCGTCCTCGGTGCGGGTGACGGTCTGCGCCCACACCTTCGGGTCGAGGGCGTTGAGGTCGGCCGGCGGGGCGGAGTAGTGACCCTCGGGAAGGACGTCGGCGTGACGGGGCCCGGCGGGGTGTGCGGAACGGCTCATGGCGTGTCGTGGCTCTCTCAGAGGTGTTCGGGTGCGTCGATGCCGAGCAGGAACAGGCCGCCGGCCAGCACCGTCCCGGCGGCTTCGGCGAGGGCGAGCCGGGCCCGGTGGGCGGCCGAGGGTTTCTCCGCACCGCGCGGCAGCACCGCGGGCAGGACGGGCAGGACGGCGTCGGCGACGCTGACGAGATGCCGGGCGAGGCGGTCCGGGGCACGGTGGGTGGCGGCCGCGGACAGGACGCGGGGGTGATCGGCGAGGAGCCCGACGAGTGCGCCGGAGCCGTCCACGTCGTCGACGGGGCCCGGCTCGGCGCTGAATCCGAGGTCGGCGGCGTTGCGCCCGAGGGCCCGGGTGCGGGCGTGGGCGTAGCGCACGCGGAAGAGGGGGTTGCTCTCCCGCTGGACGAGGTGGTCGGCGGTGATCCGGGGCCGGTCGTGCGGCGCGGGATGCAGCAGCGCCCAGCGGGCGGCGTCGGCGCCGAGCGGCGCGGGGTCCTCCGGCGCGGGCACCGGCCGCAGCGTCACCGGTTCGCCGTGCCCGGTCTCGGCCCGCCCGCCCTGCGACGCGACGATGCGGCCGAGCGCGTCGGCGAGGACTTCGGCGCGCACGTCGTAGGGGATGCGAAGCCGGACGACCTGCCCGGCGAGGGCGTCCCCGCGCCCGTACCGCGTCCCCTCGGCGAGGATCCGCCGCACGAGCCGTACGGCGACCGAGTCCCGCAGCCGGATGTTCAGGAACCCCGGCCCTGTGATCCGCACCGCGCCGACGCCGTCGGCGTCCACGAGATACGGCCGGATCACCTCGGCCACCCGCAGCGGGGGCTGCCCGGCGGGGCGGGCCAGCTGCAGCGCGATGTTCGTCGCGTAGTCCCCCCAGCCCCCCGCCCCCGGCGGACCCACCACGGCCCGCGCCGGAACGGTCACCCTCAGCTCCCCCGCGTCGACAGCACGGCGCACCGCGCGCAGCACGGTGCGGGAGAGCTCGACGGGGGTCACGGGACAAGCGTAGGGGAGGAGGGGGGTGGACGGGCGAGCCGGTTTACGCCGGTCCGGCATGCGGACGGCGAGGCCGGCCGGACCCCGCGCCTCAACTACCGGGCCGCCCGGCGGTCTCCCCTCCCTCAGCGGTGACCAGCCCACCGCCGCCGCTGCCGCTGCCGCTCTGTCCGCTCGCCGCCCCGTCGCCCGCGCTCTCCGCCCCTCCCTCGCCGCCCTTCTTCCCCTCCATCAGCCTGCGCACGATCCCCACCAGCTGGGACGGCTCGAAGGGCTTGGCGAGGAAGGCGTCGACGCCGATGTCGAGACCGCTGTCGACCTCGTACTGCGTACAGGCGCTGACGATCGCGAGCGGAAGGTCACGGGTGCGCGGGTCGGCGCGCAGCAGGGCGGCGGTCCGCAGTCCGTCGAGTCTCGGCATCACGACGTCGAGCGTCACGACATCGGGCCGGACCTGGTGCACGACTTCCAGACATTCGGCACCATCGGCCGCGGTCACGACCTCGAGGCCCTCCAGCTCGAGATTGACCCTGATCAGCTGCCGGATGACCTTGTTGTCGTCCACGACAAGGATCCGGCCGGACGCGCCTGGCACAACTCGAGAGTAGGTCCGGACCGGCCACCGCGTCCCGGTTTTCCCCACTTCCACCCCCTGCGGGCGACCCGGCCCGCGCCACCCCAGGGAAACCCGTTCATGAACACCCACTCGGAGCTGGTAGTGTTCTACCCGTCGCCGCGAGACACCGCGACCGACACGCCCCCGTAGCTCAGGGGATAGAGCAACGGCCTCCGGAGCCGTGTGCGCAGGTTCGAATCCTGCCGGGGGCACTTGTCGGGTCACATGTGGGTGTAAAGATGTGACCAGGGCGAGTGCCGATACAGGAGAGCGGGATCCAGTTGTTGCTGGGTCTCGCTCTTTGGCGTGTGGTGCGTCGTTCCGTGGCGTGCGCTCATGCCGAGCGCTTGCGGGATGTCGTCTTCTTCGCCGGAGTCTTCTTGGCCGTGGTCTTCGTCGCGGTGCTCTTGGTGGACGCCGTCTTCTTCGAGGTCTGGGCCGTCGTCGACTTGGTCGTCGTCTTCTTCGTGGCGGTCTTCTTCGCCGGCTTCTTGGCCGTCGAGGTGGACTTCTTGGCGTCCGTCTGCTTCGGGGCCGGGCGGGAGGTGAGGGGTCTGACCTCGGCGCCCTCGCCCCGGGACTCCTGGGCGGCGCGGACGCTCTTCTCCAGGGCGGCCATCAGGTCGAGGACCTTGCCGCTGCGGGCGGGCTCGGGGGCCTCGGGGGGTGCCTCGCCGGCGGCCTTGGCGGCGATGACCTCCTCGACGGCCTCGCGGTACTCGTCGTGGAGGTCGGCGAGGTCGACCTCGCCGAGGGTGTCCATGAGGGCGTCCGCGAGGTCGAGTTCCTTGTCGCGGACGGTGACGTCGGTGTCGGGGGCTACGCCCTCGGGGGCGCGGACCTCGTCGGGCCAGAGCAGGCCGTGCATGACGATCACGTCGTCGACCACGCGGAGCATGCCGAGGCGTTCGCGGCCGCGCAGCGCGAACTTGGCGATGGCCACCTTGTTGCTGCGCTTGAGCGCCTCCCTCAGGAGGGTGTACGGCTTGGCGGCGGGGGCGCCGCTCGCGGCGAGGTAGTACGCCGCGTCCATCTGGAGCGGGTCGATCCGCTCGGCCGGGACGAAGGCGACGATCTCGATCGTCTTGGCGGTGGGCAGCGGAAGCTGGGCCAGGTCCTCGTCGGTGATCGGGATGATCGTGCCGTCGGCGTCCTCGTACCCCTTGCCGATCTCCGACTGGGTGACCTCGCGGTCCTCCAGTTCGCAGACCTTGCGGTAGCGGATGCGGCCGCCGTCCTCCGTGTGGATCTGGCGGAAGGAGATCGAGTGGCTCTCGGTGGCGTTCACCAGCTTGATGGGGATGCTGACCAGGCCGAAGGAGATGGCTCCGTTCCAAATGGATCGCACGCGTCCCACCTTTCCCAACCGGTAAGCGGCACCGCCAGGCGGCCTTACCGGGCGATATGTCCCGGTTTCGTGTGATTCTCATGGTATGACGCCGATCACAGAGGTGGAGGGCCGGAGGCTCGCGCTGAGCAACCTGGAGAAGGTGCTGTACCCGGCGTCCGGCTTCACCAAGGGCGAGGTGCTGCACTACTACGCCACCACCGCCGACGTCCTCCTCCCCCATCTGCGGGACCGGCCGGTGTCCTTCCTGCGCTACCCCGACGGCCCGGACGGGCAGCTCTTCTTCACCAAGAACGTGCCGCCCGGTACCCCCGACTGGGTCATGACCGCCGAGGTGCACCGGTCGGAGGGGCCGGCGCGGATGGTGCTGGTGCAGGATCTGGCGAGCCTGATGTGGGCGGCCAACCTGGTCGCCGAGTTCCACACCCATCAGTGGCTGGCCGAGACTCCCGACGAGGCCGACCGGGTCGTCTTCGATCTGGATCCGGGGGCGCCCGCGACCGTCGTGCACTGCTGCGAGGTCGCCCTGTGGCTGCGGGAGCGGCTGGCCGAGGACGGCATCGAGGCGTACGCGAAGACCTCCGGGTCCAAGGGGCTGCATCTGCTCGCGGCGGTGCGCGGGGCGTCCTCCGAGCAGACGTCCGAGTACGCCAAGGCGCTCGCCGTGGAGGCGGAGCGCGCCATGCCGCGGCTGGTCGTCCACCGCATGACGCGCAGCCTGCGGCCGGGCAAGGTGTTCGTCGACTGGAGCCAGAACGCCGCCCGCAAGACGACGGCGACCCCGTACACCCTGCGGGCGCGCCCCGAGCCGTGGGTCTCCGCGCCGGTCACCTGGGAGGAGGTCGAGGCCTGCGGGGACCCCGCCCAGCTGGCCTTCCGCGCGCCGGACATCGCCCCGCGGGTGCAGGACTTCGGCGATCTGCTCGCCCCGCTCCTCGATCCGGACCACGCGGCGCCGCTGCCCTGACCCGGCTCATGTGACTCCGTCCCCGTGCCCGGCGTCACCGTGCCCGGCCCGTGTGACTCCGTCGCCGTGACCCAGCTCGTGTGACTCCGTCGCCGTGACCCGGTTCGTGTGACTCCGTCCCCGCGTCAGGGCGGTCGGGGGTCCGCCGCCGTGAGAGGGCTGTCGCAGCTCCGCCGCCACGAGGGGGTTGTCGGGGTCCGTCACCGTGAGCGGGCTGTCGCGGGTCCGGCGCCGTACGGGGCACCCTCCCGGTCGGCGTGCGGGGCGCGCCCCCCGTCGCTCACACCCGTGTCCACGTCCGGCGGTCCCGGGCCATCGCGTGCAGGGCCTCCACGTCCGCCGGTTTCAGTACGCCTCCCAGACGGCCCAGGGCGTCGATGTCCGTGTCGGTGAGGACGCGGACGCCGCGGACCGGGCCGGGGACGTTCAGCCGGGTGGGGGCGAGGAGCGCGAGGACGGGGCGGACCTCGGCGGTGAGGGCGTGGGAGGCGCGGGAGGCCTCGGCGCGGAGCAGGCGCAGGAGGGGGACGGGCTCGCGACGGCCGACGGTGACCATGGGGTCGGCGACGTGGACGCGCTGCCTGCGGGCGTGGAGGGCGTGGACGGCGAACAGGCCGCCGGGCCCGATCAGCAGGTGGTGGACGCGGTCGCCGCCGGGCAGGGGCACGGAGTGCAGGGTGTGCCAGCCGGCCCCGTCCAGGGCGTCGAGCGCGGCGCCGATGGCCTGCTCGGCCTCCAGGGCGCGGCGTCTCGGATCGGGGCGCAGGGGGTGGGGCGGGTCGCGGTCGACGGAGACGAGCAGGGCCTCGCCGGGGCGGTTGGGGGCGAGGTCGTCGTCGGGGTGGAGGGTGAGCCGGGCCAGTTCGGCGGGGGTGGGGACCGGGGGCGGGCCGACCGTGACCGGGCCGGTGACGAAGGGGCGCAGGGCGGCCAGGACGGCCTCTCTGCGGTCCTCGCTCAGCAGGTTGACGCGTGCCGTCTCACGGTCGTACCAGGCGATGTTCGCGCCGTCCGGGAGGCAGACGTAGAGGCGTTCCCGGCCGTGGCGCCGGGTCGGTATGACGCGCAGTGCGCCGGTTCCGCTCATGCACATCACCCCTCGTCCATGGGAACAGGAGGGGTGCCGCGGGGGCAAGAACCCGGCTGCCGCGCGGGGTCCGCCGCTCGCCGGCCGTCGCGGGCCGCTCGCGGCGCGCAAAAAGGACGTCCGTACGAATAAGGTGTACGCGTCCCTGGTCAGCCTGATCACCGGAGTGCCGTGCCCGTCCGCGTCCGTGCCCGCGCCTTGGCCGTCGCCGCCCTGTTGCTGGCCACCGGCGGCACCGCCACGGCCTGCGGGGACGCCGGCGGGCTGCGGAGCGCGGGGCCCACGCCGACCGCCGAGGGCCCGGCCCTGCTGTGGCCGGCGCTGCCGCCCGCGTCCAGTCCCGCCTACGAGATCGGCGAGGTGGAGCGGGAGGTGGTCAAGGGGGTGCGGGTGCCCGGCGGGAACGTGCACACGGTGGATCCGGTGGCCGTCGTACGGGCCGAGATCGACGCGCATCCGAGGGACTACGAGGGTTCCGGGGCGCGCTTCCGTGAGACGGGCGCGCGGATGGCCGAGTGCGCCGCGGGGCCGGGACGGGGCGGGTGCCCGGTGCTCGCGCCGTACTACCGGGATCTGACCGGCGACGGGCACGACGACCTGACGCTGGGCTTCCGGCAGCTGCCGGGCGAGCTGACCGCCGTGCGGGTCTACACCGTGGAGAACGGGCGGCTGGTGCGGGTCATGCTGTGGGACGACGCCGTCAGCGGGGTCGAGCTGGCCGGGCGGTCGGTGATCATCCGGTCGCCGTCGGAGGTGAAGGGGTACGAGTACCGGCTCCAGTGGAGCTGGGACCCGGAGCAGCGGGCGATGCTGCTCACCCATGACGAGATGCTGCGCACCGGCGGGCGGGGGCCGTCCGCGACAAGCAGCCGGGTGCCCTCCCCCGCGGAGAGCCGGTGATGAGGCTTCCGCAGTGGGCCGGTGCGCTGGCCGTGAAGGCGGCGCTGTTCATCACGGTGATGTGCTGCGCCCTCGCCGCGCTGCTCGGCGCGCTGGTGCATGTGTCGGTGACCAACCAGACCGTCGGCGAGGCCCGCGACCTGGCGCTGGCCCGGCTGGCGGACGCGACGGAGGCGTACGAGGCGGGCGATCCGCTGTCGGCGGGCGCGGGGATCGATCCCGGGGAGCTGCCGGAGCCGCTGCGCGAGCTGGCGGCCGACGGGCAGCGCGGCACGATGGTCGCCGACCACCGGGGCCGGCCCACGATGTGGGCGGCGGGCCCCGCCGAGGGCGGGCACGCGCTCGCCGTGGCCGTCGACTACGCGCAGCAGGCCCGCACCATCGACGGCCTCGACCGGGCCATCGTGGGGTCCTCGGCGCTGGCGATCGGGGCGACGCTGCTGGTCGGCGCGTTCGCGGTGACCCGGGTGACGCGGCGGCTGCACGCGACGGCGCGGGTCGCGCGGCGGATCAGCGCCGGCGACCTCGACGCGCGGGTGCACGACCGGCGCGCCGGCGATCCGGGCCGCCCGCAGGACGAGGTGGCGGCGGTGGCCGCCGCGCTGGACTCCATGGCGGCGTCGCTGCAGGGCAAGCTGCTGGCCGAGCAGCGGTTCACCGCGGATGTGGCGCACGAGCTGCGCACCCCGCTGACCGGCCTGCACGCGGCGGCCGAGCTGCTGCCGCCGGGGCGGCCGACGGAGCTGGTGCGCGACCGGGTGGCGGCGCTGCGCACGCTCACCGAGGACCTGCTGGAGATCTCCCGGCTGGACACCGGGCGCGAGCGGCTGGAGCTGGACAGCGAGGAGCTGGGGGCGCTGGCCCGGCGGGTGGTGCGGGCGTCCGGCACCGAGACCGAGGTGCGGCTGGTGCGGGACGCGCGGGTGGAGACCGACCGGCGGCGGCTGGAGCGGGTGCTGGGCAACCTGGTGGCGAACGCGCACCGGCACGGGCGGGCGCCGGTGGTGCTGACCGTGGACGGGCCGGTGGTGACGGTACGGGACCACGGGGACGGCTATCCCGAGTACCTGGTGGCGCACGGCCCCCAGCGGTTCCGCACCGAGGGCGGTGCCCGCGGGCACGGTCTCGGGCTGACCATCGCGCTCGGCCAGGCGGAGGTGCTGGGCGCCCGCCTGAGCTTCGCCAACGCGCCCGACGGCGGGGCGGTGGCCACCCTGACGCTGCCCGCCACGCCGCCGCGCCGGACCGCCGCGGGGCCGCGGGGCGGGGCGTGACCTCGCCTGGCGCAACGCGACGCGCGGCGGGCCCGCCCCGCTCCTAGGGTGGCGGTGAGTCAACCCCGCGCCCGCCCCCGGCCCCGCCCGGAAGCTCGCCGTCCCGCCACCCGCCGTCCCGCCGCCCCGTACGCCCGTATGGAGGTCACCGATGTCCCCTGTGGTCCCTCCTGGCGCGGGGCACATCGGGATGAGGCACGACGAGCCGGACTGTCTGGGTAGGTTCCGGGCATGACGAAGGCAGGAACCGGCACCGGGACCGGAACCGCCGTGGCCGCGGACGTGCCCGCTCCCGCGCTACGCCTCCCCCGGCGCCGTGGCATCGAACTCTCGCTCATCGTCGTGGCCGTCCTGCTCCCGGTGTGCGGCTACTGCGCGGTCGGCCTGGCCCGGCACGGCGCCCTCCCGCCGGGCGCCGCCGGCTACGGCGCCGGGCTCGGGGTGCTCGCCCTCCTCGCCCATCTGGCGGTGCGGCTGCGCGCCCCTTACGCCGATCCGCTGCTGCTGCCCATCGGGGTGCTGCTCAACGGCCTCGGCCTGGTCCTGATCTACCGCCTCGACCTGGAGACCCCGGCGGACCGGGCGGCGCCCGCCCAGCTCGTCTGGTCCACGCTCGGGGTGGCCCTGTTCATCGGTGTGGTCTTCTTCCTGCGCGACCACCGCTTCCTCCAGCGCTACGCGTACGTGTGCGTGGCCGTCGCGCTCGCCCTGCTCACCCTGCCGATCTTCTTCCCGGCGGTGAACGGGGCCCGCATCTGGATCCGGATCGCCGGGTTCTCCATCCAGCCGGGCGAGTTCGCGAAGGTGCTGCTGGCGGTGTTCTTCGCCGCGTACCTGGCCGCCAACCGCAACGCGCTGGCGTACACCGGCCGCCGGATCTGGCTGCTGCAGCTGCCCACCGGCCGGGTCCTCGGACCGGTCCTCGCGATCTGGCTGCTCAGCGTGGGCGTGCTGGTCCTGGAACGCGACCTCGGCACCTCGCTGCTGTTCTTCGGCCTGTTCGTCGTCATGCTCTACGTCGCCACCGGCCGCACCGGCTGGATCGCGGTCGGTCTGCTGCTGGCGGTGCTGGGCGCGGTCGCCGTGGCCCGGCTGGAGCCGCACGTGCACGGCCGGATCGAGGACTGGCTGCACCCGTTCGCCACCATCGACGCAGGTCAGGGCCCGAACCAGGTCGCGCAGTCGCTGTTCGCCTTCGCCGCGGGCGGTGTGCTGGGCACCGGTCTGGGCCTCGGCCACTCGGTCCTGATCGGCTTCGCCGTGAAGTCGGACTTCATCCTGGCCACGGCGGGCGAGGAACTGGGCCTCGCCGGACTCACCGCGATCTTCCTGCTCTACGCGCTGCTGGTGGAACGCGGCTACCGCGCCGGTCTCGCGCTGCGCGACCCGTTCGGCCGGCTGCTCGCCGTCGGTCTCGCCTCCATCGTGGCGCTCCAGGTGTTCGTGATCGCGGGCGGGGTGACCGGGCTGATCCCGCTGACCGGCATGGCGATGCCGTTCCTCGCCCAGGGCGGCTCCTCGGTCGTCACCAACTGGGCGATCGTGGCGCTGCTGATCCGGGTGAGCCACGCGGCGCGCAAGCAGTACGACGGGCAGGTGGGCCCGTGACCCGGCACATCCGGCACGCCGCCGCCTTCTGCGCCCTGCTCCTGGTGGCCCTGCTGGTCAACGCGGCCCGCGTCCAGGTCTTCCAGGCCCCCGCCCTCGACGACAACCCCGCCAACCGCCGCCAGGCCATCGCCCGGTACGCCCAGCCGCGCGGGGACATCCTCGTGGGCGGCCGGCCGGTCACCGGCTCCAAGGACACCGGGGGCCGGCTGCGCTACGAGCGGACGTACACCGACGGCCCGCTGTACGCCCCGGTCACCGGCTTCGCCTCCCAGGTGTACGGCTCCTCGCTGCTGGAGCACGCCGAGGACGGCATCCTCTCCGGCACCGATCCGATGCTGTCGCCGCTGGCCCTGATCAACGACCTCACCCGGGCGCGCACCCCGGGCGGCGACGTGGTCACCACCCTCAACGCGGCGGCCCAGCGGGCGGCGTACACCGGGCTCGGGGCGCGCAGGGGCGCGGTGGCCGCGCTGGAGCCCGCGACCGGGCGGATCCTGGCCCTGGTCTCGACACCGTCCTACGACCCGGAGTCGCTGTCCGGCAACGGCGTGACGGTGGGCCGGTCCTGGGCGCAGCTGAACGAGGACCCGAACAAGCCGATGCTGAACCGGGCGGTGCGGCAGACGTATCCGCCGGGCTCGACCTTCAAGGTGGTGACGGCGGCGGCGGCGCTGGACGCGGGGGCGGTCAGGGACCTCGACCGTCCGACCGACTCACCCGACCCGTACACCCTGCCGGGTACGACGACGAGGCTGACCAACGGGAACGAGGGGTGCGAGAACGCGCCGCTGCGGGTGGCCTTCGAGCGGTCGTGCAACACGGTGTTCGCCAAGCTCGGCGCGGATGTCGGGGTGGCGGACATGGCGGCCGCGGCGGAGGCGTTCGGCTTCAACGACACGGATCTGCGCATCCCGTACTCGGTCGCGCCGAGCACCTTCGACACCACCGTCGACAAGGCGCAGCTCGCGCTGTCCTCGATCGGGCAGTACAACACCCGGGCGACGCCGTTGCAGATGGCGATGGTGGCGGCGGCGGTGGCCAACGGCGGGCAGCTGCGGGAGCCCTATCTGGTGGAGCGGACGACGACGGCGCACGGGGCGACCGTGCAGTCCGCCGGGCCGCGCCCGGTCCGGCAGGCGATGCACCCGTCGACCGCGGTCCGGATGCGCGCGCTGATGCGGGGGGTGGTCGAGGAGGGCACGGGCAGGAACGCGGCGATCCCCGGCGCGATCGTGGGCGGCAAGACGGGTACCGCGCAGCACGGCGTCGGCAACTCCGGTATGCCGTACGCGTGGTTCGTCTCGTGGGCGCAGGGCGCGCGGGACCTGGAGCCGAAGGTGGCGGTGGCCGTGGTGGTGGAGGACGCGTCGGCCGACCGGGGCGACATCACCGGCGGCGGGATGGCGGCACCGATCGCCAGGGCGGTGATGGAGGCGGTGCTCGCCACCGGAGAGGGCGGCCCTCGGTCTATCGGCGGTCGCTGGCGGTGAGGTCGATCTCGATGGGGAACGGGACGGTGAGTTCGAGCTTGTCGTGGAAGATGCCGGTCGGCGTATAGGCGGCGGTGGCCGGGTCCAGCTCGTAGACGTAGACCACGGGGAGGCCGTCGTTCTCCTCGACTCGCCAGAAGTGGCCGATGCCGGCCTTGGCGTACTTCAAGGGCTTGATCTCCCGGTCCCGCGCCACCGAGTCCTCGGAGACGACCTCGATCGCGAGAACGACGTCTTCGGGAAGGAGCCGCGTGGCCCTTGGCCCGGTGTCAGCGCCGGCGCGGACCACCAGGACATCGGGCTCCGGGCGGTTGTGCCTGTCGAGCGTGACGGTGAACTCCCGGTAGACGTCGAACTCGTCCGGCACCTGCTTCAGCAGGACGGCCTCCAGGAGCCGAAGCGTCCGCATGTGGAAGAACGTCTGCGGGCTCACGAGAACCAGGCTCCCGTCGATCAGCTCCGTGTGCGGAGGAAGGTTGGGGAGCCGGTCCAGGTCGTCCGCCGTCCAGCCGCCCTGCGGCGGGCGCGGCCACTGGTAGTCGTCGTCCAGCCCGTAGTCACGCGCGGCGCTCATGATTGCTCCCATGCGACGGAGTCTGCCTGGCAGGATCAGCGTACCCAGGCGCATATGCCGATTCGCCCGTCGATCGTGTGATCAATCGGCCGGGCGTTGACCCTGCTCGATCGTCTCCGTCACCTCCGCCACCCGCTCCCGCTCCTCCGCCGCGAACCGCTGCGCGTCCAGGCGGTCGGCGATCTCCTCGTCCTGGGTCATGAGCAGGTCCAGGCTCGCGTCGCCCAGTTCGAGGACGCCCATGTCGACGTAGGCCTGCTGGAGGCGCCTGCCCCACAGGCCGATGTCCTTGACGCAGGGGACGATGCGGCTGAAGAGGAGCTTGCGGAAGAGGGCGAGGTACTCGGACTGCTCGCTGTAGCGTTCCGCCTCCGCCCGGGGGATGCCGAAGTTCTCCAGGACCTCCTCGCCGCGCAGCCGGTCGCGCATGGCGTAGCAGCCCTCGATGACGAACTCCTCGCGTTCGCGCAGTTCGGCGTCGGTGAGCTGCCGGTAGTAGTCGCGCAGGGCCATGCGGCCGAAGGCGACGTGGCGGGCCTCGTCCTGCATGACGTAGGCGAGGATCTGCTTCGGGAGTTCCTTGGTGGTGGTGTCGCGGATCATGCCGAAGGCGGCGAGGGCGAGGCCTTCGATGAGCACCTGCATGCCCAGGTACGGCATGTCCCAGCGGCTGTCGTTCAGGGTGTCGCCGAGGAGGGACTTGAGGCTGTCGTCGACGGGGTAGAGGAGGCCGATCTTCTCGTGCAGGAAGCGGCCGTATATCTCGGCGTGGCGGGCCTCGTCCATGGTCTGGGTGGCCGAGTAGAACTTGGCGTCGAGGTCGGGGACGGACTCCACGATCCGCGCGGCGCAGATCATCGCGCCCTGTTCGCCGTGCAGGAACTGGCTGAACTGCCAGGAGGCGTAGTGCCGGCGCAGTTCGGCGCGGTCCTTGCCGGTGAGTTTGGG
Organism: Streptomyces sp. NPDC052687; assembly: GCF_040678395.1. NCBI lineage: Bacteria > Bacillati > Actinomycetota > Actinomycetes > Kitasatosporales > Streptomycetaceae > Streptomyces > Streptomyces sp. NPDC052687. The sequence continues at coordinate 18,965 of NZ_JBFATR010000035.1, read as the reverse complement.
CCAGTAAGGGGTGCCGTAGAGGGCCAGGGCCTCGTCGGGTGCCGAGGGGGTCGTAGGGGTCGACCGGTAAGTCCCAGTCGATGCGTTTCGTTCCGTCCCACTGCTTGTCCTTGCCCTTCTGGTAGAGGGCGAGGAGGCGGTCCCGTCCGTCGTCGTATTCCCAGGTGAAGCGGGCGGCGCCGGTGGCGGGGACGGCCCAGCGGGGGCCGTCCGGCGGTGTGACGTACTGGTCGGAGGTCGGCATGTCCGGCAGGTTCCCGCGCGGTAGACGCGCGGTCAACAAGTCGCGCGCAGGGGATTGACGGGCTTGCTGACAGGCAGTCTCATAAGCAGTGACCCACGGGTAACCGCCAACACCGCTCCGTACGACGAGATGGGACTGGGACTGCCATGACGACCCTGACGGAAGCCGACGCGGTCGAAGGGCTGCGCGACGCGCTCGGCCTGCTCAAGGACCGGGAGCAGGTGGCCGAGCGGCTGCTCGACTCTTCCGCCAAGCACTCCTTCGACCCGGACGAGGAACTCGACTGGGACGCGCCCTTCGAGGAGGGCAAGTGGTTCTGGCCGCCGGAGCTGGTGTCGCTGTACGACACCCCGCTGTGGAAGCGGATGAGCGAGGAGCAGCGGATCCTGCTGTCCCGGCACGAGTCGGCGGCGCTCGCCTCACTGGGCATCTGGTTCGAGATCATCCTGATGCAGCTGCTCGTGCGGCACATCTACGACAAGGCGGCGACGAGCGCGCACGTGCGCTACGCGCTGACCGAGATCGAGGACGAGTGCCGGCACTCGAAGATGTTCGCCCGGCTGATCGCCCGGGGCGGGACGCCCTGGTACCCGGTCAGCCGCACCCACCAGCACCTCGGCCGCCTGTTCAAGACCATCTCCACCACGCCCGGCTCGTTCACCGCGACCCTGCTCGGCGAGGAGGTCCTGGACTGGATGCAGCGCCTCACCTTCCCCGACGAGCGGGTGCAGCCCCTGATCCGGGGCGTCACGCGCATCCACGTCGTCGAGGAGGCCCGCCATGTGCGGTACGCCCGTGAGGAGCTGCGGCGCCAGATGGTGACCGCGCCGAAGTGGTCCCAGGAGTTCACCCGGGTCACCTCAGGCGAGTTCGCCCGCGTCTTCTCCGTCGCCTTCGTCAACCCCGAGGTGTACACCAACGTCGGGCTCGACAAGCGCGAGGCCATGGCCCAGGTCAAGGCCAGCGGCCACCGCAGGGAGATCATGCAGACCGGCGCCAAGCGGCTGACCGACTTCCTGGACGACATCGGCGTCCTGCGGGGCGTGGGCCGCCGCCTGTGGAAGTCCTCGGGCCTGCTGGCCTGAACGCCGTACGCTGCCCGGACCCCGGCGGGGGCCGCCGGTTACGCTGCCGGTCATGACCCCTCAGGCCCCCGCCCGCACCTACCGCCGGCTCAGCGTCGAGGAACGCCGCAGCCAGTTGCTCGACGCCGCGCTCTCCCTGTTCGCGCACCGGGCCCCCGAGGACGTCTCGCTGGACGACGTGGCGGAGGCCGCCGGGGTCTCCCGGCCGCTGGTGTACCGCTACTTCCCCGGCGGCAAGCAGCAGCTGTACGAGGCCGCGCTGCGCTCCGCCGCCGAGGCGCTGCGGGGCTGCTTCGACGAGCCGCGCCAGGGGCCCCTGCTGCCCCGGCTGTCCCGGGCCCTCGACCGCTATCTGGCCTTCGTCGACGAGCACGACGCGGGTTTCGCCGCCCTCCTGCAGGGCGGCAGCGTGGTGGAGACCTCCCGCACCAACGCGATAGTGGACGGCGTACGGCGGGCCGCGGCCGAGCACATCTATCGCCACCTGGACGTCGCCGCGCCCGGCAGGCGGCTGCGGATGACCGTCCGGATGTGGATCACCGCGGTCGAGGCGGCGTCCCTGATGTGGCTGGACGAGGACAAGCAGCCGCCCGCCGAGGAGCTGCGGGACTGGCTGGTCGACCAGTTCCTCGCGGTGCTGTCGGTGACCGCCGCCCGGGACGAGCAGACGGCGGCGATCGTGCACGCGCTCACCTCGGCGGATGGCTGACACTGGTGCCGTGAAGAGCGAAGACACCCCCTTCGAGGGCGGGCCGATGGACGGCCGCACGCTGCCCGTGCTGCTGGGGATCACCGGGCATCCGCCCAAGACGTACCGCATCCCCGTCCCTGACCCGGCGGGCGGGCCGCCGGCCGTGCTGATCTACCGCCGGGTGTCCCTCGGCCAGGGCCGGCTGACCCACCGCTGGAAGTACGTCCACGACCCCGGCGGCGAGCGGGAGCGCGACCGGCCGAAGTGGCCGTGGACGAAGCCGGCCCGCCGCCCCGGTCCCGGTGCCACGCCGGGCGGCAACCGGGACGACGCCGACGGGTGACGCGGTTACGCCATCCCGAGCACGCCCGGCGCGCGGCCCGCGCGAAGGCGCCGGATGCTCACGGTGCGGCGCGGAGACACCGCCCCGCACCGGAGGTGATGACGTGTCAGGAAGGCTTCTGCGTCTAATCTGTACGGCGGCCGTGGCCGCCCACGCCGCCCTCGTGCCCGCCCCGGCGGCCGCCGCGCCCGAGCCCGGTCCGGGCCGGGACCGCGGCGTCGCCGAGCTGCTGACGGACCTTCAGCGGCTGTACCGGGAGGCCGAAAAGGCGACCGAGACGTACAACGCCACCGAGGAGAAGCTGCGCGCGCAGCGCGCCGAGGTCGAGCGGCTCGACCGCGCGCTCAGCCGCGTCCGCCTGTCCCTGCACGACAGCCGGCGCGCCGCCGGCCGGCTCGCCCGCCAGCAGTACCAGAGCACCGGCATCTCCCCGTACGTGCGCCTGCTCCTGGCCGGCGATCCGCAGCACGCCGTCGACCAGGGGCATGTGATCGGCCGGCTGGCCCGGGAACGCGCCGAGGCCGTGGGCCGCCTCACCGGCACCGAACGCAAGGCGGACGAACTGGCCCGCAAGGCCCGCGCGGCCCTCGACACCCGGCTCACGCTCGCCGAACGCCACCGGCGGCAGCGCGACGACGTCCGCCGCCGCCTCGACGCCGTCGAGGCGCTGCTGGCCTCCCTCACCCCCGGCCGGCTCGCGGCGCTCGCCGAGTTCGAGGAGCGGAGCGTCGAGAAGGCCCAGCGGGAACTGGTCGCCTCCGGCGCCCTCGGTGACGGTCTCGGCGACGGCCTCGGCGACGATCCTGGTGACGGCCTCGGCGACGATCTCGGTGACGGCCTCGATGACGACGCCAAGCCGTCCGGCCGGGGCGACCGCGCCCTCGACTACGCCCTGCGCCAGCTCGGCAAGCCCTACGAGTGGGGCGCGGAGGGGCCGCGTACGTACGACTGCTCGGGCCTCACCTCCGAGGCCTGGGCCGCCGCGGGCGTCCCCGTACCGCGCACCAGCCAGGAGCAGTGGGCCCGCCTGCCCAGGGTCCCGCTCACCGAGCTGCGCCCCGGCGACCTGGTGGTCTACCACCCGGACGCCACGCACGTGGCGCTGTACGCGGGCGACGGGCAGGTCGTCCACGCGCCGCGACCCGGCGAGCGGATCAAGCTGTCACCGATCGCGAACAACCCGATCCTGGGAGCGGTGCGTCCGGATGCCGAGCGGTGAGGGCGCGGGGCGTCACCGCGCGTTGAGGTAGAGCTGCGGCGACCAGTTGGTGCAGTGCGAACGCTGGCCGGAGCCACCGCGGTTGCACGCCTGGACCATGAAGTCGTAGTCCCCGTACCCGGCGGGCATCTCCCACTTCACCCGCGCGCCGGACTTGTACTTGGGCGGTGAGCCGCCGATGTTGCGGCCGCCGCCGGGCGGGTAGCCGTCGCGGTGGTAGCACCCCTGCGCGGGGGCCGTGTCCGGTGCGGCAGCGGCCTCGGGCGCCGTCATGATCCCGATCGCGACGACACACGCGGACGCCGCCGCGGTCGCCGCTCGGCGAAACGCCGGCACGTTCATGGTTCCCACCGTCCTCCCGGTGAGGGGAACCCGCCTGCCGCCGTGCACGAGCCCTGCGCCGGGCGCCCGCGCGCCCGAGGCGCGGCGCGGCCGCGGCAGGTCCCTATGCTGGATCGCCCCCTGGGTGGCCCCGCCGTACGAGCCGCAGTCCCCGCCCCGACTCCACCAGCCCAGTTCCGGTCCGCCCCCGCCGCCTGTCGGGGCGCGGGCGGACCGTACGGCGCGCGAGCGCTCGTCAGGCTCCGGCCCCGGTGACCTCCGCGAGGTAGGCGGCGGTCTTCTCCGGCTCGTAGAAGAAGTTCTCGAAGTCGGCCGGGTTGTTGAATCCGTTGGCGAAGCGGTCGGCCACCGGCTGGAGCTGTCCCGCGGCGCCGATGAGGTTCAGGACGTGCTCCGGCGGCGGGGCGAGCATCGTGTTGGTCCACTTGGTGACGTGCTGGGCGGTGGCCCAGTAGCGGTCGAACGTGGCCCGCATCCACTCCTCGTCGAACGGCTTGTCGCCGTGCTCCAGGATGGACGCGAGGTACGCCGCCGCGCACTTGGACGCCGAGTTGGAACCCTGCCCGGTGATCGGGTCGTTGGCGACGACCACGTCGGCGACGCCGAGGACCAGACCGCCGCCCGGCAGGCGGCCGATGGGGTTGCGCACGGTCGGCGCGTAGCGGCCGGCCAGGGTGCCGCCCGCGTCGGTCAGCTCGACCTTGGTGGCCCGCGCGTACTCCCAGGGCGTGAACTTCTCCATGAGTTCCAGGGTCAGGGAGAGGTGCTCCGCCGGGTCCTTGACGCCCTGGAAGACGTCCAGCGGGCCGCCGGGTATGCCCTCCCAGAACAGGATGTCGGCGCGGCCGGAGGTGGTGAGCGTCGGCATGACGAACAGCTCGCCGACGCCGGGCACCAGGTTGCAGCGGACCGCGTCGTAGTCCGGGTGCTCCGGGCGCGGGCCGAGGCCGTGCACGTAGGCCACCGCGAGGGCGCGCTGCGGCTCGCTGTACGGGGAGCGCTCGGGGTCGCGGGCGAACATCTGCACCAGCTCGCCCTTGCCGGCCGCGACGAGCACCAGGTCGTAGGCGCGGGAGAAGTAGTCGAGGTCGCCGACGGCCGCGCCGTGGATGACGAGCTGGCCGCCGCGCTGCGCGAAGGTCTCCATCCAGCCGGCCATCTTCACCCGCTGGTCGACCGACTGGGCGTAACCGTCGAGCTTGCCGACCCAGTCGATCGCCCGCTGGGTCGGGCCCGGGTCGTGCGAGCCGGGGGCGGCCACCGAGACGCCGAGTCCTTCGATCTTCGGGGCCTGGGACTCCCAGAAGTTCAGCTGGAGGTCGCGCTCGTGCTGGAGTGCCGTGTGGAACATGCACTGCGTCGACATGACCCGGCCGGAGCGGATCTCGTCCGCCGTCCGGTTGGACATCAGGGTGACCTCGTACCCGTGCGACTGGAGGCCGAGGGCGAGCTGGAGTCCGGACTGGCCGGCTCCGACGACGAGTATCTTCCGCATGCGGGGTTACGTCTCCTACTCGGGACTACTCGGGGGTTTCGTCGAGCGCGTGGCCCACGAGGGACAGAAGGGTCTCGATGACCGAGATCCGGCGGCGCGCATCCATGATCATGACAGGTATGTGCGCGGGAATCGTGAGGGCCTCGCGAACGTCCTCCGGGTCGTACAGCTCGCTGCCGTCGAAGTGGTTGACGGCGACGACGTACGGCAGGCCGGAGCTCTCGAAGTAGTCCAGGACCGGGAAGCAGTCCTTCAGCCGGCGGGTGTCGGCCATCACGACGGCACCGATCGCGCCGCGCACGATGTCGTCCCACATGAACCAGAACCGCTGCTGGCCCGGCGTGCCGAACAGGTAGAGCACCAGGTCGTCGTCGAGCGTGATGCGGCCGAAGTCCATGGCCACGGTGGTGGTCAGCTTGCCGGGCGTGGCGGAGAGGTCGTCGGTCTCCTCGCTCGCCTCGGTCATCAGGGCCTCGGTCTGCAGCGGGGTGATCTCCGAGACGGAGGTGACCAGCGTGGTCTTGCCGACGCCGAAACCGCCCGCCACCACGATCTTCGTGGCGATCGGGGCGCGGGTGCGGTCCGTCTGCCAGGGCTGTTCGGGCCCCTCGGGTTCGAGGAGCGGGGAGACACCGTGAGCGGCATCAGAGACGGCGGAGTCCACTCAGCACCCTTTCCAGCAGCGCTCGGTTCGGGCGGCCCGTGCCGTGCCCGGTACCGGTTCCGTACACCCGGATCTTTCCCTGGTCCGCGAGGTCGCTCAGGAGCACGCGGACCACGCCGAGCGGCATCTTCAGCAGCGCGGCGATCTCGGCCACCGTACGCATACGGCGGCACAGTTCGACGATGGCCCTCATCTCCGGCATCACCCGGGTGGTGAGGGAACCGTTCGTCAGTTCCCTGCGCTCCTCGGCGGCGTCCAGCGCGGTCGTGGTGGCCACGAAGGTCTCGACCAGCAGGACGTGCCCGAAGCGGGTCCGGCCGCCGGTGAGCGAGTAGGGGCGGACGCGGGCGGGTTTGCGGTCGCCGCCGCGCACCGGGAGATGCGGCTTGGGTGTGGCGCTCATCGGGCACTCCCCGTCGACTCGGACTCCAGGGATTTCCGCAGTTCGCTACGGAGTTCGGGGGTGAGCACATGGCCGGCGCGGCCGACGAAGAGCGCCATGTGGTACGCCACGACGCTCATGTCGCAGTCCGCGGAGCCGTGCACACCGAGCAGCGAACCGTCGCTGATCGACATCACGAACAGGCTGCCCTCGTCCATCGCCACCATCGTGTGCTTCACCCCGCCGAAGTCCATCAGCCGGGCGGCGCCGACGGTCAGGCTGCCGATGCCGGAGACGATGGTGGCCAGGTCGGCGGAGGAACCGCGGGGACCTGCGGGGCGTCCCTCCCGCGCGGCCCGGGCGGCCTCGTTGCGGCCCGGGTCGGAGGAGAGCAGGAGCAGTCCGTCGGAGGAGACCACCGCGACGGAGAGGATGCCGGGCACCTCCTCGACGAGGTTGGTCAGCAGCCAGTGCAGATTGCGGGCTTCACTGCTCAGTCCGAAGGTACTGGGCGCGGTCAACTGCTTGCCTCCTCGACTGTGCCCCCCGTGGCTTCTTCGGCGTGTGCGTGTGCGGGTCCAGTGGAGCTGGTGCGGTGCTGTGCGGGTACGTCCGGCGACCGGGTCTCGGTCGTCTGCTCGGCGATCTCCGCCTCGACGTCGCGGCGACCGGCTTCCGCCCCCCGACGGAAGCCGCCCAGCCTGCGGCGCAGTGCCTCGGCGTCCACGCCGCCGGTCCGCGGCCGGGGCACCGACGCGGGCGCGCTGATCCTCGGCGTGCGCTTGGGCAGCCCCTTGTCGGTGAGCTGTTCCTCGCCCTCGTCGGGGGTGCGGTCGTGGGTGTCGGGGCCGATGGCGTACGGGTCGGCGGGGGCGGCCGGTTCCGGGCCCGCGGCCGGCGGCTCCCCGGCCGCGGGGCCGGGCTCCGCGGAACCGGGCTGCCTGGAGCCGGGCTTCGTGGGCGCGGTCTCCGGGAGCAGCAGCTCCATGGTGGTCTCGGACGTGGTCTGCGGGGCGGGGTGGTCCCCCGTCGCCGTATCGGCGCCGGCGGGCGCGCGCCCGGCCTCCGGCTGCGACTGCGGCCCGGCCTCCGGCTCCTGTCCCTGCTCCTGTGCGGGTACGGCGGTCCCGGCCGGTTCCTCCGGCCGTACGGCCGTGTCCGCCTCGGGGCGCGTCCGCTCGGCCGGTTCGGGCCGGGACGCCTCGGCGGCGAGGTGCTCGGCGGGCTCGGCGGCGGAGTCCTCGGCGGTCTTCCGGGCCGTGCCGTCGGTCGTGCCGTCGGCCGTTCCCTCCGCCGCGGCCTTCTGCCGTACGGCCTTCTCGGCGAGGGCGACCAGCGGGTCGTGCTGGTGGGTGCGGCCGGGCAGGACGTTGGAGTTGGCCTCGGCGTCGGCGCCGGGCAGGGAGAAGGAGGCGGTGCCCTCCATGGAGGGGGACGCGCTGGGCACGGCGGCCGGGCCGCCCTCGGCGAGCAGCGGCTGCGGCAGCACCACGACCGCCGCGACCCCGCCCTGCTTCTGCTCCCGCAGCTGGACCCGCACCCCGAGGCGGTGGGCGAGCCGGGCCACGACGTACAGCCCGAGTCCGAGCCCGTCCTCGCCCTCCTGGTCGTACGCGGCCTCGGGGTCGAAGTCGGCGAGCCGGGCGTTGAGCCGGGACATGCGGTCCTCGGTCATGCCGATGCCGCCGTCCTGGACGGAGATCATGACCTCGCCGTTCTCCAGCAGCCAGCCGGAGACCTCGACGGGCACGTCGGGCGGGGAGAACGAGGTGGCGTTCTCCATCAGCTCGGCCAGCAGGTGGGAGAGGTCGTCGGCGGCGAACCCGGCGATGTGCGCGTGCGGCGGCAGCGCGGAGATCCGCACCCGCTCGTACCGCTCGATCTCGCTGACGGCGGCGCGGACGACGTCGACCAGCGGGACCGGGCCGGGGTGGTGCTGGATGTGCTCGGTGCCGGCCAGGACGAGCAGGTTCTCGCTGTGCCGGCGCATCACGGTGGCGAAGTGGTCGAGCTTGAACAGGGTGGAGAGCCGGTCCGGGTCCTGCTCGCGCTCCTCCAGCTGCTCGATGACCGCGAGCTGACGCTCGACCAGGCCGAGCGTGCGCAGCGCCAGGTTGACGAAGGTGGAGCCGATGCTGGTGCGCAGCCGCTCCAGCTGGGCCGTCGACTGCTCCAGTTCCGCGCGCAGTTCCTCGCGGGCGTCGGCCATCTTCTGGCGCTGGCCGACCAGGTGCTTGCGGTCGGCCTCCAGCGTGGCGACCCGCTCGTGCAGGGTGACGGCCTGCGCGTGCAGGGCGTTGACGGAGCGGACGACGCGGGCGAACTCGTCGTTGCGCCCGGTGAACTTCACGGGCTCCTCGGCGGCCGGGTCGGCGGCCTCGGCGAGCCGGGCGGAGCCGATGCGCAGCACGGCGAGCGGGCGGGTGAGGGAGCGTGCCATGGCGGTGGCGACGCCGACGGCGAGCAGCAGCAGCGCGCCGAGGATGCCGATCCGGATCTCCAGCGCGGTGACGTCGTCGTCGCGCAGCGCCTCCAGGTCCTTGACGCGGCGGTCGTAGAGCGCGGCCTCGACGCCGCGCATCGCGTCGACGCGGGCGGAGAGCGCGGCGTTCAGCTTCGCGGCGTCGGTGGCCAGCTCGCGGTCGGAGAGGGACGGCTGGTCGGTGAGGCTCGCGAGGTACTTCTCGGCGGAGTTGACCTCGGGGCCGGTGACCGTGGAGTCGTAGGAGGCGCGGGCGGTCTTCGGGGCGGTCTCGCGGAAGTCGGCGAGGGCCGCGTCGGAGCGCAGCCGGGCCTGCTGGGCGGCGGCGGTGAGGGCGGTGCGCGCCTTGGTGTCCGCCTCGGAGGAGGTGCCGGCCGTGGCGGGCAGTCCGGTGACGGGGTCGATGACCGTCTGGGTGGAGCGGGGCACGCTGAGCGCGGCGAGCAGCAGGCCGCGGGTGGCGGCGGCCTGCTGGACGGCGGTGTCGAGCTCGGCGAGGGCGTACGCTCCGGCGCCCGCGCGGGGCGGGAGCTGCTGGGCCAGGTCCTCGGCGAGCCGGTGGAGTTCGGCGATCGCGTCGGAGTACGCCTGGTGCGCTTCGAGAGCGGTGCTCTTGCCGGTGAGCGCCGCTCTGCGCACGGCGGCGATGCCGTCGAGGTCCTTCAGCAGCCGCGCCGGGGTGTCGGTGTCGCCGCGCAACTCCTCGACCTGCCGGTCGACCCGGGCGCTGCGCTGCTCGGAGGGCGCCTTGGACTTGGGGCGCCCGGCCGCGACGTACGCGATGACCTCGTCGCGCTCGTCGGCGAGCGCGTGGGCGAGCGCGAGGGCGTCGCGGGTCTGCTCCGAGAGCGTCACCAACTCCTGGGTGTCGCTCGCCTGTCCGGCCGCCGCGAGCACCGACGGGGCGCCCGCGCCGGCGATGGCGGCGGCCACGACGGCGACGGCCACGATGAGGCGGTTGCGTACGTGGGTGGGGCGACCCTTCCCGACGGGGGTGTGCTCCGCTGCCCCCTGCGGGGCCGTCTGCTTGCCTGTGCGCCGAGGCCGCTTCTTCTGCACCGGTGCTCGCATTCCTGACTCGTGTACCCGTGGACCCGGGTGACGCGCCGTCAACTGGCGCGTACTCCCGGTACAGTTCCCGACCCTCCCAGTGCCGGTGGGCAGGGGGCGTGCATCGCCTGACCCGCCACCCGAAGGAGTGAACATCGGACGGGAGTTGGCGGGCAAGTTCCTCTGGCGTGTGCGACGGCCCTGTGCGGCAGGCCGGTTGGACGTCGGCCGCAGGCTTTGGCAGTATTCGCCGCCACGTCTTCCCGGAGTGCGCCATTCCCTCCCAAACCCGGCTCCTGACCTGCGACGGTTCGGGTATCCGGCGACCGATGCCGCTCTTTCGCGGACCTTGTGAAGGGCTCGTGCAGACTGACGGGATGCGTACGGAACTTGTCACGGTGCCCGGCGATCCGGCGCGTCCCAACGAGGACTTCGCCGGTGTCTGCCTTCCCGCGTCCGGACAGGGCGGTTGCCTGGTGGTCCTGGACGGCGTGACGCCGCCCCGAGGAGGCACCGGCTGTCTGCATTCCGTCCCCTGGTACACCGCGCGCCTCGGCGGGGCGCTGACCGAACTGACCGTTTCGCTCCCGGATGTTCCGCTGTCCGGGGTGCTGGCCCGCGCGATCGCCCGTACCTCTCGGGCCCACGGCTCAACCTGTGACCTTTCTCACCCGCGCACCCCGCAGGCGACGGTGGTTCTGGCCCGCTGGACGGAGACGGCCGTCGACTATCTGGTGCTCTGCGACTCCGTTCTGCTGCTGGAATCGCCGGACGGGGCGGTCACCGCGGTCCTCGACGACCGTCTCGCCCGCCTTCCCCGTGCGGCCCTCGCCTCCGACACCGTGATCGACGCCACCTTGCGCAACCGGGAGGGCGGCTTCTTCACCGCCGCCGCGGACCCGGCCGTCGCCGACCGCGCGGTCACCGGCACGGCCCCGCGCGCCTCGGTCACCGCCCTGACCGCCCTCACCGACGGCGCGGCCCGCTGGACGGAGACGTTCCGTGAGGGCGACTGGACCGACCTGCACACCACCGTCCGCAAGAACGGCGCCCAGTGGCTGGTCGAGCGGGTGCGGGCGCTGGAGCACGCGGACCGTGACCAGCCCGCCCCGCTGATCCGCGGCAAGCGTCACGACGATGCGACGGTGGCGTTCGTGGAGCTGTGAACCACGCCCGCCCCGGCCGGCCCGGCCCCCACCCTCCGGCCCCCACCCTCCGGGACGCACCGCCGGCGGCGGCTCCAGCGTCCGCCGCAGCCGCACGACCGGCTCCTGCCCACCGTCCGCCGTCCGCCGGCTTCCTCCCCGAGGTCGGCGTCGGCGCCTCCCACAACCCCACCGCGGCGCACATCTGCCATTCCCTGGACGACGCCGCGCCGCGCGCCCGTTCGCTCTCCCGCCGAGCCCTGCCGGGCTCTCCCAGGGAATCGGGACAGGAGGGACTCGCACCCGCCCTGATCAGCGGGAACCGCACCCGCGTCCGGTGATCGCTGACAGCGAACAACCGCCGGGGAACATTCGCGCCCCCCCCGAGCATTGAGTCGGCATAACTCAACTTGACTGCCGAAGGGGAGATCATGGCTGCTGAGTCCACGGCGTTCACGCCGCTCACCCTGCCTGTGCTGCCGCTCGACGACGAGGTCGTGCTGCCCGGGATGGTGGTTCCGCTGGACCTCAACGACGCGGATGTACGGGCCGCGGTGGAGGCCGCTCAGGCGGCCGCGCGGTCGGAGCCGGGCAAGCCGAAGGTGCTCCTCGTCCCCCGCGTCGACGGCACCTACGCGAACACCGGCGTCCTCGGCACCGTGGAACAGGTCGGCCGGCTCGCCGACGGTGACCCGGGCGCCCTCATCCGCGGCCGGGGCCGGGTGAAGATCGGCGCCGGGACGACCGGGCCGGGCGCCGCCCTGTGGGTGGAGGGCACGCGGATCGACGAGAGCGTGCCGGACCCGCTGCCGGGGCACGTGACCGAGCTGGTCAAGGAGTACAAGGCCCTCGCCACCGCCTGGCTGAAGAAGCGCGGCGCCTGGCAGGTGGTCGACCGGGTGCAGGCCATCGACGACGTCTCGGCGCTCGCCGACAACTCCGGCTACTCCCCGTTCCTCACCACCGAGCAGAAGGTCGAGCTGCTGGAGACCGCCGACCCGGTCGCCCGCCTCAAGCTCGCCACCCAGCAGCTGCGCGACCACCTCGCCGAGCAGGAGGTCGCCGAGACCATCGCCAAGGACGTCCAGGAAGGCGTCGACAAGCAGCAGCGCGAGTTCCTGCTGCGCCGCCAGCTGGAGGCGGTCCGCAAGGAGCTGCGGGAGCTGAACGGCGAGAAGGAGGGCGAGGAGTCCGACGACTACCGCGCCCGCGTCGAGGCCGCCGACCTGCCCGAGAAGGTCCGTGAGGCCGCCCTCAAGGAGGTCGACAAGCTGGAGCGGGCCTCCGACCAGTCCCCCGAGGGCTCCTGGATCCGCACCTGGCTGGACACCGTCCTCGAACTGCCGTGGAACGAGCGGACCGAGGACGCGTACGACATCCAGGGCGCCAAGGCCGTCCTGGACGCCGAACACGCCGGTCTGGAGGACGTCAAGGAGCGCATCACCGAGTACCTGGCGGTGCGCAAGCGCCGCGCCGAGCGCGGCCTGGGTGTCGTCGGCGGCCGGCGCGGCGGTGCCGTGCTCGCCCTGGTCGGGCCGCCAGGTGTCGGAAAGACCAGTCTGGGCGAAAGTGTGGCGCACGCCATGGGCCGCAAGTTCGTCCGGGTCGCCCTCGGCGGCGTCCGTGACGAGGCGGAGATCCGCGGCCACCGCCGTACGTACGTCGGCGCGCTGCCCGGCCGGATCGTCCGCGCCATCAAGGAGGCCGGCTCGATGAACCCGGTCGTCCTGCTGGACGAGATCGACAAGGTGGGCTCCGACTTCCGCGGCGACCCGGCCGCGGCGCTCCTCGAAGTCCTCGACCCCGCCCAGAACCACACCTTCCGCGACCACTACCTGGAGGTCGAACTCGATCTGTCGGACGTCGTCTTCCTGGCGACGGCCAACGTCCTGGAGTCCATCCCGGAGGCCCTGCTCGACCGCATGGAGCTGGTCCGCCTGGACGGCTACACCGAGGACGAGAAGATCGTCATCGCCCGCGACCACCTGGTACCGCGGCAGCGGGAGCGCGCCGGGCTCGACGCGGACGAGGTGACCATCGACGAGAGCGCGCTGCGCAAGCTGGCCGGCGAGTACACCCGCGAGGCGGGCGTGCGGAACCTGGAGCGGTCGATCGCCCGGCTGCTGCGCAAGGTCGCCGCCCAGCACGAACTGGGCGAGCGGGAGCTGCCGTTCACCGTCACCGACGCCCATCTGCGCGACCTGATCGGCCGGCCGCACCACGTGCCGGAGTCGGCGCAGGACCCGGCCGAGCGCCGTACGTCCGTCCCGGGCGTCGCGACCGGCCTCGCGGTGACCGGCGCGGGCGGTGACGTCCTCTACGTGGAGGCGTCGCTGGCCGACCCGGAGACCGGCGCGGCGGGCCTGACCCTGACCGGCCAGCTGGGCGACGTGATGAAGGAGAGCGCGCAGATCGCCCTGTCGTTCCTGCGCTCCCACGGCGCCGAGCTGGAACTGCCGGTGGCCGACCTGAAGGACCGGGGCGTGCACATCCACTTCCCGGCGGGCGCGGTCCCCAAGGACGGCCCGAGCGCGGGCATCACGATGACGACGGCCCTGGCGTCCCTGCTGTCGGGCCGCCTGGTCCGCACCGACGTGGCGATGACCGGCGAGGTCTCCCTGACCGGCCGTGTGCTGCCCATCGGCGGCGTCAAGCAGAAGCTGCTGGCCGCTCACCGCGCGGGGGTCACCACGGTGATCATCCCCAAGCGCAACGAGCCCGACCTGGACGACGTCCCGGCCGAGGTGCTGGAGAAGCTGGACGTCCACACCGTCACGGACGTCCGCCAGGTCCTGGAGCTGGCCCTGGCCCCGGCGACCGGCACCGCCGGCTCCGCCGGTTCCGCCGGTTCCGCCGGTGCCGCCGGTTCAGAGGTGCCGGTGGCGGCGTGACGGACGCCACCGGACCAGGAGGGCCCGGCCCCCGTGAGGGAGGTCCGGGCCTTCCGCCGCGCGTCAGCCGTACGCGAGCGCCTGCACGCGGTCCAGCGCGCCGTTGAACCAGTCGTGGTCGCCCACGGTCGGCCCGGTCGAGGTGTACTGCCACATCGTGTAGTACGCCCAGCCGGCCGGCAGCTCCCCCACCGTCGACGCGTACCGCGCGATCCACAGGGGGTTGTACTGGGCGAAGCCCGCGTAGTTGCCGGTGCACTGCTTCCACCAGCTGGTGGCGGTGTAGATGACGGCGTCGCGGCCGGTGCGGGCCTTGTAGGTGTTCAGGAAGTCGCGGATCCAGGAGACCATCGCGGTCTGGGACTTGCCGTAGCAGGCGGCGCCGTAGGGGTTCCACTCGATGTCGAGGGCGCCGGGGAGGGTCCTGCCGTCGCGGGACCAGCCGCCGCCGTTGTCCACGAAGTAGTGGGCCTGGGCGGCGCCGGTGGTGGTGTCGGGCGTGGCGAAGTGGTAGGCGCCGCGGATCATGCCCACGGTGTACGAGCCGTTGTACTGCTGCGCGAAGTACGGGTTCTTGTAGTACGTGCCCTCCGTGGCTTTCACGTAGGCCCACTTCACGCCGCTGTTCCACAGGGTCGTCCAGGCGACGTTGCCCTGGTGGCTGCTGACGTCGACGCCTTCGGTCTGGACGGCGCCGCGGGGGGTGGGCCTGCCGTGGACGCCGTCGTGGGCGGGGACGCCCATGCCCATGTACGCCGTGCCGCGGGCGGGGGCGTCGGCGGCGGACGCGGGGACGGCGAGGAGCGGGAGGAGGGCGGTGAGCAGGAGGCCGGCGAGGACGAGGCGGCGCCGGCGGCGGGTCGTTCCGGATCTGTGCACGGGCATGACGTGCCTCCGAGGACTGGGGAACTCGTCGAGGGGTGCTCGGTGCAGGGAGATGCGGCTGGCGTGCACATGCCAGTAGTTGCGCGCTGAAGAAGCTACGCACGTAGACGTGCGGGAGGGAAGAGGGCCCGGTTGCCGCCGTTGGTCTACGCCTGCGAAATACTGACGGAGCTGCGGCGATGGTGGCCTTTGGCAGGAACTTTCAGGATCGGGAAACCGGATCAGGGGTGCTGACGTGCACGAGGACGGAAACGGCGGCGGACACGCGGGCGAATCCGGGACGTCGCCGAGTGGTGTGGACCAGGAGTACCTGGCCCTGGAGCGGGAGCTGACGGTGCTGATGCGCCGGGCCCGCGCCAAGCAGGGCGAGATGGCCCGCGCGGTCCATCCCGACCTGGAGTCCGCGGCGTACGGCCTGCTGGTCCGGCTGGACGAGTGCGGCCGGCAGCGCGCCACCGAGCTGGCGGCCTACATCGGCGTCGGCAAGGCCACCATGTCCCGCCAGTTGCGCGCCCTGGAGGACCTGGGCCTGGTGGCCCGCGAGCCGGACCCCGCCGACGGCCGCGCCTGGCTGGTCCATCTCACCGAGGAGGGCAGCCGCCGGGTCCAGCGGGTGCGCGAGGCCCGCCGCGCCCGCTACGTCAGCCAGCTCGCCCACTGGGACCGCCGCGAGGTGGCGGAGCTGGCCCGGCTGCTGCGGCAGCTGAACCAGGGCATGGAGAAGTAGGCCCGGTCGTGGCCCCGGTCGCGGCCCCGGTCCTGGGCCGTTCGTAGCCCCGGCCGTTATTCGGCCGACGGCCCGTCAGCGAAGTGCCAGGATGGACGGATGTCCACCGCTTACGAGATTCCTGAGGTGCTGGACCGCCGCGAGGGCCCCTACGGGGAGGTCGTGCTGCGCCGGCACGGTGACCTGCTGCAGATCATCGCGAACGGCTGCTTCCTGATGGACACCTCCGACGGCCGTTCGGAGCGGCGGCTGATCGACGCCGCCCTGGGCGCGCTCGACGCGCGGCCCGCGCCGCGGGTGCTGATCGGCGGGCTGGGGGTCGGCTTCTCGCTCGCACACGCCGCCGCGAACGACCGCTGGGGACGGATCACGGTGGTGGAGCGCGAGCCCGCCGTCATCGACTGGCACCGCGGCGGCCCGCTCGCCGAACTGTCCCGGGCGGCGCTGGCCGATCCGCGCACGGAGATCGTGGAAGCCGATCTGGTCACCTTCGTCAATGAGACATCCGCCACGTACGACGCGCTGTGCCTGGACATCGACAACGGGCCAGGATGGACCGTCACGGACGGCAACGAGGGGCTGTACGCACCGGCCGGACTGGCAAGCTGCACAAGGGTGTTGAGCCCCGGCGGAGTGCTCGCGGTGTGGTCCGCCGAGCCCTCCCCGGAATTCGAAGAAACCTTGCGGAATGCCGGATTCCAGCATGTGCGTACCGAAGAGATCCCCGTTGCCCGGGGCGTTCCGGACGTCGTGCACCTCGGCGTCCGACCTGGATAGCAAAGGCGCGGTGACTCCCCGTACGCTGCATGCCTGACGCGGATCATTCAAGCGTCAATCGCAGTCATGCGCAGACAAGGGATCACCCCACTGATTCCGGAAAGCACACTTTTGGGGCGGGCGATGGAGCAGACACACACCTCCCACAACGGCACGGCGACGACCACCCCGGGCGCACAGCGCCGGGTCCTGGTGGTCGAGGACGACGCGACGATCGTCGACGCCATCGCGGCCCGCCTGCGCGCCGAGGGATTCCTGGTGCAAACGGCCGGTGACGGTCCGGCGGCGGTCGACACGGCGGAGGCCTGGCAGCCCGACCTGCTGATCCTCGACATCATGCTGCCGGGCTTCGACGGCCTGGAGGTGTGCCGCCGGGTCCAGGCCCAGCGGCCCGTCCCGGTCCTGATGCTCACCGCGCGCGACGACGAGACCGACATGCTGGTCGGGCTCGGCGTGGGCGCCGACGACTACATGACCAAGCCGTTCTCCATGCGGGAGCTGGCGGCCCGGGTGCACGTCCTGCTGCGCCGGGTGGAGCGGGCCGCGCTGGCCGCCTCCACCCCGCGCAGCGGCATCCTGCGCCTGGGCGAACTGGAGATCGACCACGCCCAGCGCCGGGTCCGGGTGAAGTCGGAGGACGTGCACCTCACGCCCACCGAGTTCGACCTGCTGGTGTGCCTGGCGAACACCCCGCGCGCGGTGCTCTCCCGTGAGCAGCTGCTCGCCGAGGTGTGGGACTGGGCGGACGCCTCCGGCACCCGCACGGTCGACAGCCACATCAAGGCGCTGCGCCGGAAGATCGGCGCCGAGCGGATCCGCACGGTGCACGGCGTGGGCTACGCCCTGGAGACGCCGACGCCATGAGCGACGGGCGGAGAGCCGCACGGAGGAGCCCCGGCGAACCCTGGGGCGGCGTACGCCCGTTCTCGATCAAGACCAAGCTGGGGGCGCTGGTCGTCATCTCGGTGCTGATCACCACCGGGTTGATGATGGTGGCCATGCGCACCGAGACCGAGCTGCGCTTCATCACCGTCTTCTCGATGATCGCCACCCTGCTGATCACGCAGTTCGTGGCGCACTCGCTCACCTCTCCGCTGGACGAGATGAACGCGGTGGCCCGTTCCATCTCGCACGGCGACTACAGCCGCCGGGTGAGCGAGAACCGGCGCGACGAACTCGGCGACCTGGCCCAGACGATCAACGTCATGGCCGACGAGCTGGAGGCCCAGGACCGCCAGCGCAAGGAGCTGGTCGCCAACGTCTCGCACGAGCTGCGCACCCCCATCGCGGGGCTGCGCGGGGTGCTGGAGAACATCGTCGACGGCGTCACCGAGGCCGACCCGGAGACCATGCGGACGGCGCTGAAGCAGACCGAGCGGCTGGGGCGGCTGGTCGAGACGCTGCTGGACCTGTCCCGCCTCGACAACGGCGTGGTCCCGCTGAAGAAGCGGCGGTTCGAGGTGTGGCCGTATCTCTCGGGCGTGCTGAAGGAGGCCAACATGGTGGCCTCCGCCCGCGCGGGCATCGCCTCCGGCTCCGGCAGCCACACGCGGACGGACGTCCATCTGCACCTCGACGTCTCCCCGCCGGAGCTCACCGCGCACGCGGACCCCGAGCGCATCCACCAGGTCGTCGCCAACCTCATCGACAACGCGGTCAAGCACAGCCCGCCGCACGGCCGGGTGACGGTGAAGGCGCGGCGCGGGGCGCAGCCGGAGTCGCTGGAGCTGGAGGTGCTGGACGAGGGTCCGGGCATCCCGCGTTCGGAGTGGCACCGGGTGTTCGAGCGGTTCAACCGGGGTGCGGTGAGCCGGCCGCACGGCCCGGGCAGCGACGGCGGCACGGGTCTGGGTCTGGCGATCGCGCGCTGGGCGGTGGATCTGCACGGCGGGCGGATCGGAGTGGCCGAATCCGAGCGGGGTTGCCGGATTCTTGTCACTCTTCCGGGACTGCCATCCGGGCCGAGTTGACGTAAAGTTCGAAGCGGAGCCACAAGATCCACGGACGTTCGCGCTGCCGGACACGTGTGATCAGGCAAGGGCCCGCGCCTCGTGCCGCGCCGGGTCCGGCTCGTCGTACCCGTTGTGGCTGGTCACAGACGGGAACCACGCTTGTTTCCCGCCATTATCAACCGCGAAACACGCTTCCCGATGTGACTTACGCGACGATGAACGGGCCTGGCCTGACCTTCGCCGTCATGGAGGCGTAGCCTTTATTCCCGCTGTCCATCACCTTGTGAAGCGGAAGAGGGCGGTTGCCGCCGTGTCGCCACAGTCCCCCAGTAACGCATCGAGCATCTCCACCGACACCGACCAAGCGGGCAAGAACCCCGCTGCCGCGTTCGGTGCCAACGAGTGGCTCGTCGACGAGATCTATCAGCAGTACCTCCAGGACCCGAATTCCGTAGACCGCGCCTGGTGGGACTTCTTCGCCGATTACAAGCCGGGGGCCGCTGGCGCCCCGGCTCCGGCGGGTACCGCGGCCGCGGGGGCCGCGGAGACCACCCCCACCGCTCAGACGCCGGCCGCGCCCGCGGCCGCCGC